>NZ_JBHZAK010000016.1:0-95233 GCF_042754165.1 Nocardia sp. NPDC059229
GGTTGGTCCGAGGGTGGTGGGAGTTCACCGTCGATGGTGGAGTAGATCCAGGGGCCGTCGTCGAGTTCGACGATGGCGACCGTGGACTGCTCCCACGTTCCGGTGTTCGAGGGGTGGTGTGCCACTTTCCACGACACGATCGACCCGGTGCCCGTGGAGGGTACCCAGTCCAGGGTCGTGGCTCGGCACGATGAGCAGGCATTGGTCATTGGCGCGACCAACGTTGCACAGTCGGTGCAACGCCTGATCATCAGGGTCGCGCCGCCGTGGCGCCCGGAGGGGTCGTTGACGTGTCGTGGGTTTTCCGGCTTGTGGTCGAACATCGGAATCCTCGCCAGTTCTTGCCTGCGCTGTCACTGTCGAGCCTCTATCGCGGAGGGCGCTGCCCGCGACGGCAGAACTACCCACGACATACCTATTTTTGCCGCCCCGCCCAGTAGAGGCACCGGTCGACAAGGGCTGAGAGGCGCGCCGGTGGGTGGGGCAACGCTGTCAGCGATCCTGGGCAATAGCCAGGTGGCGCCGGCGACTGTTCACCGGATGCCCTCGTCGAGGATCTAGCCGCAATCGGTTCGGCTGCGGCACGATATCGACCAGCACCAAGGCCCTACCCAGATTTCCGCGCTCGCCTTGTCGGATGCTCGACGCGTTGGCCGATCCGCCGCCGCACCGACGTCGTCGGCATCTTCCCCGACCGCGGTTCGATCATCCGCCTGGTCGGGGCCGTACTGGCCGAGCAGCACGATGAATGGATCTAGGGACGCCGCTATCTGGGCGTGGATGTCCTGGCCCGCTCCCGCGGGCTCACGGCCACCGACGATCGGGAGGACACCGCACCCGCAGAACTCACCGGTGACCGCATCTCGGATCATTCGGTGACCACCCGGACTACACCACGTCCTGGGACTTGACCGTAGCCCAACGATGGCTGTACTCCGCGTACGACCTTGCGGACCAGAGTTCTTGGACGTGTGATCAGTGTTTACTGTTCGCACACAATTAACGAGACGTAACGGTCGATCAAGACCGTGAGGTGCCGGCTGACACTACACTCGCGTTCACCCCTCTAGATCGAGGGCTTCACCGTTCGAGCCTGTCAGCGCCGACACGGTGTTGCGCTCCGTGCCGCGATGCACGGAATCACCAGACGTCCGGGATCGACGCTGTGAGCTGTTGGCATGCCCCTGCGTGCCAGTGGCCGCGTCCGGCACCGACACGACCCGGGAGGAATCCGTGGTCCACCAGCACACCCGCACCGCCATCTCGACCGCACGCGCCATCGGCCATGTGAGACAGCTTGATCCGCTCGATCTGCACCTGCTCGATACCGAAACGTCCACTACGCCACTGCATATCGGCGCGATTACGCTGCTCGACTCCGCCTCGGCGCCGAATGGCCCGCTCGATTCCGAAGCTCTGCGAAGGCTTTTCGCAGAGCGGCTGCCCCTCGTCGCGCCGCTACGCCGCCGGGTGCGTACAGTCCCGTTCGGATTGGACCTGCCGTACTGGGAGGACTGTGCGGAGATCGACCTGAAATACCACGTCCGGGATATCCGGCTGCCCGACGGTGCGGATGATCGAGAGCTTGCTGACTACGTCGCGCGCCGCCATGGTCAGCCGCTCGACCGGTCGCGTCCGTTGTGGGAATGCCACCTCGTGTCCGGACTTTCGGGCGGGCGGCAGGCCGTATATACGAAGGTGCACCATGCGGTGATCGACGGCGTATCCGCCGCCGAGATCATGGCCGCAATATTTGATATCTGCGAAACACCCTCTGCCGCACTGCCGTCGACACGGGAGGTACGTCGCGGCCGGACACCGTCGACCGTCGAAATGCTCGCGCGCAGCCTCCCGAACGCGCTCACTCGACCGGCAACCCGATTCCGCGCCGCCGTGCGCGCCGTGCCGACGCTGCTGCGTTCCGCCGATGATCTACGCACCAAGCACCCCGACGTACCGTTCAACGGTCCCCTCACCAGCGCCCGTAGCGTCGCATACACATCGCTGCCCCTGGACGCGGTGAAAACAATCAAGAACAGCGTTGATGGGACGGTCAACGATGTCGTGATGGCCTTGTGCACCACCGCGTTGCGGAGCTGGATGCGCGACCGGGGCTTCGCCACCGACCGACCGCTGCTGGCCGCCATTCCCGTATCGGTGCGCACGCCCGAGCTGTTCGGTACTGCGGGAAACCAGTTTTCACTCATGCTCACCACGTTGCCGATCTCCGAGACCGACCCTCGCCATCGAGTGAAACTGTTGCGGGACAATATGCTTGTCGCCAAGCAGCGATTCCGCACCCAGTCATCGAACCTGCTGCACGAGGTCACCACACTGCTGACACCACTGCTACACGGCATGCCCACCCGAGTTGTGCTGCGAGCGGCTGCGTCCACTCTCCCTCTGGTCAACCTGCTCGTCTCGAACGTGCCCGGGCCACAGATACCGTTGTACCTCAATGGAATCCGCGTGCTCTCGAGCCACCCCGTCTCGGTGCTCACCGAGCTGTCGGGCTGCCTGAACATCACTGTCATGTCCTACGACGGACACCTCGACTTCGGAATTCTCGCCTGCCCCGACACCGTTCCCGACGTCTGGGAAATCGCTCGCGATCTCGAGGACGCACTGGCCGAACTCCAAGCCTGACCGACCAAACGGAGCAGGAAATGACCGCCGAACCTATCGATTACGAACCGACGATGCCGTCGCGGCAGTCCGGCAAATTCGTCGTACGTGCCAGGCGTGCGCTGCGGCGACGACGCGCCTTGACAGCAGCGACCGAGGTCTTCGTCGCACGCGGCTTTCACGCGGCCACGATGGATGAGATCGCTCATCGTGCGGGCTGGAGCAAACCGATTCTGTACAAGGAATTTTCGGGCAAGCTGGAGCTTTATCTGGCGGTGTTGCAGCACCACATCGACGCATTGACCGACGGGGTGCAGCGGGCACTACGCTCGACCACCGCGAATCGGGACCGGGTCCGCGCCGCGATCCAGGCTTACTTCGACTTTGTCGACCATGAGACGCAAGGGTTTCGGCTGGTCTTCGATTCCAACGTACCGAGCGAGCCCTCGGTACGATGGCGAGTCGGACGCGCAACAGACGACTGCGTGACAGCCGTCTCCACTGTCGTCGCGCACGATTCCGGATTGAGCCCGTACCGATCTCGCATGCTCGCCGCCGGGCTGGTCGGCGCCAGCCAATTCGCCGCGCAGTACTGGCTCGACACCGGCCGTGTTGTCCCGAAGGCCGACGCCATAGCGGCGGTGATCGCCCTGTGCTGGGGCGGATTGTCGTCCGTACCGCTGCAGTCGACCGAGTGACTCCGCGTCCTCAAAAGCGCTAAGCCGCGGGGCACGACGGTCTCGCCGTGCGAGCGTGCACTGGCGCGCCGCAGAGACCGAAAAGCCTCACCCCATATCCACTCTGGACACGACCATCTCTGAATCACCCGACACCCCGCCACCGACGAGACACGAACGTGCCGAGCAATCACAGACCGGCGACCGACAGCGGCGCCGATGACGGGGTGCCGGAGGGGCTACGCGTCGTGGACGAGAAGTTCCGCACCGGATGCATCGAGGACGCAACCGGAGATCGGTTACCGCACCGCCCAGGCTGCTGAGCTTGTCGCTCGATGCCCTCATCGAGCAGACGAGCGATTCGACACCCGTGCCGGTGCGCAGAAGAACCTGGTCCGCGACCACTGTGAGCGGTCAGAACACCGCGACTACACAGGCGCCGATGAACACGACCTGCACCAGGGTGCGTACCGGCAACGGCATGGTGTGGATGCCCTCGCCGGTATGCGCCGCACGGACATTCGCCGGGAACATCACGACCAGAAGCACCGCCAGGGAGATCGCGGCCGCCGGTGCGAACAACGGAATCAAAAGGCCGGTGGCGCCGGCGATCTCGAGCACGCCGGTCAATGAAACCATCGCGGCCGCATTGCGGAACAGCGGGGGAACCATAGCGATCAGTGCGTCGCGACGCGGCTGCAAGAAGTGGGCACTGGCGCTGAGAAGGAACATCGCGGCTAGACCGATTCGGGCGGCGTGCGACCACGAGTCGAGCCAGCCGGCCAAGCCCAGCCAGCCCGCAAATCGAGCCACGGAGGTGACGATGAGGAATGCAATGATCGGCGCCATGAAGGGGCTCCTGAAGCGATGGCCGAGAGTAACTTGACAGTGACTAGATTAGGTAGGGTTACGTAACTTGTCAACGACAAGATCCTCGGTGATCATCGAAGCATGCCCAAGAGTACGTACCACCACGGCGACCTCAAGGCGACGCTGCTCGAGGCCGCCGCCGACCAGATAGCGACCGAAGGGATCGACTCGATCTCCCTGCGGGCCCTGGCTCAGCGCGCGGGCGTCTCGCACGCCGCTCCCGCCCACCATTTCGGCAACCGCCAGGGCTTGTTCACCGAACTGGCCATCGAGGGCTACGGCTTGCTCGAGCAGGAACTGCACTCCGCCGCAGGCGATTTCCGGGAGATGGCCGTCGCCTACATCCGCTTCGCCCGCCGCTACCCCGGCCATTTCGACATCATGTTCCGTCGCGACCTCCTCGATACGGACGACGAGCGTCTGATCGCGGCCAATGAGGGATCCGGTCGTGAATTGCGTACCGGCGTCGACGAATTGGACGACCCGGTGGCCGACCAGAAGGCGGCGCAGCTCGCCGCATGGTCCCTGGTCCACGGCTTGGCCGCCCTATGGCGCGCAGGCACGCTCATCGACTCGGAACTCGGCGGCGAGGATCCCGAGGAACTGGCCCGCCGCATGGTCGCCGCTGTTGAACTCAAGTAGAGCCAGGCACCTCATAGGCGGTCCGCAGTAGGCCTCGTCGCGCTGCAAGCGCGCCTTACCTGTTGCGATCGGGCCCAGACGAGACATCCGGCGTAATCAAGAAGTCCGATCCCGAAATCTATTGTGAGACATGGCCACAGCTGATGGCCGTGGTGACGGCGAAGCCGGCGATCCATTCGGGCACCGGCTCATAGAATCGCGTCGTCATTCGGTAGGAGCCGGTTGCGGCGAGCGACGCGTATGCGGCGATCCAGGTGCGGACTTCGTGTTCGGAGCTGCCGCCCTTGCTCGCCCATCCATGCGGTCGTCCAGTGGTCGATCTCGTCGAGTTCGCCGCGTTCGAAGGTGTCGAGGACGTGATGGTCCCAGCGTGGGTTGATCGGAATCATCGAGTGTGATCCGGCCGCGTAGTTGACGCCTGCCACCAGCACGCGATGTTCGCTGCGGGCGCGCTGCGTGGATGTCGGTTCATAGCCTTCGATGAGCGCCTCCGTAACCCGCTGTGGAGCGTTGGCGAGGGTTGGCACCGGGGGGTCGTGGGACAGCCCGCCTGACGCGATGAACAGAATTCGTTTGCCGAGAGCGTGGGCAGCATCGCCCAACGCTGTTCCCAGCGAACGGATTCGGTGTGGCGGTCCGAAGGGGGCCGCGACGCCGTTGATGAACACCGGTACCACCGGAATTCGGTCGATTCCGCCGAACAGAATCTCGAGGGGCTGCACGAATCCGTGGTCGACCGCCATCCGCGCCGACACAGTCCGTTGCGGGACCATCCGGTCGAGCCCAAGCCGGGCGCCTTGTCGATGGCCGCACGGCTGTCGTGTGTGGAATCGATCAGAGACGAGCCGGTCATTCGGTAGTCCCCGCTTCGTCCGCCCCGCGAAGCTCGTGGGAGAACGAATAGGCGTTCAGACGGGCGGCAAGCGCATCAATGCGTTGGATGGATACACCGGCGGGCAGCCGGATCTCGGCGTGTGCTCGGCCGTCCCGCTCTTGTACCGAAATCTCGGCCAGCGGTTCGTCATCCTGAAGTTCCTGCCGGACAACGCGATTCACTGAGTCATGCCGCAGGGCGACCTTGTTCACCTTGCCGGCCGCGGTGACCGGAATTGCTGGGATGGTATGGAGGAACTTCGGAGCCGCTGCAGGCTCGGGCGCATGCTGGATCGCCCACTCGCGAAGTTCGTCTGGATCGGGATCCGCTCCTGCGCGCAGCACCAGGTACGCGGCCGGCACTTCGCCCGAGTGCGGGTCCGGCCGCGGAACAACCGCTGCTTCGGCTACGTCGGGGTGTGCGAGCAGCGTGTCCTCGATCAGCCGGGGATCGATATTGTGGCCGCCGCGAATGATGACATCCTTTGCCCGGCCGGTCAGGTAGACGAAGCCGTCGGCGTCGATTCGGCCCAGGTCCCGGGTGATCAGCCATTCGCCGATGATCACTCCGGAAGGATCCGGCTGCGGACCTGTGGGACCGGAGCGCAGATATCCCGGAAACACGCTGGGCCCCTTGATCGCCAGTACGCCGAGCTCCCCGGTATCGCAGTCGTCGAACGAAAGTCCATCGGCTGCCAGCCGGACCGCTTTCAGCTCCTGACAGGGGAGCGCCCGCCCGACCGACCCGGCGCGCCCTCCGGTGATGGGGGCAAACGTGTTCGCGCAGGTGCCCTCGGTGAGGCCGTAACCCTCTACCATCGGCACTCCGGTGCCCGCCTCGAAATCGGCGCGGACTCGACCGGGCAGCGGTGCGGCCCCGACGATTCCGGCTCGCAGACTGGAAACGTCGACGCCGTCCGGTATCGGCGGCAGTGATCCGTAGATAGTCGGCACGGCCGAGAAAGTGGTGACCCGATACCGCTGCACAATGCGCCGGAAGTCGGCCATGGCCGTGCGGTCTCGGAAACCGAGCGCACCGAGGGAAACGATGGTGCCGCCGCGCAGTACCGGAGTCAGAGTGGAGATCAGGATCGCATTCACGTGGAACAGGGGCAGACCGGTCAACACGACGGTGTTGCCGCCGAACGCCTCGTGCTCTCCGAGCGCCCAAGCGACGTACACCTCTCCCGCGTCCGTGTGCGGTGCGACCTTCGGAATTCCTGTGGTGCCGCCGGTATGGAAGTAGGCCGCGATATCCGTTGGCCCGCACCGATGTTCGCAGATCAGCTGATCGCCGGGCCGGGTGGCGGCCAATTGATCGAAATCGCCCACCCAGGTGCGCGACGCGGCGCGAGTTGTTCCACCGACCGAGATGAGCGCCTGCAAATCGGGCAGTGCTTCCGCGACCGAACACGCCTTCCGCCAACCGTCCGCGTCGAGTTCGGGTGAGGGTGCGACGAGGATGCGAACACCGGTGAGGCGCATGATCTCGATGATGTGCTCGGTTGCCAGCATGGGATTGACGGGGTTCGCGATGCCGACGGCCTGGGCGCCGAACAGGGCGGCGTAGGTCGCGCCGGTGCTGGGGAGGAGTAATCCGACGACGCCGCCGGGCTCCAGCCCCAGCGCGGTATAGAGATTCGCGGTCTATGTGACTCGCTCCAACAACTCGCGGTAGGTCCAGGTGGCCGGCTCCCCCCATCGATCACCGCCTGGCAGCAGGTGCAGCGCGGGCCGTTCCGGATGGCGCTGAGCGGACCACCGAATCAGCTCGTATGTCGTTGTGGGAAGGCCCTTTTCGGTCAGGATTGCCGCGGCTGACGGTGGTCCGAGTGTGTCGCTCATGCTGAAACCACCCGGTTGCTCAGCACACCGATACGTTCGACCTCGACTTCCACCAGGTCGCCGGTCCTCAGGAACTGCCCGGAGAACATGCCGGCTCCACGCGGTGTACCGGTGCAGATCACGTCGCCCGGCTGCAGAGTCTGGTACTTCGATAGATGCGCGATCAGCGCCGGAATCGTATGGATGAAGCTGTTGGTCCGATCGTCCTGACGCAGTTCGCCGTTCACCCGAGTCCGGATCGCGAGGTCGGGGCTTGGATCGAACTCGTCGGCGGTGACCAGGCACGGTCCCAGCGGGAGAAAGGTGTCGAAGCTCTTCGCCACGCCGATCGATGCCACGGGGTCGCCCGTCATAGCGCGGCGTTGAATGTCACGCGCAGAGACGTCATTCGCGATGGTCAGGCCGGCGACGTGCGCCCACGCCTGCTCGACGGTCACCGCTGTCGCGGCACAGCCGATAATGACGGCGAGCTCGCCCTCGTAGTCGACTTCGTCGGCGGCGACAGCTGGAAGGACGATCGCACCGTTCGGGTCGGCCACCGAGGAACCGGCTGCGATCTGCATGTTCGGTTCCGAGGGCAGTTCGATATCGGTGCGTCCGAGTGCTGCGAACGCCGCCAACGCTTCCTCGGCATGGCTCGGGTAGTTCAATCCGACGATGATCACCTTGCCGGGACGGCCCACCGGCGCTCGTAGCGTTGCCTCGGCCAATGGCAATTCGGCACGGGCGACGGCATTGCGTGCTTCGATGAGATCTGCACGGGCGAGTAGCTCGCCGATATCCCGATAGGGCAGGTCGAGCAGGGAAAGACGTCCGGATTGGTCTTCCCTGGCAATGCCGACGGTGGTGGCGTAGAGACGCATTCTGGAACCTCCGCGATCCAAGGCGGCCGCGTCGCCGCTCTTGATTATCAGTTAAGAGCAAGCTTGACTCGCGGTCAAGAGCTGCCCGCTCGGCGCAGTAAGCTCGCGCTATGCCCAGGAACCGACAGCAGATCCCGAAGGCTGAGCGACAGGCCGCCGTCATCGAGCATGCGGTGGAGCTCTTCGCAGCCAACGGATATCGGGGTACCAGCATCGCTGCGGTCGGGCGCGCCGCAGGGCTCGCCTCGGCAGCGGTGCTGTGGTACTTCCCGACGAAGGACGATCTGTTCGCGGCGGCCGTGACCTCGATCTTCGCAACCGCGCGTGACCAGATCGAGTCGGATCCGAGCATTGCCGGCGATCCGCGCGACGAGCTGGTGGGGCTGCTCGATGCCGTGCAGCCGTACCGGGGTCTGCATCGCGAAGCCTATGAGCGTATGGAGGAGTCCGAATCCATTCGTGCCGCCTACGAGGAGATTCAGCGCTGGCTGGAGCAGCGGCTGTTCGCGGCGATCGCCAACCGCCTGCCCACCGGTGCGGACGTTGGGTTGATCGCTGACGCTGCGCATGTGCTCTTCGAGGGGATTCTCGTCAGCATGCGTCGTCTCGATCGCCCGACGGGTGACTTGATCGACCTGATCGCCGACTCGCTGGTGGCGACGGCGGCTGCGAAGGTCCGTCCCTGACCTTTTTGCCGGACCGGGTTCGTATGTAGCACAGGCTTTTCTCGCCGATCTCTGGTCGCCGAATCGCTGATCTACCGCTGTTGGCCTCGACGTCTGACAAGTCTCTTGACTGACAGTCATGAGCGTGGCTACGGTGTCTTGCACCACAGTCAAGAGATCTGATCTCCCCATTTCGGAGGTGCCAACGATGGCGTCACCAGCCAAGCTCGCTCACGTCGTGCTGCGAACCAACCAGCTTCAGAGGATGACCGATTGGTATGTGCGGGTTCTCGAGGGCCACGTCGCCTTCGCCAACGACATGCTGGCCTTCATGACCTACGACGATGAGCACCACCGGGTTGCTTTCATCGCGACCGGAGCCTCGCAGCCGCCGACCGATGCGCATACCGGCCTTCATCACGTCGCCTTCACCTATTCCTCGCTCGGTGATCTGCTCGGCACCTATCGACGCCTGAAATCCGGTGCGGTGGAGCCCTTCTGGTGCGTGAACCACGGGCCGACCATGTCGATGTACTATCAGGATCCCGATGGCAACCAGATCGAGTTGCAGATCGACAGCTTCGAAACCGACGCCGAGACACAGGCGTTCTTCGAATCCGATGCCTTCATCACGAATCCCATCGGTGTCGACTTCGACCCTGAAGAGCTGATCACCCGGTTCGAGTCGGGCGAGCCTTTCGCGGATCTGGTGAAGCGGCCGTGAACATTGACGCCCAAACCCCTGTCGTGATCGTCGGCGCCGGACCTGTCGGGCTGGCGACCGCGTATGTGCTCGGCATGCACGGGATCCGCAGCACCGTATGCGAGCAGTTCGATGGCATCAATCCGCATCCGCGAGCACACGTCGTGAACACCAGATCCATGGAGTTACTACGTAATTGGGGTGTCTTCGACGGAATTGTCACGGATGCTGTCGATCTGAACTGCGGGCTGAGCTTCGTCTGGAAACACACTGTTGCGGGCGAGGAATTCGGGCGCATCGACCTTGCTGACTCACCGCCCGAACAGTTGGCTCGCAGGTTGGAGTCTTCGCCGGTAACCATCGCGTCGTGCGCACAGGACCGTGTTCAGCAGCGACTGCTCGAAGCCGTGCAGGAACAGGGCATGGCCTCGGTCCAGTTCGGCACCAGGGTGACCCAGGTCGACGACCTCGGTGACGCGGTGGCGGTATCGATCGAAACATCCGGCGTTGCCGCAAGACTCCGTGCTGACTACCTCGTCGCAGCGGACGGCGCAGCAGGGATTATCCGTCGCGGTCTGGGAATCGAGGTCGAAGGCATTCCCGAATTCGGCCGGCAGATCAATGTCTACTTCCACGCCGACCTGACCCAGTGGGCCGATCGGGATCCCGCATTGCTGTTCTGGGTGCTCAATACCGGCTGTCCTGGCGTACTCATCCGTATGGGAGGCAACCGCTGGACCTTCAACTTCGGGTTCGATCCGGCAACTGAAACCGTCGCCGACTACACCCCACAGCGATGCGCCGAGCTGATTCGGGCGGGTGTGGGCGCCACCGATCTCGAGGTGGATGTCCGCTCGGTCGGCAGTTGGATCCTGGGAGCGAGCACAGCTGCGCAGTATCGGAAGGGCCGAATCTTCCTGGTCGGCGATGCTGCACACCAATTTCCGCCGACCGGCGGTCTGGGAATGAACACCGGTCTCGTCGATGCGGACAACCTCGGCTGGAAGCTGGCCGCAGTTCTGAACGGCTGGGCCCCGGAGGAACTACTCGAGACATATGGCGCCGAGCGCCGTCCCATCGCGTTGGCCAATGCGCAGAGCAGCGTCGTCAACGCAGTCAAGATGGCCGACGCCGGCATCGGGCCCAGTACTCTCGAAGTCGCGGCGCGACTGGAGAGTGCAGACGTTGCCATCGCCACGGCGGAGCGGGCGCGGCTGGCTGCAGCCGTGCCCGAACAGCGTCCGCACTTCGACCATCTGGAGCTCGAGATCGGCTATATCTATGCGACACACAGTGATCCGGCTGTAGCGGGAGACCCGGTCACGAAAGCGATACCCGGCGGGCGGCTGCCGCACGACTGGATCCGGCGAGATGGCGTGCGAGCCTCGACGCTCGATCTGGTTCAGCCTGGTTTCATCCTGATCGCCGGACATGACGGCGCCGGCTGGGCCGACGCGCTCACCGAGGCAGCGGGATCGGTTCCCGCACGAGCGTTCATCGCCGGACGGGATTTCGACTTCGACGGGCCCGCGCCGTGTGGAATTCCCGCCGCCGGTGCGATTTTGGTGCGCCCGGACGGTCACATCGCCTGGCTCGCAACGGATGAATCGAAGACTCCGGACAAGGAATTGGCCGCTGCGTTCGACGCGGTGCTGGCAAGGACGTGCGGGAAATGACCGACAGACCCGCACCGGTATCTCCTCGAGACCGTTACGTCGCTGAGCGCGGCACCGTCCACCTCACCGGCATCCAAGCGTTGGCCCGATTGCCTCTGGATGCGCGGCGAGCCGATGAGCGCGCTGGGCACCGGACCGCCTGCTTCATCTCCGGCTACGAAGGCTCACCCCTGGCCGGCTACGACACCGAGTTGGCAAGGAATGCGAACCTGCTCGCAGAACACGATGTCGTGTTTCGGCCCGGTGTGAACGAGGAACTGGCAGCGACCGCTGTCCAGGGGACGCAGCTCGCGGCGATGCAGCCGGACAAGCGAGTCGATGGCATCAGCGCGATTTGGTACGGCAAGTCGCCGGGTCTGGATCGCGCATCGGACGCGATCCGGCACAGCAACATCATGGGCACCCACCCCGACGGAGGGGTCCTGGCACTCGTTGGCGATGACCCGGCGGCGAAATCGTCATCCGTGCCGGGCGCTTCGGAGTTGCTGCTTGCAGATCTCGGACTGCCGATCCTGTATCCGGCCGATCCGCAGCAGGCATTGGACTTGGGCTTACACGGAATCGCCATGTCACGTGCGTGCGGCCTCTGGGTCGCAATGAAGGTCGTGACCAATGTCGCCGACGGATCCGGCACCGTGGAGCTGGACCCGGACCGTGTCCGGCCTGTGACACCTGATCTCACGGTGGATGGCAGCAGGTACCGGCATGAGGTGACTGCCCGGATGCTACAGCCGACGCTCGGTGTGCTGGAGCGCAGCCGCGATGGTGCCCGCCTCGAGATAGCTCGGCGCTACGCCGCCATGAACGACCTCAACCGCATCACGCACAGCGGGCCCGATGACCGGATCGGAATCATCGCTGCCGGTAAGACGTTTCTCGACGTCCGCCAAGCGCTTCGCATGCTCGGACTCGACGACGACGAGCTGACTCGATCCGGTGTCCGGCTATTGCACCTGGGAATGATCCATCCCCTGGAACCGACGATCATCGAGACCTTCGCCGACGGACTGGGCGAGATCATCGTGGTCGAGGAGAAGCGCCCGTTCGTCGAGACCGCGGTCAAGGATTTGTTGTACGGGCGCGATGGCGCGCCGACGGTGTCCGGCAAACGGATGCCCGGCGGTGCAACGCTTTTCCCGCTCGACGGGGAACTGGACCCGGACATCGTGGCCGCCAGACTGGCATTGCGGCTGTCGGCCATCGGAGATGTCGGCGCTGTCGGCGCGTGGCTCGCACGGGCACGTCCGCGGCGCGGCGCGATCTCCTTGCCGTTGGTGACCCGAACCCCGTACTTCTGTTCGGGCTGCCCGCACAATGTCTCGACCAAGATTCCTGCCGGGGCAACCGTGGGAGCCGGAATCGGCTGCCACGCCATGGTCACACTGATGGATGCGGCCCAGGTAGGTGATGTGGCTGGGATGACCCAGATGGGCGGCGAGGGTGCACAGTGGATCGGCATGGCCCCTTTCCTCGAACGGGATCATCTGATCCAAAACCTCGGTGACGGAACGTTTCACCATTCGGGCAGTTTGGCGATCCGGGCGGCCATCGCTGCCGGCGTCGACATCACCTACAAACTGCTCTACAACTCCGCCGTCGCGATGACCGGTGGGCAACAAGCGGTCGGGGGCATGTCGATTCCCGCGATCTGTGAGGCGATGAACGCTGAAGGCATCGCCCGAATCATCATTACCGCTGATGACATCGGCCGCTATCGCAGGACGAGACTGCCCAGGGGAGTGGAGGTCTGGCCGCGCGACCGGTTGATCGAGGCGCAGCAAGTGCTGGCCGAGGTCCGAGGCGTCACACTACTGATCCACGATCAGGAGTGCGCGACCGAGCTGCGGCGTAAGCGAAAACGCGGGCTCGCACCCGAACCCGTCCAGCGCGTGATGATCAACGAGCGTGTGTGCGAGGGCTGTGGTGACTGCGGCCAGAAATCCAACTGCCTTTCTGTGCAGCCGATCTCTACCGAGTTCGGTCGGAAGACCACGATCGACCAGTCGTCGTGCAACAAGGATCTTTCGTGTCTGGCCGGGGACTGCCCCTCGTTCCTCACTGTTGTGCCCGCGGGGAAGAAGCCTCGCCGGACCGTGAGCTCTACGGTTGACTCCACCGTGTTCCCGGATCCCGACATAACCCTCGAGAGTGCGTTCACCATGCGCATCACCGGTGTAGGCGGAACCGGCGTCGTCACCGTCGCACAAGTGCTCAGCACCGCGGCTTCCTTGTCCGGGCTGCACGTTCGCGCACTCGATCAGACCGGGCTCGCCCAGAAGGGCGGCGCCGTGGTGTCGGATATCAAGATCACGGCCGAGCCATTGGAACAAGCGAGCAAGGCAGCTGACGAGGAATGCGACCTCTACCTCGGCTGTGACCTTCTCGTCGCCGCGGACAGCAGATATCTCGTTGCGGCGCATCCGGACCGCACAGTCGCGGTGGTCTCGACCAGCGAGGTGCCGACCGGGCAGATGGTCATCGATCCGACCGTGCAGTATCCCGCACCGGGTCCGATCGAAAGCGCGTTGCGCGCAGCGACCCGCGACGCCGTCTTCCTGGACGCCCGCCAGGCGGCCACAGCGCTGTTGGCCGGCGACCAGTACGCCAACATCCTGCTCGTCGGCGCGGCCCTGCAGACAGGATCGCTGCCACTGACCGCATCCGCTGTCGAGGGCGCGATCACTCTCAACGGAATCGATGTCGCCGCGAACATCGCCGCCTTCCGGTACGGCCGCATGGCGGTAGCGGACCCTGCCGCGTTCGCGGCCGCAGTGACAGGGCAGTCCCTAACCGCCGAACGGAATCGGCCTGTCCCGAATCGGATTCGTGAGCTGATCGCAGCTGTGACAGGTGATACGGCGACGGAACTGGCGAGGCTACTCACCATCCGCGTGCCGGATCTCGTCGAGTACCAGAGTCTTTCGTACGCCAAGCGATACCTCGAATTCGTGGACCGAATCCGGGAGGCTGAATCCCGATCGGTTCCCGGGTCCACGGCACTGTCGGAATCCGTTGCGCGCAATCTGTACAAGCTCATGGCCTACAAGGACGAATACGAGGTGGCCAGACTGTCCCTCGACCCGGAGGTCGCCGCGGCAGCGGCGGCGCAGTTCGGTCCCGACGCCCGCGTCTCATACCGGCTGCACCCGCCGATCCTCAGGGCGCTGGGTATGAGAAACAAGCTGGAGCTCGGACCATGGTTCCGTCCGATATACCGCATCCTGATGAGCCTGAGACGGCTCCGAGGCACCCCCTTCGACCCCTTCGGCCTCGCCGGCGTGCGCAAGCAGGAACGCGCCCTCGTCGAGGAGTACCGTGCGCTGCTCGAACAGCTCATTGCTGACCTACGACCCGAAAATCATTCCCTGGCAGTCGAGATCGCTGACCTGCCGGACATGGTGCGCGGCTACGAGTCGATCAAACTGGACAACATCGCTCGCTATCGCGCCGTGGTCGAAGAGCTGCTGGACGGCTATAGGGCGATCCGACGCCCGGTAGGCGCAACGTAAGGATTCTCCCGGATGCTGTGGAGGTCCGGAAACGTCGCCAGATGACCGCCCCGCGCGCTCCGTGCTCCCTCGCCGGTTCGAGGGAGCCGGGGCGACTGACTCGGTGCGTATCCGACGGCCGCGACCATTGTCCATAGCGACGTGAGAGACGCACGCAGACTGTCGATCTCGTCGATGTGGCCGTTCGCGCCAGGATCTTCTCCGTGCATAACGAAGCCCACCCACGGCAGGGTCGGGTCGACGCGGTCGGGAAGCAGGTCGGTGATCTGCCCGACGAAATGTTCCGCGGGGTCGACGACTTCCCGAAGGCCATCGCCGCCACCGGCACCCGCGCCGACAACACACACGACTTCTTCACCATCGGCAATTCGCTGGTCGCCTCGGGCATCGCCCTGCAGAACCACTCCACCTGCGCGTCCGCCGAGGCCAACATGAATCAGGCTGGGGCACACTGTCTCACAGCCGGGTGTAGTCCCGCTGGTCCTGCTCGAACGTGATCAGGATTTCCGGTGTCAGGGTCGGGCGGGTATTGGCGACCGCGATCAGGTAGTCCTCGGTGGTCGCGGGTGCGTCTGTGCTGTCGCGCACTGCGCGTTCGAACGCGGACTGTGCGCCTGCACGAGCTGCGTATTCAATGTCAGCGGGGGTGAATTGCGCTGTGGCGCACACCAAACGGTCGAGGTCGATGGTCTCGGCGGCGGGGCCGAGATATCGTCGCCAGATCGCGTTCCGTGCCGGTGCGTCCGGAGGGCCGATCGGAATCACGTAGTCGAATCGACCGGGTCGCAGGAATGCCGAGTCCAATGAGCGGACCGAGTTCGTCGCGCAGATCAGCAGGCGACTGTAGTCCTCGCGGAACGTCGGTATCAGCTTGAGCAGCTCGTTGGTGACTCCGTGCGCAGGGCTTGTCGCCGTACCCGAACGCGTGCCTGCGATCTCCTCCACCTCATCGATGAACAGCAGCAGCTCGTCGAGTTCGGCCAGGTCGGCGAATACCTCGCGCAGCGAGGCCGCGAGTCCACCCGTCGCCGCGGCGGCCAGCCGGGAGGGAAACAATTCGACAAACGGCCAACCAAGTCGGGACGCGACCGCTTTCGCGAAACTGGTCTTTCCGGTCCCCGGTGGCCCGAACAGGATAACGCTCTTGGGCGGCAAGACCCGATAGCGCTCGGCCACATCGGGATTCGCCAAAGGCAACACGACCCGGCGTTCGATGATCTCCTTCTCCCGGGCCATCCCGGCCATCGACTGCCACAGTCCCGGTGGAAGCAGCCGCCCGCCCAGTTCGGTCAGCAGGGTGGCCTGCGCGGGTGCCAGTGGTTCCAGCAGCTCGTAGTAGACGAGACCCGTCCGGCGCAAGTACCCGGAATTCTCGAACGCCGCAGATCCGGTGGCGCCTTCAGGGACGAGGGTGCAGATCCGCCGCACGCCGTTCGACCGCAGCCGCCGCTCCAGTTCGGCAAGCAGTGCGCTACCGATACCGCGCCGCCGCCACCGCGCCGCCAGCGCCACCAGCAGGACCCAGGCCCGCTCGCCATGGATCTGGGCGACCGCCATCCCGACCATTTCGTCACCGACCTCGGCGACCACCGCCGACTCTCCAGCTCGCGCGGCCGCCATCACCTCCGCCAGCGCGAACACCGGCTCGTCCGCAGTAGGCACACGGCTCTGCTCCCAGATCTGGATCCCCTGATCCAGATCATCGTCACGGAACTCGCGTAGTCGCCATACCGGCATAGATCTGCCTATCCGCCCCCCGTGAGGTGCTCAGGGTGGTCGACTGGAAGGTCGAGCCCAGCGGTCCGAGCCAGGCATCGAGGCCGGCTGGGTCTGCATGCCGGGACTCCCGCGACGCCGATGAGTACGGCGACGATGAGGATGACGAGCCCGACGATGACGATCACGACGATCCCTCGGATCTGTTGATGTTCTCAGTACACGCCGAGCAAATCCCGATGTCAACGCTGTAGGCCTACAGATGGAAGGTGAGCGAGAGGAGCGCTCCGGCGCTCAGTGTGACGTTTCGCGGGTCTGTTCCTCACGCCCCTATCTGTTCTCGGGTGGTCAGGAGGGGGTGCCGGCGGTCCCTGAGCCGGACCCGGAACCGGTACCGGGGATGCTATAGGGCGGGAGGTTGCAGATCAGCGTTGCGGCGCTGCCGGTGCTCGGGCAGGGCAGGTAGGTGACGTTCACGTCCTGCGCCTTGGAGCTCTCGACCGATCCATCCGAATTCAGTTGCGACACAACGATGTGATGGATTCCGAGGGTCGTCGGAGTGAAGCCGGCATAGGCGACCCCGAAGGCGGGGCCGTCGGTGCAGCTCGCCGGCACCGGACTGCCGTGCAGCGGCTGCCCATTGTCGGTGAAGGTGATCGTGGCGGTGGTGCACGGACTGATCTCGGCGAGCACCTGCCACGAGTGGAACAACCCGCCCTGGCCGAGCTCGATATCCACTTTCGAGATATCCGCCGAAGCGAGCGGGCTGCCCAGGACAGTGACCGCGACTGCGGCAAATGTGCTCAGCATCAGGCTGATTCGCTTGAACTTCATTCGAACCCCTTGTGAAACTAAATCATTTCAGTTTCACGGAGCGTAACGACGACCTCTCCGCCGCGAATCCCCCCATTTCCCGGGTCTCGCCTATCAACGCCGACCTGGAAACACCGCAGCTACCGCGGTCATCAGGACCAGATCGACGCCATCCGGGGGTCCCGGTAGAACTCGCCGAAAATCCGCAGAGCGAAGTTCAATATATGACCTGATCAGGGCTGTATTCGCAGCCCTCCGCTGCCGTCGGGACGGGAGATCTCACCCAGCGTCGCCGTGGGCATGCGAAAGAGCAGGGAAGTCTTGGCCTTTCGCTGGGCCAGGTCGATACAGCCGAGGGGGCGCTATGGCCGGGGATTGCGGGCCGCCGAGCCCGAAGTCGGTGCGCCGCTGCGAGATCTGCTCGCGGCCCTCACAGCCCCCGCGCTGGTGCTGGGTCCACGCTCCGACATTCTGGCGTGGAATGCCGGAGCGGCCGCGCTCTTCTTGGAACTGGGACCAGGTCGCCGCCGAGGCCGTCGACTGTTTGCGGATGGCCGCCGCGCGGACGCTCGGCGATCCACAGCTCGCGCGTCTGGTGGGGGAGTTGTCGGTGCGCGACACAGACTTCCAACGCTGGTGGGCCGGGCACGGCGTGCGCACGCTGGCGGGCGGCCGCAAGCGGCCGCGGCATCCGGTTGTCGGTGAGTTGGAACTGGATTGGCAAGTGCTGCAGGTACTTACAGCTGGCGTGATCCGGGTACCAATGGGGCCAGACGGACTACCCCCGTGAGGCGGACCAGTGCGAGTCTGGTTGGTGGGTCCCCCGGGAGAAGCACCAGCCTTTTTCAGCGGTAGCAGTGGGAGGTCATGCGATTGTTTGTCTCATTCGCTCGCCGGCGAGGCGCAGGTCGGTGTCGGAGGGGACGACCAACAGGGTCAGGCTGCTGCCGTTGGTGCCGAACAGTCGCATGACATCGGGTGGTTGATCGGGTTGTGGGCCGTGGGTGTGCGCGTCGTCGTCGTGATCGATGCGGCGTTGTATGAGGCTGATCGTGTTCCAGGCGAATCCGATCCGGGTGAGGGCGCCCAGTCGTGGGGTGAGCGCGCTGATCAGGTCGTGCAGTTCGCTGGTGAGGTTCGGTGTCCGTGGCCACCAAGCCCCATCGATCGGAGCCGGGCCGGCGTCGCGGCGGCGCAGGAGCAGGCGGGGAGTACGGGTCGGGATGGGGAAAGGCTGCCGGTTGCCAGGAGACAGTGTCGCGGCGCCTGTCGCGGCGTGGTTGGTGATGGGGTGTGACCGGGGTTCGTGGTTCATGACCGTCGCTCCCGGGCCGGTTCGGTCCGGGCAGGTCGCCCAGCCGCCGCGAGCACGGAGTGTGCCAGGGCCGGGTCGGTGGCCGAGGGGATGGCTTGTAGCACGATCACGGTGCCGTCGGTCCCGCACATGTACATGGTGCCGAACAGTTCGAACGGATACGGGTCCAGTCGTATGGTGCGGTCGGCCACTAGGTGGTGCCGGCCGGTCGGTGACCAGGCGTGCGGGTCGTAGACGATGCGCCCTATCGGCCCTGCTCGCGGACGGAGTGCGGTGATCAGATCCGGGAGCTCGACAGCGAGGTTGCTCGATCGTGGCCACCAGGTCACATCGATGTAGCCGCTTGCTTCGGAGTCCGGGCGCAGACGTAATCGTGGGGTGTCAGTGGGTGTGCGGCCAAGCGGTGCCGAAGGCACGTTCATCGATTGTGGCGTCATCAGACGCTCCTGCCGAGGCCTCTGAGAAGGCCGGATGTCGAATTCGGGGACGGCGCGACCTCTGCTGGTCAGCGCGCGTGATGCCGCCGAATGGTTCGAGCCTACACGCCGGTGCACACCGCGCGAGGCGGCACGGGCAGCGGCGGACGAGCCCGCCCGCCCGAACCGGTGCGCACCTGGCGGGGACAGCGAGCGGGGTTCGGCCGCCGGGTCAGCGTGACGGATTGCTGCGAGCGTGCCCGTGGACGAGCCGGTCGGTGGTCCACACCGGTTGCAGCATGTGCCAGTCGGCCGGGTGCGCGGCGATACTGTTGGCGAACCGGTCGGCCAGCGCCTGAGTCGTGTGCTGCACTCCGCGAGCGATATCGATCGGCCCACCCGGCCAAGCACCAACAGCGCCAACCCGCAGCCCGAACGGAAAGCCCGCCATTGCTGCGGGTCAAGCCATTGTTGTTGTTTTCGCGCGATTACTACCGGGACCCCTGAACGGCCAGGCCAGCCAGCATGGCGACGGCATCGTTGTAGACCGCGATTTCCGACGGCCGGGTGATCACTACGCCGAACGCAGCTCGATCGAAACCGATAGCACCGCAGATCCTTTCACCTTCAGCAACCGACTCAGCGTGACGACGTTGGCCGGATCGGAAGCCGTGCCGGAAGCGTATCGCTATGACGCACACGGCAATACGACCCACCTACGCCGGGTGACCGGTGCGCTGATCGAGCCGGATTTGCACTGGGACTACGGGAACAGCCTCTATCGCTTCGAACTCGGCGGCGGGAGTTCCGCACACTACGTGTGCGACGCCACCGGTCAGCGTGTCCGCAAGGTGTGGGAGCCCGGGCTGACCGAGGAGCGAATCTACTCGGGCGGGTTCGCGTCGGCGCCCCTGACCCCCTCTAACCTAACGCCGCTCGACTACCCCTGAACTGGGAAAATGGGCGATCGGACGCCCGGGCTGATCCGGCCCCGCATCTACCACCAGTGGGGAAGGCGGAGCTACGCTGACAGCTGGCGAAACCGCACGACGGACCGCCTGTGACTACCGATATCGGGTGAGTTCCCGGAGACGCCCCCGGCCGCACAGTCGGCCTCGGGACCCCGCTCCCACACACGCCGCTCGTCGCACCTCGAGCAGAGCTCTCACCACCACCAATACGAGGCGAGACCATTGCCCGACAACAATCCGTCCTCTCCGTCGACCGGCGGATCGTCGTCGGCGTCGTTCGACAACTCGTCCTCGGTCGCGGGCCGGGTGGCCCAGAACAGTGTCTTCGAACGATCAGCCCGCGCGGGCTTCGTCGTAAGCGGCATCGTGCACCTGATCATCGGCTACATCGCCATCCGGATCGCCCTCGGCGGCGCAGCCGGCACCGCCGACCAATCCGGAGCCATGGCGGAACTGGCCGCCAAGCCGGGCGGCGTCATCGCCCTGTGGGTGTGTGTCGTCGCATTCGGGCTGATGGCGCTGTGGCGGCTCGCCGAAACGGCACTCGGCAGCTCGTCCGAACCCGCCGCCGACAGTAAGAAATCCGAAGCGATCGATCGCGTCAAGGCGGCTGGGCTGGCGGTGGTCTATTTTGCCTTCGCCCTCTCCGCGTTCGGATTCGCCCGCGGCAGCGGCAAGTCCAGCAGCGGCCAGAGCATGGGGATCACCGCCCGCATGATGCAAACCACCGCCGGCACGATCGCCCTTATCGCGGGCGGGCTGATCATCATCGCGATCGGCGGCTACCACGTCTACAAAGGAGTGAGCCGGAACTTCCTCGAGGACCTCGAGGGCGCCACCAGCGACCTCGTACGAAGGTTGGGCACGGTCGGATACATCGCCAAAGGGCTGGCCATCGCCGCGGTCGGGTTGCTGGTGATCCTCGCCGTGAGTCGATCCGAGCCGGACAAAGCCGCCGGACTCGACGGCGCCTTCAGAACCGTGGGGGCTCAACCCTACGGAACGGCCCTCCTCATTGTGTCGGGCCTGGGCATCATCACCTACGGCCTCTACAGCTTCGCTATGGCCCGGTATACCAAGATGTAGTCGGATACCAGTCGCAGCGACAATGGCTCGAGCGCGCCGACCTTATTGCTCGCGCAAGTGTGGGAACCATCGCGGTCACGGTGATCGCCGGGCCCTTGAACTATGCGGGAGTCAACCCCAAGGTCACCAACTGCAACGTTCCGAAACCCAGCCCGTAGGTTGCCGATCGGACGGTGAGCCGCTGTTTCCGAGACCGGCGTCTGGGTATGTCGAGTTGGCATAGGTCGAGGAAGAGGGCGGTTGCGATGCGGCAGGCACTCACGGTGGGTTTCGAAGAAGCGTTTCTGCTGGTCGATGATGTCGACGGCGCGCCGCTTCCTCGGGCCGATGAGGTGCTGAGCTGGCTGCGGGCCAATCTCGGGGCCGACGATTCGGCCCGATTCGAACCCGGACCGAAACCGGTCCGAGTCGAAGCGGTCACCCTGGGGCACACGAACATCGCGGCGCTGCGGACGGATTTGAGCACCGCATGCGGGAGTCTGGCCAACGACTGCAAACTGGCGGTGCTGCCTGTCGATGGAGTCGAGGAAGCCGACGACACCGCCGTCACTCGACACTTGCTGACCGCCCTGCATCGTCACGGCACCGGTGCCACCCGACAACGGATCGCCGCATGCTTGGGCATCGGCGACCTTGTCGATGCTTTTCGACTGACGAGCGAGGGTATGCCCCTTTCCGCCGACGGGCACGATTGCTCCGCCGCATTCGCGCAACCCCGCGGATCCACGCCATGAACGAAGACAACGACCGAGGCCGAACCGAGGAGCGCCATACCACTGACGGGCCGCAACAGGGCCACGATGATCTGGTCGCGCAACCCCACACCGCCGACGAAGGCGGACCGATCATTGCCGCGGAAGCGGCGGCGGCGCGGGCCAGCACGACGCAGAACCCGCTGGGCAAGCCCGGGCGGCGATTCGATCCGCGATCGCCGTTCATGGTCGGCATGGCAGGCGCTGCCGGGGTCGCGGTGACCTACGGCGCGATCCAAGTAGTGATCGCCGCCAGTCAAGTGCTGGTCTTGATCACCATCGCGCTGTTCCTTGCAATAGGTCTGGAACCTGTCGTGTCGTGGCTGGTTCGGCCTTGGTTTCCGCGATGGGCGGCCGTGACCGTGGTATTCGTGGTCGCGATCGGATTGCTGGCCGGGTTCCTCGCGGCCGCGATACCTCCGCTGGTCACCCAGGGCAGCGCGCTGGTCCACAACGCTCCGGACTACGTCAACCATCTTGCGCAACGATATCCACTCATCGACGCGCTCAACACTCGTTTCCATCTCCAGGACCAAGTCCAGCAGTGGGTCGGGTCCGATCCCTCGAAGCTGGCCGGTGGTGTCCTCGGCGCGGGCCGCCTCGTGTTCAGCATCGTCAGCGGCACGGTGATCGTCGCTGTGCTGACCGGCTACTTCATGGCCAATTTCGCAGAGGTTCGCGCCTCGATCTACCGGCTGTTTCCGCGCTCGCGCCGACCGCGAGCGATCCTGATCGGCGACGAGATCTTTGTGAAGGTCGGCGGCTACATCCTCGGGAATCTGGTCATTTCGGTGATAACCGCGGTGTTGACCTTCATCTGGCTGCTGATTTTCGACGTGCCCTACCCGCTGTTGCTGGCCATCCTGGTCGCCGTCCTCGACTTGATCCCGGTGGTGGGTTCCACCATCGCAGGGATCATCGTGGCCCTGGTCGCGCTCACCGTATCCCTGCCCGTCACGGTGGCCACCGTCATCTTCTTCATCGTCCTGCGGTTGTTCGAGGACTACGTACTCGTGCCCAGAATCATCGGCAGAACGGTCCGGGTGCCGGCGATCGTGACGGTGGTGTCGGTTCTGCTCGGTGGCGCGTTGCTCGGGATCGTCGGTGCCCTGCTCGCCATCCCGGTCGCCGCAGCGGTACTGCTGATCATCAGTGAAACGGTATTGCCGTCTCTGGACGAGCGCTAGCTATCGGTGTCCGGCTCAATAGGCCGGCGGACAACGGGAACCGGCGCGGGTCGAGCGGATGACCTCGCCTGGTCATCCGCTCGCGATCGACGCTGGCCAGCGCCTGGTCAGTGGCGGAAGGCGTCCTTGACCTTCTCGCCCGCGTCCTTGAGGTTGGACTTGACCTGATCGGCCTTGCCCTCGCTCTGCTTACCCTTGTCGTCGGTGGCCTTGCCGTACTTCTCCTTGGCCTTACCGGCGAGTTCCTCGGCTTTGTTCTTCGCCTTGTCTGCAGTGCCCATGATTGCGGCCCCTTTGTTCGAAGGTGCCGGCCTGCTATTTCCAGCCGGTCCTCTGGCGGGTATCCCGCATTCGGGCGGCCAAACAACGGCCCCCGCCGACGCAGTGGTTCTCGGCACCACTTGGTCATCACCGAAACGGGTATGTGGCGAGGTGTCGGACGCGGTGGCAGGGATTCTGCGTGGGCGGTCCGCTGCTCGACCACCGCTGCCCCGGATCGCGCATCCAGTACGCCAGCTTTGATCAACTGTCGCCGTTCAAGGCGTGGCGAGAACCCACAGGGGACTGGCGCGCCGAAAATCCACCGGAGTTGCCGGATAGCGCTGTACGGCAAGGGTTTTCGGGTGCACGTCCGCGACGCTGCGATGGCCGCTGGTGACTCGCCCGCCTGGGTAGCTACGGCTCACGCGATGCATCGACCAAGCCGGTGGTCATCCCGACACGCGGCCGGACGGGATCTCCGTTCAACACGTCGAACAGATCCAAGCCGCAATCGAGGAGTGCGCAGATCCCCGGTAGCCACTGCCGGCGCCCCGTTTCGATCACGCGACCGAGGTCGATGCCCTTCAGGGCAAGTATCATAAGGTGATTATTTAATAATCGCTCAAAATTCCACAAATTGCAGTAGAAGTCCGATCGTCAAGGGGTAGACCTAGATTTTTGCATAATGCTGTGATATAAATGGCTCATGGAGCGGGGATGTGGTTCCGAGAGTCGAGAGGCTATCGCCGAAGCCCTCGATATAGGGGCATCGCTGCTGGTGCGGCATCTGTCCCGCGGTACCAGCCTGACGGCGCGTGCCGTGTTGGCGGCGCTGGACGAGGACGGTCCGGCTCGGCTGACGACGCTGGCGTCGGCAACAGGTGCCAGTCAACCGGCGATGACGCAACTGGTGGGGCGGTTGGAGCGAGATGGCTTGCTTGCTCGGCTCGGCGACCCCGACGATGCGCGCGCCACCCTGGTAGAGATTTCCGACGCGGGGCGGGCACTGCGGGCCGAGCTGCGCCAGTCGCAGCATGAGCGGCTGGGCGAACTGCTGGACACACTGTCTGTCCACGAGCAAGTGACATTGAGCCTGGCCATGCGTGTCGCCTTGCCTCTGCTTCGACAGCTGACTCGGCACGCCGCCGAAAATCCGCAGCCGCAGCGCGCCCCCGCATCGCTGACCACGTGATCGAGTCAGCCCGGGTTTGTGGCTCGGCTGGCTCACCCGAATCGGCTCGGTCTCCGCTCCGCATGTGACCGACAATGCCGTCGGCCTCCAAGGTTCGTTCCGCAGAGGAGGTTTCGATGTCTACCGATACTGGTATGGAGCGCCTCGCGCGCCGCATGCAGAGCTTGTACGCTACCGACCCGCAGTTCGCTGCTGCCCGCCCGGATGAGGCGATTTCCGCAGCGATCCGGCGGCCGGGACTGCGGTTGCCGCAGCTTGTGCAGACCGTGATGGAGGGCTGTGCCGACCGGCCCGCGCTCGGACAGCGTGAGGTTCGGTTCGTCGAAGACCCGGCCACCGGCCGCACCTCGGCCGAATTACTGCCCGGATTCAAGACCATCACCTACGCCGAGTTGTGGCACCGTTCCGGAGCGATTGCCAACGCCTGGACGAACGAGCCGGTGCGGCCCGGTGACCGTGTCTGTGTCCTCGGCTTCACGAGCATGGACTACACCACCGTCGATGTGGCGCTGATTCGTCTAGGGGCAGTGTCTGTTCCGTTGCAGACCGGCGCGTCGGTCACGCAACTGCAGACCATCGTCGCCGAGACCGAGCCGACCGTGATCGCCTCCAGCATCGATTACCTTTCGACCGCCGTCGACCTGTTGCTGACCGGCCATACTCCCGCACGGCTGATCGTGTTCGACCACTACGCCGAGTCCGACGACCACCGTGAGGCGGTGGATGCCGCCCGTACCCGGTTGGCCGAAGCGGCCAGCCCGGTGATCGTGGAAACGTTGGCTGATGTCGTCGCACGAGGTGAACACCTTCCCGCCGCGTCGGCGTTCGTTTCCGACGAGGACGACCCGTTGCGGCTGTTGATCTACACCTCCGGCAGCACCGGCGCACCCAAGGGCGCCATGTACCCCGAGCGGCTGATCGCCAACTTCTGGCGCCGCTCGGGCGGATCGTGGTCGCCGAGTGGCGCGCCCTCCATCACGCTGAACTTCATGCCGATGAGCCACGGCATGGGGCGCCAGATCCTGTATGCATGCCTCGGCAGCGGCGGCGTTGCCTACTTCGTGGCCAAGAGTGACCTGTCGACCCTGTTGGACGACCTCGCGTCGGTGCGCCCGACCGACTTGAACTTCGTGCCGCGCGTGTGGGACATGCTGTTCCAGGCGTTCCGCAGCGAACTGGATCGGCGCTCGTCGGAGGGTACCGACCAGGCGGCACTGGCAGCCGAGGTCATGGCGGACCTGCGCCAAAACCTGCTCGGCGGGCGATTCGTGTCGGCGATGACGAGCTCCGCGCCCATGTCTGCGGACCTGAAGGCGTGGGTCGAGTCGTTCCTCGACCTGCATCTGGTGGAAGGCTACGGCTCCACCGAGGAAGGATTTGTGTTCGTCGACGGCCATGTGCAACATCCGCCGGTGATCGACTTCAAGCTGGTCGACGTCCCCGATCTGGGCTACTTCCACACCGACCAGCCGCATCCGCGAGGCGAGCTGCTGGTCAAATCCGAGGAGATGTTCGCCGGCTATTACAAGCGGCCGGACGTCACCGCCGAGGTCTTCGACGCCGACGGTTACTACCGCAGCGGCGATATCTTCACCTAGGTGGCCCCGGGTCTGTTCCGGTTCGCGGATCGGCGCAACAACGTGATCAAGTTGTCCCAGGGTGAGTTCGTCGCGGTCTCCAAGCTGGAGGCGGTGTTCACTGACAGCCCGCTGGTCCAGCAGATCTACCTTTATGGCAACAGCGCACGCCCCTACCTGTTGGCGGTGATCGTGCCCTCCGAGGAGGCGCTGGCCGGCCGTGACAATCGACAGCTGAGGCCACGGATCAGCGCGTCGCTACAGGATGTAGCGAAAGCAGCCGGGCTGCGCTCCTACGAAATCCCCCGCGACTTCATCATCGAGACAACGCCTTTCAGCCAGGAAAACGGCCAGCTGACCGGCATCGGCAAAATAGCGCGCCCCAAACTGAAGCAACGCTACGGCCAGCAGCTCGAACAACTGTACGACGATCTGGCCCACGGCCAGGACGACGAGCTGCGCCGGCTGCGCCGCGAGGGCGCCGACCAGCCGGTGCTGCAGACGATCAGACGGGCCGCGGCAGCGCTGCTCGGCACAGCGGACAGCGATCTGCGGCCGGATGCGCAGTTCAGCGATCTGGGCGGAGACTCGTTGTCCGCGTTGACCTTTGCCAACCTGCTACACGAGATCTTCGGCGTCGACGTCCCGGTGGGTGTCATCGTCAGCCCTGCCACCGACCTGCAGGGCCTCGCCGACTACATCCAGGCGCAGCGACAGCCCGGCGCCGAACGGCCCACCTTCGCCGGAGTGCACGGCCGCGCAGACGAGGGGGAGGTCACCGAGGTAGCCGCCCGCGACCTGACCCTGGACAAGTTCATCGACGCCGCGATACTGGCGGTCGCGCCGACGCTGCCGCGGCGCCGTGCGCACGTGCGCACCGTATTGCTGACCGGTGCGACCGGCTTCCTGGGACGGTTCCTGGCCCTGGAGTGGATGGAACGGCTGGCCCCCGTCGATGGAACCCTGATCTGCCTGGTGCGCGCCAAGGACGACACCGCCGCCCGCGCCCGGCTGGACCAGACCTTCGACAGCGGCGATCCGGCGCTACTGGCGCACTACCGCGAGGTGGCCGCCGAGCACCTGCAGGTCATCGCCGGCGACAAGAGCGAACCGAACCTCGGGCTGGATCAACAGACCTGGCAGCGGCTGGCCGACACCGTCGACCTGATCGTCGACCCCGCCGCCCTGGTCAACCATGTGCTGCCCTACAGCCAGCTGTTCGGCCCCAACGTGGCAGGCACCGCCGAACTGATCCGGCTCGCGCTGACCACCAGGATCAAGCCCTACAGCTATGTGTCGAGTATCGGAGTCGGTGACCAGACCCCACCGTCGCAGTTCACCGAAAACGGCGACATCCGCACCATCAACCCGACCCGCGGCATCGACGACAGCTACGCCAACGGCTACAACACCAGCAAATGGGCCAGCGAAGTGCTGCTGCGAGAGGCCAACGACGTGTGCGGGCTGCCCGTGGCGGTGTTCCGCTGCGACATGATCATGGCCGACACCAAGTACGTGGGGCAGCTCAACGTGCCCGACATCTTCACCCGGCTGATGCTGTCCCTGGTCGCCACCGGTATCGCCCCCTACTCGTTCTACGAACTCGACAAGGACGGCAACCGGCAGCCCGCCCACTACGACGGCCTGCCCGTCGACTTCATCGCCGAAGCGATCGCCACCCTGGGCACATGGCTGGAAACCGGGGCCCAGACGTATCACGTGCTCAACCCGCACGACGACGGCATCGGGCTCGACGAATACGTCGACTGGCTCATCGACGCCGGCCACCCGATCCAACGGATCGGTGACTACCACGACTGGCTGGACCGGTTCGAGACCGCCATGCGTGCCCTGCCGGACCGGCAGCGCCGGCATTCCGTGCTGCCGCTGCTGCACTTCTACCAACAACCCGACAAGCCGCTGCACGGAGCCCTCGCATCGGCCGAACGGTTCCACACCGCGGTCCAGGAGGCGAAAATCGGCCCGGACAAAGACATTCCACACATCACCGCGCCGCTCATCGTCAAATACATCACCAACCTGCAACAGCTCGGACTGCTGTAACACGCAACCGGTGCCACAGATCGGGGAGACGTCGCCTTCTCGATGCAGTGACCGGTCGGCTGTACCGCGATTCGAGCCTTGGCAGCAGCAGGTCGGTCGATCGGACCGACTCGTTGCCGGTAGCGGCTGGTGGGTGAGTTAGGTCGCCCAGCGCTCTCCCGAACACCACCGCTATCACGACATCGTTTGAGGGCCAGCAGAATTGGCGGTGCTGTTCGTCGGAGGCGACTGGGCTCAAGACCATCACGACGTGGAGTGGTGTCTGGATCGCGTCCGCGATCGAGGCTCGGCTCTTCCAAAACGGTTGCGCTCGTTGTCATTCCATATTGTTCGACTTCGATGGCAAGGGATTGCTGCAAGAACGTCGCAGACCCGTGGAATCTGCGGCGTTCTTGCGTGCACAGGGTTTGGACCAACGTGTTGGTCAGTGGATCGGAACCTTGGTTATCGGTACCTCGATCAGCGTGGGGTTGCTGTGGTCGGCGACGGCCTTGCCGACCAGGTCGCTGACTTCGTCTGCGCTCCCGGCCCGGTGGGACTGGACTCCGAAACTGGCCGCGGTGGCGGCGACGTCGAGGTCGGGGACGTCCAGGCCGGGCACGCCGAAGGTCTTCTCCAGGGCGCCGAATTCCTTGAGGATGCCGTATTCGCTGTTTGCGGCGACGACGATGGTCAGCGGGATCCGGTAATGCGCAGCGGTCCACAGGGCGGTGATCGCGTACTGGATCGATCCGTCGCCCATCAGGGCCACCACGGGCCGGTCCGGGGCGGCAAGCTGAGCGCCGACCGCCGCGGGCAGACCGAACCCCAGCCCCTCGCCGGCAGCGGTCAGGTGTGACTTCGGGCCGCTGGGCCGAATCAGGTCGGTGACAATCTGCTCGTTGCTGCCGCACTCGGATACCCACAGGGTGTCCGAGGGTGCCGCACGACCCACCGCGTTCCACAAGCTCTCCGGAGCCAGCGGTGCCGAGGCAGGTTCCAACGCAGGAATATCGCCGCGCGGCGCCTGCGAGGGCCGGTCGCTGCGAGTGACTCGGTCCAGGATCGCGCGGGTGAGCGCGGTGAGATCACCGACCACCGAGTCACCGATCGGCGCGCGGGCGGCTTCGTCGGGGTCGTTGGTCAGTTGTACCAGCGTCGTGCCGTCGGGCAGATACGAGCCTTCGACGAGGGGGTAGTAGCGGAAGACTGGGGATCCGATGACCAATACGAAATCGTGCCCGGTCAGTTTGTCCGACAACGGTCCCTTCGCCGCAGGTAGCAATCCCTGATACAGCGGGTGATTCTCCGGGAATCCGGACATTCCGGTCAAAGGTGCCGTCCAGACCGTGGCCTGGGTCCGTGCGGCCAGCGCGACGACATCCTCGCGAGCGCCGTAGCGTTCGACGTCCCCGCCGACGATGATCACCGGGCTTCGCGCCGCGTCCAGCCGGGTGGCGACCTGCTGGGCCAACTTCTCGGAGAAACCACCGGAATGGCTGACCTTGCGGTCGCGTACGCGGTGGATGTCGGCCAGCTGACCGTCGTCGAGCTCGGTTTCGCAGTCGTCCATCGGCATCGATACGAACACCGGGCCCATCGGCGGTGTGGTCGCTATGTGATACGCGTGCGCCAACACCGCGGGCAGCTCGCTGGCTATCGCGGGCTCGGCAGAATATTTCACGAAAGGTTTCGGCACCACTGTCGGATCCAGGTTGGTCAGCAGGCAGTACTGGTTCTGCATGATTCGGCGCTGGTTTCCCGCGGTGACGATCAGCGGGGTCTTGTTGACGTGCGCGTTGTACAGCGCGCCTTGGGCGTTGCCCATACCCGGCGCGGTGTGCAGATTGACTATCGCGGGTTTGCCGGTGATCTGCGCCCAAGCGTCGGCCATCGCGACCGGCACCATCTCCTGCAGGCCGAGGAAATACCGAAAATCGTCGGGAAAGTCCTGCAGCAGAGTCAGTTCCGACGACCCAGGGTTTCCGAACCAGGTAGTCAAACCCAACGTACGGCACAAATCGATGGTGGCTTCACGAACAGTGGTCATAACACATCGCCCTGCCTTCTCGGAGAAGTTCAGTGGATTGGACCAACCATTTCTGCACAGCGACCGATCACCGCTCCGGGGAGCGAAGCAGCAGAGTCGGGACCTTTGGTTTTGGCCCTGATGTCTCGCCGGCCTGTGAAACCACCCCGGCCCTTCACCGTCAACTTTCAGCGACGGGTACTACAACATCGACTGCCCCACCAGAAAGGTGCTCCTCAATAACGCTGATTCAACCTATGGACAAGTCGAATCAACGCAAATCAGAGCACCTTCCGCCATTTCCGAGGCACGGTCAGCTCACCTCAGCATGAATGGTCCAGGTTTGACGCGCTCACACACTCGTCGCCCCGTTGATGCCCGACTTGGTGATCGCGCGTGGGTGTCCTGCTGCTGTCGAATGGCTGTCGCCGCCCTGTCGAGAACCGTCCACTTGCGATGTTTTCCGTTGCTTAGGCACGGAAACAATTGTCAATAAAGGGATTTCGGTAATCCGTGTGCGCGACGAACGGCTAGAATCGACGCCCCTGAAGGGGGAGGTCCCATGGTCGACTCACCGGATCCGGGCACTCAGGTCCAGGTCGGTGGCGCCGTGTCGGCGCAAATGGTGGTGGGCAACCACAATTACGTTGTCAACCTAGAGCGGACCTACATCGTCGGGGCGCGGTGAATCCACCCACGCTGACCCGGCGGGCTACGCCGGAGGCGCACCCGTTGCCGCGTGCTGGTAGCGAATTACTGGGCAGGCGAACGGCCGGATTCCGTACGCCGATGACGCTCACCGACTGGGAAGCTCTGCCCAAGGAACAAGGGGCGCTCAATCCCGTTTCAAAAGAATCGATTTCACGTATCTTCGGCGCGTGAACACCAAGAACCGCACGGTCCGAGCAGGATTCGCCGCTCTCGCCCTCGCGGCGGGCCTTGTCGCCGTCGCGGGGCCGGCCGCAGCCGAAATACCCCTCACACCCGCCACCGCGGATCCGATCTGGGGCGCGACCACCGGTCCCATTCCGACCGGCAGTGCCGTCGCCGCCAGCCAAGGCAGCTCCCAGGCCGGACTGCCGAACCTCGCCGGTCCGCTGCTCGCCGCGCCCGCCGACCTCCTCAACGTCTTGCTCGGCGGTGCGCGCCCCTGCACCCTGTCTGCCACCTGCAACGGGATCGGATAGCACCTCCGCCACCACAAGACGAGAAAGGCCCTTCGCTCAACGGAATCCGGTGGGCGAAGGTCGTCCTTTTCGATGCTTCAGGCGATCAGGCCCGACCGACCTCGAAGCGGGCGAAGCGGGTCACGGTGACACCGGCCTCCTCGCGATCTCGCGCTTCTTGGCGACGAGCTCGGCCGGGACGTTCTCGCGGGTCAGGTACTTGGGCTCGAAGGCCTCGATCGGTCACGGTGCCGGAACTGCTCTGCCGCGCGAATCCCGCATCAGTACGCCATTTGCGCAGTTATCTGTGGTAGGTCCTTAGCGCCGGATCTCGGGCCACTGTTCGGGCGAACTCGAACAAGCGTGTCCAGCAACTTATCTCGACGCTAGCGTCGCATCTGGGGGGCGAATGCACTACTACCCCCAGGGCGACCGAGGATCTGATTCGTGGACGGTGGTCGGTGACGAGGCTAGGTGGCGTAGCGCTCGGCGAAGACGACCTGTTCCAGCGGGCGCCGGCCTGGGTGCGGTGGGGTGGTGGCGGGGTGTCCGATCGTCACGATGACTGCGATGGCCAGATCGTCTCGGTCCTCGATGCCGATCGCCTTCTTCACCAGATCGGGATCCCAGCCGTTCATCGGAGCCGACGCCAGCCCCAGCGCCGTGGCCGCGAGCATGGCGTAGGTGGCGGCGATCATGGCGTTCTTCACCGCGTTCTCCCGCAACAGTCCGCGGTGGTGCAGGTCGCGGAATTCCGCCCGGCTGTCGAACATGGCGGTGAACTCGGCGTTCCAGGCACCGCTGCGCCCGGCCGAGTCGGCGATGTCGGTGTTCGGCGCCTCCCATGCCGCACTGTCGGCCACGAAGACCAGCGCCACCGGCGCCTCCCGGGGCTGTGCCTGCCCGAAGGCCGCCTCCGAGAGCCGGGCTCGCCCGGCCTCGCTGGTCACTACCACGATCGATCGGTCCTGCATGTTCCAGGCGCTGGGGGCCTGCATGGTGAGCTCCAGCAGTTCGGTCAGCACGTCCGGGTCGATCGGATCGGGGAGGTAGTGGCGAACGGTGCGGCGCCGGTGGATCGCTTCCGGGACGGACAAGGTATCGGCTTTCATGAAACTAACTATCGGAGAGTGGCAAACTTATTGAAAGAAGGCACCTTTCGGTTCGTTACAATGGTCGGGGTGCGCACACATGTCGAATCCTCGGGCCTGCCGGCCGATGTCTTCTCCGCTCGCTGCCCGACTCGTCAGGTGCTGGATCGGATCGCCGGCAAATGGACGGTCCTGATCATCGACGCACTCGCCGGCGGGACCATGCGCTACACCGATCTGCAGCGCCGCATAGAGGGCATCTCCCAGAAGATGCTCACCCAGACCCTGCGTGAACTGGAGACCGATGGTTTCGTCATCCGCACCGTCCATCCCACCGTCCCGCCGAAGGTCGAATACACCCTCACTCCACTGGGTTACAGCCTGCGCGCCCCGATCACCGCGCTGCGCGAATGGATCGAGGCCAACATCAACGAGATCGAAGTCGCTCGAGCGGGTTCGCGGCAACACCGTGACTCGGCTGACCAACAGTCGACGAGTTCCTGACCGTCCCGACTTCTCGAGCCCTGCATTTGATCCGCTCCGGGAATTCGAGAATGGCTTCGCGGCCGTGGCTGCCGCGCAGCAGCAGTAGGTTCCGTTCCCACGCACTGTTCGCCGCCACCTCATAGCTCAGTGGTGGATGAAGTCATTCGCCGCTGGGTGGCTCCTCGGCCAGTCCCACCGCGGATGGAAATGACCGCAGTTGTTCTTGACGTGCTGGGTTTTCCTCAGCGTCTGCCAGTTCGTGGAGGACTCCGAGGAGCCGTTCTTGCTGCTCGAAGGGGAGCTGGCCGATGGTCCAGGCCATACTGTCCATCATCCTGAGAAATCCTATCGGACGTTGATTCAGCTGCGAAGTTGTTGGTGGGCAACGTTTTCCACGTAGGCTTGCGCGCCGACCTTGCGGGTGAGGGACGAAGTCATCACTGCCCTGTGATCACAGCACGGTCGGAGACCAGCCCGTGACACCGGTGCGGCGCAACAACTCTGGGACGTCCTCGCCCTTCAGAACCGACCCACCGACTGAACACCGACCCCCGAGGATCTGTGCCCCAGAAATCAAGGGATTCGAATCCGGGCTGTAATGAACCGATTTCACATAGCGTCAGGCTCGTGAACACGCAAAACCGCGCAGTCCGAACCGGACTCGCCGCCCTCGCCCTCGCGACGGCCTTCGCCACCGCCGCGGGACCCGCCGCAGCCGATATTTCCCTCCGGCCACCCGCGTCCTCGAGCCCGGCCGATATCGTCGACACCTCGACCGGAAGCGGCTCCTCGCTCATCCAGACCGGCTCCGCCGCAGCGCAATCCGGTTCCGCAGCGATTATCGACCCGCTCTACAAAATGCTCTGCGCCATCGCCACGCTCAGTTCGATCTGCAATATCGGCGACCTGTAGCATCCCAGGGCCAGCACGACCCGATCAAATCCTCGGTCGACCACTCCTGACGCACGCCCGGGCACGGTAGACGAAACCCGCTGCCGCCGAACCTACTCTGCACTTCAGGATTCCGGGGCCGAGCTTGGTTGCACGGCAAACGCAAAGTGGGTGAGGGCCAACGCGCTGATCGCGGCGATCGTGGTCGCGATCACGATCCGGGGCCGGAAGCTGGACCCGATGACCGACCCGGACAGATCGGCGACGATCCCGGCCTGACCGCGACCCGCCCCTCGGCGAACGGGTTTCGCCGAGGGGCAGCGTCGGTCAGTTGTAATCGGAGACGAAGCCGAAGTTGAAGTGGTGGCCCTTGGAGGTGCAGGAGATCACGCCTCGGAAGCCGCTGCCGATGCAGGTCGCGCCGCCGTAGGTGAGGGTGGCGTCGGGGCCGTAGGGGGAGTTGGAGCCGGGGACCGGGCCGCCACCGGTGAGCTGGGGGCTGCCGGGGCGGCCGTGGAGGCCGAGAGGACCCAGGGCGGGGTGCGCCGGGAGGAAAGGGATGTCGATGGAGATGTTCGAGATCGACAGGCCGTACCAGCGCATGTCGTAGTTGGTGATGTCGCATCCGACGTCGCCGTTGGGGCGGATGGCGCAGCTGGCCAGGTTGCTGTAAGTGAAGTAGACCGTGTCGCCCACCAGGTAGTCGGCCGGGTCGGCGACCACGGTCTCGGCGTTCGCGACCGCCGATCCGGAGATCGATGCGGCGGTTACCGCCAGGGCGGCTCCGGCGAGGGCGGTGCTGATGCGAACCGGTGATGCCATGGCTCTCCTTCGGTGATGATCGTGCTCGGATTGCGGACGTGTTGCCATCGGGCACACCGGATTTCGTGTCACGTCCGCCGGCGCCACGCTAGTGGGTCTCGCTGGCAATTCACTGTCAGGCGTCCGCAGCGGTCGCGTGCGCAGGTGATGGCTCAGATCGCCCACCAGTCCGAGGCGCCCAAGCCGCGGTTACTACCGGAATCCTTTGACCGGCTATGCGCTCATCAATCGCCGCACGGCGGCGGCGACTTGTTCGGGTTGTTCGGCAGGGATGATGTGTTCGGAGACCGCGTCCTCGAATTGCGCGCCGACCTGGTCGGCGTACCGGCGCTGGTATTCGCGCATGAGGTCGAGATTGCGGGCCTGGTAGCTGGCGGCGTGGATCGCCGAGATGACGACGATGCCGGATTTCGGCGGTTGTGGTGGGCGGCGGCGGAATTCGCCGATCGCCGCCGCGACGGCCGCTATCTCATGCCGGGTTTGGGCGAGGCCGGCGGGGGTGAAGTCTTCGGCCAGGCTGACGGCGTAGCTATCGGCGGGGAACTTGCGCCCGTAGGAGCGGGTCAGTATTCGCATGAACGGTGGGTAGTGGCTCAGCGCCTGCTGTACAGCGAGGATGCGGTCGGTCTTCTTGACGGTTGGCGTCCAATTGTCGTAGTTGGGAGCGGCTTCCGGTGTCGGGTCGATGAGGACGAGCCCGATCGGCGACAACGTTTCCGCGGCGCGGCGCACGATCAGCCCACCCATACTGTGGCCCACCAGGATCAGCCGCTCCGGCGCGAGCTCCTCGACCAACGCCACCAGAGTGGCCGCCATGTCGTCGATGCTCTGTGGCGCGTCGGCGCTGCCGCTGCGGCCGCGACCGGCCCGGTCGTAGGCGACGGTATGCGCGACATCCGCCAGTAGCGGTGTGACTCGATCCCAGAGTGTCCGCCCGGCACCCGCCCCGGATTCGAACACCACCCAGGTATCCCCGACACCGGAAACTTCGAAGTAGATCTCGGTGCCGCACAACATCAGTCGGCTCCCAGGAACATTCCGCATCGCGGTCACCTTTCAATCAATTCCAACTTTGGTAACGATACCAAATATGGGTATAGTAGCGGTATGGACCCCACCGAGTTGCTGCTCCACCCGGTCCGGTTGCGCATCATCCACGCGCTGTCCGGCGGCCGGTTACGTACCGCCGGCGAGTTGTGCGACCGCATGCCCGACGTGCCCCGGACCAGCGTCTACCGGCACCTCGCCCTGCTCACCGAGGGCGGAATGCTCGAGATCGGCGATGAGCGGCGCGTGCGCGGCGCGGTGGAACGCTCCTATCGGTTGCGACCCGACCGCCCGACCGTCTCTGCCGACGCGAGCAGCGTGATGACGTCGGAAGACCACCGCCGAGGGTTCGCGGCCGCCATGGCCGTCCTGATCGCCGAGTTCAACGCCTACCTCGATCGAGCGGACGCCGACCCCGTTGCCGACTCGGTCGGTTACCGCCAAGGCACCCTCTGGCTCAGCCCAGAGGAACTCGACACCATGCTCATCGGCTTCCGCGACATCGTCGCACCCCTCGCCGCGAACAAGCCCGGGCCGGGCCGCAGACCGTACTTGATCAGCCCGATCCTTTTCCCGGGCGAGGAACCACCATCGCCGAGCTGACAGTGCGCCACTCGGCATCCGACACCCGACGAACCCCCTGTGCGCCCATCGCTATATCGATGTTCGGAAAACGATTCTCAACACCTGGAGAGTGCGGTTGGGGTGATCGGATCGAGTCCGAACGCGCTGTCGGGGTGATCGGTTGAGGCACAACGGTTGTCGACGATGTGGTTGACGCTTCGGGCGGTGTCGGCAGGGCCTTCGCGGCAGCGCCCCGAGTGTTTGTTCGGTCGGGCTGTGCGGAGGTCCGATGCTTTCGTCACCCCGACACGATTTCGAAAACCGGATGGGTGCGGGCGTTGTCGCGGAATAGCTGCGGTGGTGAGTCCGCATCCACATCCAGGTAGGGCAGCACGAAGAACCGTCGATACAGCGCCACAAGGGGTTTGGGAACCTGCGGCGGCCCCGCCACCAGCGATGCGCGGAACACCTCGGCCGCTTGATCGGCGGGCAACTCGACGGCCGTCACGGACTCGAGGTGTCTGCCGTGGCGCAGCGTCGCCTTCCCTTGTGCCGCACGCAGGTTGCACACCCAGTTCACCGTTCCATAGGACGCGACGAGATATCGTCGGCCGTGTTGTTCGAACACCGCCAGCGGCGTCTGGATGGCGCGGCCGGTGCGCCGTCCGGGCACGGTGAGGACACGGAAGGTCCACATCGGCAACCCGGCGCGTATCACGGTCCGCATCCACGCGTTGGATGCCCTGACACCCCACCCCGCTCGATACGGCTTGGCCATGAATTCGAGGGTTCACCTGTCCACGGGTGAAGGCAAGGGCCCGAGAGCAGCCTCGACGAAGTCGGGTCGGCCAGATGGGGCGGTCGTCGAGCCGACAGCAGCGTTGGTGATCGCGGCGGCTGAGCCGACAGCCGGTTTTCGGTCCTCGTCGGCAGGTACGCCGTGGATATGACCCTGAAGGAGTACCGGAGATCGAGGTGCGGGGCGACTGCCACCAGATCGGCCGGCGGGCAGGACTGACCCTCTACGGCATACTCCGCAAAATCCAACGCACACTCAGCATTTGGATCGGAACGTGCCCGCTCGGTCACCACACCTCGTTCGACCTGACAAAGTCCTACCAGTGCTGCTCCGGCCCGCCTGCCCATGCCGGTGGGAGGATCTCGGTTGAAACGTCGGCGATTTCGCGCAGGCGAGCCGAGGTGACGCCCATGCGGCTCAATTGGATGAGACCCTGGGTGGTCATGATGACATTGGCGCTCAGGGCTGAGAGGAGTTCTTCGTCGGCCGGGCCGGTGGCGATCATGGCGCGGCGGAGGCGTTCGGCGACAGCGTTTTCCATGGTGGCAATGGTGCGAGCGCCGATGGTCGCGACCTCCGGGATGCGAGTGCCCAGGTGGGCGATGCTATTGATCATGAGGCAGCCACGGCGGTCGGGATGGGCGGCACAGTCGTCGATGACGGCATGGCAGAGGGCGCGGACGGCGGCGCGCGCCGATCCGGGGGTGGATTCGATTGCCGCGCGGACGAATCGGGCGCGCTGGTCGCAGTAGCGTTCGAAGGCGGCCAGGAACAGGCCGCGTTTGTTGCCGTAGGCGCCGTAGATGCTGCCGTTGCCGATGCCGGTGGCCCGGGAGACGTCCTCGACCGAGGTGGTGTCGAAGCCTTGCGGCCAGAAGAGTTCGATCGCGGCATCGAGCAGCGCCTGCTCGTCGAACTGTCGCGGTCTACCCATGGGACTCACCGTATCAATCTGCGATCTCGAGCACTCCACTTGTTTTGGAGGCGCGCCTCCAGAATACTGGTGGACATGTCATCAATATCTTCCGATACCGCCCGTCGCAGGGTGGGGATCCTCGTGTTCGATGGTGTGAAGATGCTCGATTTCGTCGGTCCCGCCGAGGTCTTCATGGAAGCCAATCAATCGGTGAACGGATACGAGGTGGTGTTGCTCTCGGCCGACGGGCGGGATGTGCAGACCTCGATCGGTGCCCGGGTCGCGGTGAGCGGCGCGGCGGCCGAGGCTGGGAGGTTCGACACCGTGGTGATTCCGGGGAGTGAACTGCCGGCCTCGGTTTTCGTGACGCCCGAGGTGCTGGCGGCGGCTCGGCATCTGTCCGCGCACACCCGGCGGCTGGTGTCGTTCTGTAGTGGGACGATGGTGCTGGCAGAACTCGGGCTGCTCGACGGGCGGCGGGTGACCACGCATTGGAAGTTCGCATCGGATCTGGCCCGGAAGTTCCCGGCCGTGAAAGTGGAGCCGGATGCGATTTTCGTACGGGACGGCAATCTCTACAGTTCGGCCGGGGTGGCGGCGGGCGTGGATCTGGCCCTCGCCCTGGTCGAGGAGGATCATGGTGCGGACGTGGCGCGGCGGGCGGCGCAGCTGCTGGTGGTGTACATGCAGCGGGCGGGTGGGCAGTCGCAGGTCTCGGCTTCCCTGACCGGTCCGGTGCCGCGCAGTCCGCTGGTGCGCACGGTCGTCGATCTGATCTGCGCGGATCCGGCCTTCCCACATACGGTGCAGACGCTCGCGGCGCACGCCCGGGTGAGCGTGCGGCACCTGACCCGGCTGTTCCGGTCCGAGCTGGAACGCTCACCGGCCGAGTACGTGGCGTTCATTCGCTTCGGCGTCGCCCGGGACATGCTGCACGCCGGGTGCTCGGTGACCGAGGCGGCCATGGCGGCGGGATTCGGCAGTAGTGAGGCGCTGCGCCGGGCTTTCGTTGCCCGCCTGGGCGTTTCGCCGCGCACGTATCAGCAGCGTTTCCGCGCCACGGGCTCGGCGAAGTGGCCGGCGCTGCAGGAGCCCGTCATCGCGGCCGTGTCCTGAATCGGGGTTTTCACGGCCCGCAGTGAGGGGCGGCGCGCAGAGGTTCCAGATGAAAATATCTCGTCACCGCCGCGGTGGCGACCGAAATCTCCAGTAGAAAGGCGCACAACCATGTCTGGAAATCCGCACGGGATTTCGCTCGAACCGGCCGCGCAAGAGTTCGTGGACGCCACTTCGCAGCCGCCGTTCCTGTACCAGTTGCCGCCGGAGGAGGGTCGTAAAGCGGTTGACTCGGTGCAGGATTCGCCGATCTTCAAGCCGGAGATCGACGAGGAGTGGATCACCGTCGAGGGTGGCCCGACCGGGTCGGTGCGGGCGCGCATCGTGAAGCCGCAGGGCGCGGCCGAGCCGCTGCCGGTGATCGTCTACACGCACGGCGCGGGCTGGGTGTTCGGGGACGCGCACACTCACGACCGGCTCGTTCGTGATCTCGCCGTCGGTGTGCACGCGGCCGTCGTGTTCCCGGAATACGATCGCTCGCCGGATGTGCGGTACCCCGTCGCCAATGAGCAGTCGTATCGAATCGTGCAGTGGGTCACCACCGATGGGGCGAGCAAGGGCCTGGATGCTTCCCGGCTGGCGGTCGCGGGCGATTCGGTCGGCGGCAATATGGCGATTGCGCTGACGCTCATGGCCAAGGAGCGCGGCGATGTCTCCTTCGCCCAGCAGGTGTTGTTCTACCCGGTCACCGACGCCAACTTCGACACCGGATCCTACGAGCGATTCGCCGAGGGCTACTTCCTCACCCGCGAGGGCATGCGGTGGTTCTGGGACCAGTACACCACCGGCGCCGAAGACCGTGCCCGCATTACCGTTTCGCCGTTGCGCGCCACCACCGAACAGCTCGCCGGGTTGCCGCCCGCGCTGGTCATCACCGCCGAAGCCGATGTGCTGCGGGACGAGGGCGAGGCGTTCGCCGGGAAGCTGCGTGAGGCGGGCGTCCCGGTCACCCAGGTGCGCTACGGCGGGATCATTCACGACTTCGTGATGGTGAACGCGCTGCACGATACGCATGCCGCGAAGGCCGCTGTGGCGCAGGCGGTCGCGACATTGCGCGCGGCGCTGCATCCCTGACCGCACCGCCGGGCGAGGCGATCCGCGCCCGGCACAACCGTCCTATCCGATCTCGACCCCGGAGCCATCCCCATGACCATCACCCCCACCGTCATCCTGGTCCACGGCGCTTTCGCCGATTCCTCCAGCTGGAACGGCGTCATCGAAATCCTTGCCGCCGAGGGCGTTTCCGTGCTCGCCGCGGCCAATCCGCTGCGCGGCCTCACCTCCGATGCCGCCTATGTCGCCTCGGTCGTCGACAGCATCGACGGACCGGTGGTGCTGGCCGGGCATTCCTACGGCGGCAGCGTCATCAGCGTTGCGGCGCAAGGGAAGCCCCAGGTCACCGGGCTCGTCTATCTGGCGGCCTTCATTCCGGAGGCCGGTGAGAGCGCGTTGGCGCTGACCGACAAGTTCCCGGGCTCGACCCTCGGCCCGACCACCCGCCCGGCGTCCTACCCGCTGGCCGATGGCGCCGACGGCACCGAGTTGTACATCCGACAGGACGAATTCCCGCAGCAGTTCGCCGCCGACGTGCCCGCGGCCACCGCCGCGGCCATGGCGATGACCCAACGGCCGGTCGCGCTGGCCGCGCTCCAGGAACCGGCTGCGGCAGCCGCGTGGACGAGCATTCCGGCATTCGCGCTGCTCACCACCGACGACAAGAACATTCCGCTGGAAGCCCAGCGGTTCATGGCCGAGCGCGCGCAGGCCGAATCGATCGAGATCGCCGCGTCGCACGCGGTCACAGTGTCCCAGCCCGGCGCGGTCGCCGAACTGATTCTGCGTGCGGTGCGGCAGTCGAACTGACCCGTCCGGTGCGGTCGGCCGGCTGAGGTGTCATGCACACCGACGCAGTCCTCGCCCTGGACCGCGTGAACCCGTTCGACCTGTCCACACCGGTCAAGGTGTCCAGCTGAATCCGGTTGCCGGACGGTCATGCCGGGTATCGGGTTCGGCTGTACGCGGAACGCCCGCAGATCGACGTGGACTGTTCACGCTGCGGGTGCCGTGGGGGCTGGATGGGCTGGATGCGGCGGACACCCTGGTGATTCCGGGGACCGCCGATCCACTCTGATCGTTTTTCGAACACTTCAGCGACGTGGGCGGACGGGATGGGGGAGCTGGTAACGACCTCATCATCGGTCGGCCACGATCGGGCAGCGACAGGTTGAGAAGGCCGACCTGTTGGTATGCGCTTAGATGTCGGCGCAACACACAACCCCGACGGTTGAGCCGATACGAGGGTCGCGCCCCACGTGCATTACCGGGACGCTGGGGCGAGACCCTTGTCCATCCGATGTGGTCAGCCGGGTATGCGCTCGTGCAGGGTGAGCAGGATGTGGTCGAATGCCGACACCGTGCCGGGCTCCGCCGGTGGCACGGTGGGCAGCTCACGGAGCAGCTGCTCGGCCAGGGCGCGGAGCTTGGTGTTGGTTTCCTGTGACCGCCACACCAGCAGCTTGAATGCCTGCTCGTCGTTGATGCGGTACATGCGCATCAGTACACCCTTGGCCTGCTCGATCACCGCCCGCGCTTCGACCACCTGCGGCATTCGCGCCTCGAGGGCGTCGTGTTCGGCGCGGATGAGGGTGCCCGTCCATTCCTTCGGCATGACTGGGCCTTTCGGTCAGGGGAGGTGCGGCTTCGCGGAGGTGAAGATGTTGTGATACCCGCGAAGCGGACGGTGAAACGGTCGGGAGTGGCCGCCCCGGCGGTCCGGTGATGCCGACCAACCATGAGCTGAGTCCCGGCTGTTTCCAGGCCACCGCACGGGGTACGCGATCAACGACCAAGAGCGAACGATCGCAGATCGGGATTGGGGTGGTGACTGATGAGTGGGACCCCTCAGGATGCTGGGATCGGCGGCAGGTACTGGCCGGCGACCGTGTATTCCGATCTGTCGAACGACGGGAGGGCGCGCGTGTTCACCGACGGTGCGGTCCCGGTGTCGCTGTCCGGCGAGGTGGCGGTGCGGCTCCCGGCCGACGCCGGACAGCTGGCCATGATGCGCGCGCTCACCGAAACCATCATGCTCACAGCCGATTTCACAATCGATGTGGTGACCGATGTGCGCGTGGCGCTGGACGAAGTGGCCACCGCGTTGATCGCGGCAGCCGTGCCGGGCGCCTGGATCGAGTGCGACTTCCTGTTCGACGAGCACCGGATGCGGGTCCGTGCGGCGGCGGTGACCAGCAGCGATGGCGGACTGATCGAACACAGCTTCGGCTGGCACCTCGTGGAGAAACTGACCGATTCGATCGCGGTGAGCAGTGCGGACTTCGACACGGTGCGGTGCGGATACCCGGTCGTCGTCGAGCTCGTCCGGTGCCGCGGAGACACGGGCCGGGAGTAGCCCAGGAACAAGGACACAGCCATCGGGAACCGACGGGCCGAACCCGCCCGCGGAACTGCTTGCCCGGCATCGGATCTGGCGGCGCGCCACCCACGCCGTCCCGGCCTGATCACGGACCGCCACGGTCCGGTATCCCCGGTCCCGCGTTGACCGGGCCGTGGCATTCGGGTCGCGCGGTTCGCCACCGCGCGGCCCTTGGCCGGGATCGGTGGATCCGTGTCGTGGGGTGTGCACCCGTTGGAGCCCGGGCGCGAGAACAGGGCCGATCGGCTCGGAGCCAACGGATATCGAGCAACCCGGCGTCGAGGCGGTCACGAAAGGCGGGGACGGCACGCCGCGGCCGATCGGGGCCGTTGCCGATGAACAGGATCCATACCCGTTGCCTGCCACCGTTCATATGAATCTCGATGGGGTGTGCCCGGCGCAGCGCGAGCAGGACTGCGGCGAGGAAGGCGGGCCACCGGCCCCACCGCGATCGCCATCTGTCGCGGCTGCCGCGCACGCCCCAGCCCGTGCCGCCGATCTACCAGCCCGAGGTGGTGGCGCGCGCGATCGCCTTCGCGGCCGGACATCCACGGCACAAACAGTATTTGGGTGGGTGCGAGCACCGTCGGCACCGTGCTCGCGCAACGGCTGGCCCCGGCGCTGCTGGACCGGTACCTCGCCCGCACCGGCTTCGACAGCCAGCAGACCGACGCGCCCGCGCCGGGGCGGGCGGACAACAATCTCTGGACACCGCTGGACGAGGCCGACAGCCACGACTACGGCGCGCACGGCGAATTCGACGGTCGGGCGCACCGGCGCAGCCCGCAGTCGTGGCTCACCCGGCGGGTGTTGTCACTCGGCGGATTCGGCCGGGGTTGAAATCCGATACGGCGCAGCGTATTCCGAGAGGCGCATGCCGTGCCCGTACGGCTCGGCGTCCTGCCCGCGCGGCGCGATCCTGCCGTCCACGACCCGCGGTGCCCCGGTCACCAGGAGCGGTTCCAGCCGGGCGTGATCGACGAACCACTCGATGTGCCGCAGTCGCGGCACCGCGGCGGCGATGCCCGCATGCAAGGCTGGAGCGCAGTGCGCCGAGATGTCGCGGTGATTGGCCGCGGCCACGGCGGCGCCGCGCAGGAATCCGGTGTAGCCGCCGCAGCGGGTCACGTCGAGTTGCAGGCAGTCGACGACATCGATCAGGCGTGCGGCGTCGTACTCGCTGTAGATGTATTCCCCCGCCGCGACGTCGCAGCGGACGGCGTCGCGGACCGTGCGCAGCCCGGCGAGGTCGTCGCTGGTGACGGGTTCCTCGAACCACACGACGCCGAGCCGATCGAGTTCCGCGCCGACCCGGCAGGCCTCACCGGGCGTGTACGCGCCATTGGCATCGACCATGATGGCGGTCCTGTCGCCGAGGAGCTTGTGCACCAGGGTGATTCGTTCGACATCACGTTCGGCGTCGACCCCGATCTTGATCTTCACGGCGGTGCAGCCCGCGGTCTCCCAGCCGAGGACCTGCTCGGTGAGCTTGTCATCGGTGAGATTGACGAAGCCGCCCGAGCCGTAGACCGCGGTCGCCCGGCGCACGGAGCCGAACAGCGACTCCAGGGGCGCCTGCATCAGGCGGGCCTTGAGATCCCAGAGGGCGATGTCCACCGCACTGAGCGCATGCCCCACGACTCCAGGCGTGCCGAAGTTGCGGCAGGCGCGCCGCAGCCGCAGCCAGGTGTCGGTGACATCGTCGGGCGACGTCTCGTGCAGCAACGACGCGAGGTGATCGGCGACGACCGTCGCGGCCGCGGGGGAGCTGTAGGTCCAGCCCAGCCCGCGTTCGTGCCCGGCGCGAATCGACACGACGACGGCGGTGGTCGCGTCCCAGGCCAATGTCCCGTCGGCCTCGGTCTGCGGAGTGGGGAATCGATAGGTCTCGACGGTGATGTCGTCGATGAGCGGGGTACTCACAGGGATTCGCCTCGAATCGCGGCAGCGAGCAGCTCGGCCGCATGGTGGGGGCGCGCCTCGGGAAGGAGGTGGCGGATCTGGGTACGGCAGCTGAACCCATCCGCCACGATAGCGGTTTCCGGTGAACATGCCCGCAACGCGGGCAGCAGCGCGTCCTCCGCGCAGGCGACAGAGACCTCGTAGTGACGCCCGGGTAATCACCTGCCGATTGGGGTGCGGGTGCGGGGGTACTCGGGCGCTGTTCGCAGTGATCCGGCAACAGGGACGGGAGGCGCCATGATCGGCATGCGTTATCCGACGGAGGTCAACCTGGTCGGCGATGCCAAAGCCACACTGGCCGAACTGATTCCGATGCTCGCGCCGAATCCGGACCGGGCCTGGACGATCGACATTCAAGAGAGTGTCGCCCGCTGGTGGCAGACGATCGAGCACCAGTCCATGCTCGATGCCGAGCCGGTCAACCCGATGCGGGTGGCCTGGGAGCTGTCGCAGCGCCTGCCCGAGAACGCCATCATCACCTCCGATTCGGGCTCGGCGGCGAACTGGTACGCGCGCTGCCTGCGCTTCAGCGGCCGCATGCGTGGGTCGCTGTCGGGCACACTGGCGACCATGGGGCCGGGGGTGCCGTACGCGATCGGCGCCAAGTTCGCCTGCCCCGACCGTTTCTTCGGCACGAGAATGCCGGTCAGGTCCGCATCCCGGATCGGGGTGTCCGGATTGCGCTGGGGCCCGGCACATGGCCGCGATGGATGCGTCGACGGTGTCCGGATTCGCCGTCGGCGTCACCTTCGTGTCCTGCTCGAGGTATTTGCGGACGGTGTGGTGCGGATTGCGTATCGGGTCATCGAGAACACCTTCTCGGTTCGGTCACCCCTGCTCATCGGTTGCCCGGTCTCCCGGTCTCGAAACAAGGTGGCCGACAGCCCGTTTCGGCTCGGAACCATCGGGTAGGTCCCGAATGTCCCTGCAATCCGACATACGGAGGTATATCCCATGTCCGAGCACGAGAAGAGCGGAGCCCGGGAAGGCGTCGAAGGCGTGGTCGAGGGTGTCAAGGGTGCGGCCAAGGAGGCTGCGGGCAAGGTTTTCGGCGACGAGGGGCTGCGTGAGGAGGGTCGCGCTCAGCAGGACAAGGCTCGAGCCCAGCGCGACGCCGCCAAGCGGGAGGCGCAGGCCGAGAAGGACCGTGCCCAGGCCCAGGCTCAAGAAGCGCGTCAGCGGGCGCAGCAGAATCGGTGATGGGTGGTGGCCGATCCGAACGATCAGGACGTGATCGACCTGCCGCTGGCACAGCACGGCCAGATCAAAGCCCTGCTGCAACAGGTCCACCTCACGATGGGCCCGGCCCGGCAGCAGGCCTTCGGTGATGCAACTGCAGGTGTCCCACGCCGAGCGAGTTGAGCTCGCGACCGTGGTGCGCTTCGTCGAGGCCCTCGCGCCCACCCGCCCCCATCCGGAGGTGGGTGTCTCCCTGGCCGCGAATCTGCTGATCGGCCCGCCCCTGGCGGTGTTCGGCCGGATCCGTGACGCCATCCACGAATGGCGTCGGCAGAGCAGCACCGCCTAGCGCGCCGCGTCTTGCGGTATCCATATCGAAATCCCCTGGCCTGCAATGGAAAAGGCCAGGGGATTTCGGGTGGTGTGAGTGGATCAGCGGGAGCATCCGCTGTTGGACCGCGCATCTTATGGGCACAAAGCACCCTCGAACTCTGACGCCAATGGCGGGCTCGGAGGAACGCGACGTAACACCGGATGCTGGTTGATGCCGGTTCCGTGGGGTAACCGACGGATATCCAGACCAGATGGTCTGGCAGTGCACTACTTCCGGCGGCCCATCGCGGACGAAGGGAGTTATGACGTATCCGCACATCGCAGTCACCGATGCCGTTGCACGGCAATCGTTGTCACGGCTCGAATTCGCGGACGCCATCCTCCGCGCCGCCGTCGGCCCGGAACGAAGCGCACGCGATTGTCACCCGTGTGCTCGACAGATTGCATGAGGTGGCAATCGCCCGGCTCGAAGGAGTCGGGCGAGGCGATGAGGCGAGAGGAGAAGTCCTGTGTCAGCAGAACTCGAAGGCGTCCGCGTCCTGATCATTACCGCCAATACGGGGGTGGAGCGCGACGAGATAGCGGTACCCAGGGATCGACTGCGTGCCCGCGGCGCGCACGTGACCCACGCCGCGGTGGAAGCGATCGATGTGTACACCTACCGTCACGATCTCATTCCGTCCGAAACGCTGCGGCCGGACGCCGCCCTCACCGATGTGGATCCCGGCGCGTTCGACGTATTGGTCATTCCGGGTGGCACGGTCAATGCCGACAAACTCCGAACCGACTTCGGGGCAAGGGAACTGGTCCGATCCGTAGTTGCGGCCGGCCGTCCGATTGCCGCGATATGCCATGGTCCGTGGCTGCTGGTCGAGGCCGCGGTGGTGGCGGATAGGACGGTGACGTCGTATCCGTCGTTGCGCACCGATCTGATCAATGCCGGCGCGGCCTGGGTCGACGAGCCGGTCGTCCGGAGCGATGGCGACGGCTGGACGCTCATCACCTCACGCAATCCTGACGATCTACCCGATTTCGTCGATGCCATCGCCGCGGAGTTGAGCGTCCGGACGTCGTGACGCTGCGCGATGAGCCGGTGCCGCCGGGTCGGGCCGTCGATCTGTCCGGCTACCCGGGTGGTCAGGCGGTGGTCGGCAACCGGGTTCCAGTCGGCCAGCAACGAGGGCGCGTTTCTGCTGTGCGGTTTCGCGATGGCGGTCGCGGCGGCCGACGTCACCCAGCGCCGGCTGCGCGGCAATCTGCCCCAGGCCTTCGTGCACGGGCTACTGCTGGAGACATCCAATCACCCTGCTCTGCAACGGGAATGGGCCGAACTCGACCGCGACGGAGGCGCGCCGCGACAGGACCGGCCGTGACCAGCTCCGACTACCGGGGATGGTCGGCGGAATCCGGGGCCGTGGGGTGGTCCAGCCTGGGGTAGCGCAATTCCCGGACCAGCAGGAGCAGGCTCGCGGCGGTGGGATGGCGAGCAGTGCGCCCAGGACGCCGAGGATCGAGCCGCCGACGAGGACGGCGACGACGGGTCGGCGCCGCTCGGCTCGGCTACGACCTGACCACCCGATACGCCACGGCTGCTCGTTGCCCTTTACCGACCTCATGACACTGCGCACAGGGCAGTAGGGGTGAAACGCGTGAGGGCACCGTCAACGACGATGGCACCTCGATGGTGAGGACAGCGGCCGAGTCGCGACACGCCCGCTTTCGGCAGGGTTGGCCCGGATGTCGAGCGCGTGCTCGTTAGGGAATCATGCATGCGGGTAAACGGCAGGCAGGAGGTGGATGAACGTGGTTATTATTATTTCTCGTTCTGCTGCTCGCCCTCGTGTTCGCTGGACTGGGATTCCTGGTGAAGGTCCTGTGGTGGGTAGCCATCGCCGTGCTGGTTGGCTGGGGATTGGGGTTCGTTTTCTGCACCGCTGATTCCTCCGGCGGCCGTGGGCGCTGGTACCGCTGGTAGCTGCTCACGGTTTGTCGGGCATCAGGCGACCCATCTCTGCCCGGTGCCGTCGATTCTCGCGCATTGCCGAGCAACATCCCGGCAGGCCAAACGATCTCCCGAATACGCAGGTCCACACCTCGCGGGGTATCTCCGCCGATGTTGGTGGCGACCCCGTTTTCGTTCGGAGGAGTTGATCATGCCGACCGAGACCACTACAAGAAGAATCCTCCCGCCACCGTGCGGCGAACTGTCGGCTGCGGTGATCGACGCGCTCGGAAAGCCCGCCGGCTCGCTGATTCCGGCAGCATCGGCGCCCGCTGATCCTTTTGGCCGCGACCTGCAGGTGGCGCTGCATACGTGCTATGGCCTGCACTATCAGGGTTTTGACGGTGTGGATGCGGGTTGGGAATGGGATCCGGGCCTGTTGAGTGCACGGGCGGAGCTGGAACGCCGTTTTCTCGAGGCGCTGCGCGCAGAGACCGTTGCCGGCGATGATGTGGAGACCGAACTCGCGGAACTGTTGATCGTTCCCGATGAGGAGTCCGGCGTCGCAGCCTTTCTGCGGGACCAGGGCGAGCCCTGGCAGGTGCGCGAGTATTTCGTGCACCGCTCGATCCTGCACCATCAGGAGGCCGATCCGTACGCGTGGTTGATTCCGCGGTTGCGCGGTCGGGCCAAGGCGGCGCTCGTGGCGGTGGAGTTCGACGAATTCGGCGGTGGCCGCGCTGAGAGGATTCATCAGCGGCTGTATGCGGATCTGCTGAAGGGGGCGGGCCTCGATCCGTCGTATCTGTACTACCTGGATGTCGTGCCGGCGCCGATGCTCACGATCGTGAACATGATGTCGCTGTTCTGTCTGCATCGCGGCCTGCGGGGTGCGGGTGTCGGTCATTTCGCGGCCGTGGAGATCACGTCCTCGCCGGCGTCGCGCCACATGGTCGAAGCTTTGGACAGGCTCGGGGCAGATCCGGCGTGTATCGCGTTCTATCGCGAACATGTCGAGGCGGATGCGGTCCACGAACAGCTCATGCGACGCGAGGTGATCGGAGATCTGCTCGCACGCGAACCGGACACGCGTGCCTCGATTGTGTTCGGAATCCGCGCTACGAATTTGCTCGAGGACCGTTTCGCCGATCACGTGCTGAGCTGCTGGCGTGACGACCGTGGGTCATTGCTCGGCCCGGAAACTCTCGGCGCGAAGGAGGACAATTCGATGGCTTGCCTTGCGAGTAAGAAGCGAATTCGTGGCTATTCACGGTAGGTGCTGGTGATTCGCGCCGCTGGTGTGTATCGGCCACAGGCCGATACACACCTGCTCATCGCCGCGATGACCGATGCGGGCATTCCGCCGCACGGTCGTGTTCTCGATGTCGGTACCGGAACCGGCGTACTGGCGATCGAAGCGGCCCGGCTCCAGGCCGGGTCGGTCACTGCCGTGGACATCTCGCGGGCCGCGTTGGCCTGTGCGTGGATGAACAGCCGGCTGCGGGGGCTCGAGGTCGAGTTGATCCACGGCGACTTCCGTTCGGTGTTGCGCGGCCGGCGCTTTGAGGTGGTGATATCCAATCCACCGTATGTGCCATGCGCGGACAGCGGTCCGCCGCGGGGTGCGGCGCGATGCTGGGACGCCGGGGTAGACGGCCGGGCGGCCGTCGACTCCCTGTGCCGGCTCGCACCCGAATTGCTTTCCACGACTGGAACATTGCTGATGGTTCATTCCGCATTGTGCGGCGTCGACGACACCCTCATCGGCCTGCGTGAGGTGGGGTTGAAGGCCGCGACAGTGGCCAGGGCGAGTGTCCCGTTCGGCCCCGTATTGCGCCGGCGCGCCCGATGGCTGGTCGATCGCGGACTGTTGGGCCCCGGCCAGAGTCACGAGGAACTGGTGGTCATCCGTGCCGATCGAACCCGAAAATAGCCGACGCACAATCACTTACACCGCCGACGGGCCCATGCTGGTCGAGGGACCGGTGCAACTGGTGACCGAGCAGGGCCGCACGATCATCTGCCACCGATGCGTGGTGGCACTGTGCCTGTGCCGCCGCTCGGCGATCTACCCGCTGTGCGACACGAGCCATCGCAGACGCCGCCACTGACCACGTCACCGACGATCGCGAGGTGGACCTCACGGGCCGGGGACCACCGCTAGCCCGTGAACGGGTTGCGACGCTCGATCAGCCGCTTGTACAGCGTCTGTTGGATCGTTTCGCGGGTCTGATCGGTGACCTCGAACATCGTCATCGGATCGTCAGCGGCCTCGGGGCCGTACACGCCGGTGGAGATGGGCTCACCGAACTCGATGTACCACTTCGACGGCAGCGGGATGGCGCCCAGCACGCCCAGGTGGGGGAACAGTGGCGTCACCGGGAAGTACGGCAGCCCGAGCAGCCGGGCCAGCGGCGTGAGGTCGGCCAGTTTCGGATAGATCTCCTCCGAGCCGACGATCGAGCACGGGATGAGCGGCACACCGGTCTTGAGGGCCACCGAGGCGAAGCCGCCGCGCCCGAACCGCTGCAGTTTGTACCGCTCGCTGTAGGGCTTGCCGACGCCCTTGAAGCCCTCGGGGAACACGCCCGCCAGCTCGCCGGTGCGCAACAGCCGCTCGGCGTCGGTGGGGCAGGCCAGCGTGTGACCGGCCTTGCGTGCCAGCTCGCCCAGGATCGGCAGCTCGAAGACGAGGTCGGCGGCCAGCAGGCGAAGCGCCCGCTGCTTGGGATGGCGATCGTGCACGGCCACCTGCAGCATCAGCGCGTCCAGCGGCAGCACGCCCGCATGGTTGGCCACGATCAGCGCGCCGTCGAACTCGGGGAGATTCTCGATGCCGCTGACCTGCACCCGGAACCACAACTGCGACAGCGGCCGCAGGGCCGGCAGGATCAGCGACTCCAGCAGGTGCTCGTCGAGGCCGAACTCGTCGAGCCGGTAGTCCCCGGTGAGACGGCGACGCGCGAAATCGACCGTGCCGCGAATGCCCGCAGTGAGATTGCCTCTCACCAGATCGCCGAGGGTCACGGCCGCGCCTCGAAGTCGACCTCATCAGGCCGACCCACTGCGGCTACGCCACATATTCCTGATTCCGGCGAGAAGTTTCGTCCATGCCGCGTCGATCCATCGAGGATCGATGACGGACGTGGCTCTGCGTCCCCTACGGAGTCGTCGAGTCCCGGCACCATGGCCGGGCGTGGCTGGAATCCGAGGTTGGCCGATGTCGCGTGGACAGAGCTGATCTGCTCGGCGGTGGCTTCTCGCGGCCCTATGAACGAGCGGCCAACCGTGCCGAACAGTGGCTGCGAGCGTCCGACGGCCGCGGCGAGTTTCCCGATACGCATGAGGTGAACCACCGTTCGATTCGTTCTGGGAACTGCAATCGTGGAGTGTGGAGCACAAAACGGGACGACCGGTTCGATCGTATCTCGGTCCAGCCGCGCCCACCGGCGTGGGTGACTGCTTCGACGCTCTCGACCGGGTCGACCCCGGGTTCGTCCCACCGGTGCCAGGTGAGCGGAAAGCCCTGTGGTCCAAGGAATTTCGGAATCCACACCTACCCGCACCAGCACCGGCCGTGCACCCGCGCTCCAGCAGGCCGCGCCCGAGGTGAGGCTCGAGATATCGCAGACCGACGCCCGCTCCTGCGGCATCGTCGACGGAGACCGGGCGACTCGAGTTGAAGGTCGCGGGGCGAGGACAGCCGAGTATGGTGGGGGACAGGGTTGTTCACCTTTGTCCGCCAGGCTGTGAGCGCGTCCACAGGGCGTCGGCGATGGTCTGGTCGGCTATGGGCAGGGTGGCCATGATGCGGCGGTGGTCGATGTGGCCCAGGTCCGGGCGCCGGTTCTCGCGCATCCAGTCCGCGATCTGGTATCCGGTGGCGCCGGTGTCGGACCAGCACGCTCGAGGCCTTCGCCTACTGTGACCCTTCGGCCGAAGGGACCCCACGGGCCAGGTCGGTCAGTGTGTCGACGAGGGGGGTCAGTCGCCGGAGTTCTTCCAGGTGTGTGGCGCTGAGCAGGGCGAGGGTTTGCTGGCCGGCCTCGGTCAGGGTGAGGCGGACGACACGGCGGTCCTTGCCCTCTTCCCGATTGCGGGCGACGAGCCCGAGTTGCTCGGTGCGATCGATCAGTTGGACCACGCTGTGGTGGCGGGCGCTCAAATATTCCGCGATTTCGCCGACGCTGGGCCCGCTCGGCTCGAGATGACCCCGGATCGCCAGCAGCAGTTGGTGTTGAGCGCCGGTGAGTCCGACGTCGGCGGCCCGCCGCTCACTCCAGTGCAGGAACCGGCGCAGTCCGGCACGGAAAGCCAGCAGTCTCGAGTACTCCTGGTCGGTGAGAGGTTCGGGAGGCGACATCGACTCATATGTCATGAGGTGATAATATCACAGAGTGACATATAGACCGGCGGTGATACGGATCGGTTCCGCGTCCCGTCGTGGCCGATCTCAGCCGTCCGGTACGAAGTGCCTTCATTAGGGCGTCCGAAGGGTGGTGGAAGAGATGGCTACTGAGGCCATGGGCAGCATGAGCCTGCATCCCGACATCGTGGAGTTGCGGGCCAAGCATGAGAAGTACGAACTCGCCGCGATGGAACCGGCCGCCCAAGCGGTCACCGGCCTGATGTTCTTGACTGGGCTCTACATCGCGATCTCCGCGTGGGTTGTCGGATTTACCCGGTTCCCGACTTTGACCGTGAACAACCTGATCGTCGGGATCGGCTTGGCGGTGTTGGCGCTGGGGTTCGCCTCGATGTACGGGCGGATCCACGGCATCGGCTGGACCGCTCCGCTGATCGGCCTATGGATGATCATCGCCCCCTGGGTGGTCAGCGGCGATGTCGCCCATACTGCGACGATCTGGAGCAACGTGGTGGCCGGTGTGGTCGCCCTGGTGCTCGGGCTCGGCTCGATGGCGCTCGGCATGCGCCAGACCCGTTGAGCGCGAACCGCTTTCCATAGTGCGAGCCGGACTGTCACCGGGTTCGGCTCGCACCTCACACTCACGCGGACTGCGAACACGACCGGGTGACACCCAACCGCGCCTACACTCAGCGTTTCCTGCGCGAACTGCCCGACTCGGCCGACCGCATCCTGGTGCACGGCGCCGGACACGTCCCCATGCTGGAGGCACCCGACCGCATCGCCGCCCTGATCGCCGAGCACGTCCACGCCGGCCTGCATCAGCGCGCCGCGTAGCTGTTTACCTGGCGACACCGCCGTACCCGCCTAACCGTCAGCACGCCACGGATATCCATCCGTGTGGCAACGTGCCGGTGATTATCGACCGACGGCGGGGGTACGCCGACCTTGTGGGCGGCGCAGGATCGCCTGCATCCTGCACACAGACCCCGAAGGGGGTTTCCTCATGCCCGATTCGAACAATCCGGGTCAATTCGGCAACCGGCCCGACACCCGGGAGCAGGCGCGCAAGGGCGGCAAGGCCAGCAGCGGCAGCTTCGGTGAGCCCAACGCGGCCGACCCGCGCACAGCCGGCCGCAAGGGCGCCCAGGCTCAACCGCTCGAAGCGAAAGCGAAAGGCGGACACTACAGCCACGGCCGGCGCTGACCGCGCGCACGGCAAGTAGTCGAGGGTGTCGGGGCTCCGGGTGGCCCGATTCCCTCCGGCCCGGTGTGTCATTCATAGGACCCGCAGATCCCGCCCCTGAGCCAGACGGACGATCACCGCGGATCGCAATGATATACGTGCCCGTGCGGAAGGTAACGGGTTTGTCTCGCTGGCGTAGCGGGTATTCTGTATACACGGTTGACACCCACCAGCCCAGTCTGTGCCACGGTCGCGGTATAGGCGACAAACAGTGTGGCAGAACCCCATTTCCCGGGTTGTCACATATCTGGACAAGGGATCTGATCCTGATGTCGAGTTCCTTCATGGTCGCAGCCGGATCCACACCAGCCCAGCGTTGCGGCCCGCCCACACAGCTGGGCATCACCCACAGCAGGCCGTCGCCGTCGACGACGGTCCTGACCGCCACCGGCGAGATCGACTACTGCACCGTCGGAGCATTCCGCGAACACCTCACCGAGGCCATCGATACCAGCGGCCAGCTGGTGGTGGTGGACCTGTCACGGCTCACCTTCCTCAGCATCTCCGGGCTGTTGGCCGTCCTCGACGCCGCCGACGCCGCCCGGCGCCACCACACGCGCCTGCGGGTGGTAACCGGACCGCGGTGCGTGGACCGGCTGTTCGAGGTCTGCGGCCAGGCCACCGACCTGGCAATCACCCACACGATCGCCGCCGCCTGCACACCGGGGCCACGAGCCCTGACACCTGCGCGCACGCTGCCCTGATCGGATCACCCAAGACGGTAAGTGACTGTGCCCGACCCCGCTCCGGGCTCGGGCACAGCCACACGCAGGGCTACGCGAAACGGGATCGCTTTCCTCGGTCGGCACCATCCACCTCACCGACGAGCGCGTCGATGCCACGCAACACGCCCCCCGATACCCTTCTCACCGTCCACGAACGCATCCCGTCGCCGTAGTCCGCACCGGCCGGTGGTGAAACGTCAGCCGCAAGCGCGGAGTCGAGAGTCCATGGTGCTCATAGGTTGTCGGATCACCGACCACGGCCTCCTCGATCCGGTGATTTCACCGCGCTGGTTCCGCTGGCAGATGGTGGCACCGCAGCCCTCGCACGATCGCAGCCCAACATCACGGTCTTCCACCACTCGTCGAGCGGACTCGGGTCGGGCCATACTGCAGCCGGTTCGCTGAATTCCCATCTGCCGGCGATTTTTTCGCCAGATTGCTCATTCACCGCCGCAGCCTGTTCGCCGAGTCTGTCGACGGTGCCGCTGCTGATGAGGCCATGTCTGGCGTGGGGCGCTTTCCAGTGCCCGGATCGAGGTAATTGTGTCGGCCCGATGAACGTCGATGATTCCGGCTGGGCCGCCATGACGTACCTCCTCGTTCGCACCGCCTCCGCGATTTGCAGTGCAACTCACGTTTCAGCACTACCCGCCCACCGTCGTTCGAATCTTCGAAGAGGTCGACTGTCGCGTTCTCGAGAGTTCGAACTTCACGGCGGCCGACTCGGCCCGGTCGTGGGTAACAGAACGTAGAAACGTCGCGGCCGAAACACCATGGGCCGCGCTCCCTCCGGAACTCCTCGTCCTCCATGGAATGCGCGGGCGATCCGGCGCAGCGATATTTGCGGTCCCGGCGTCTCGCGCCGACGACGCGGTCGCGGCTTGTCCTGAACCATGTCCGCCAACGTGCCGGTGACCGGTGACCACACAGTGGATCATATTCGGGCGCTGGCGATTCCGCCCACGTGGAAGGTCGACAGGCTGCTCGAGCTGGCCACCGGACTGCCGAGTTTGCGCGCGTGACTGAGCAGCGATCTGGGGCAGCGGCGCGCGACCGGAAAACGGGTGTTGGCGGTCGAACTGACACCGCTCGATTCGGGTGTGTGCCGGGTCGGCCGCACAGAGTGCACACCCGACAATGGCAGCTACGGCGTGGCCACCTTGCTGCGCGAGCACGTCCGGCTCGCCGGCGACCGCACTGCCTCCGGCCGCCAGGGCAGCGATACAGATGAACAGCGAGATACGGTGGACCGGTCGGTGATTAGGCTCGTGCGCGCGGCCGGGAAATGACGATATTTCGCCTCAGGTCAGCTTTTGCGCCTGCTAATTCTGTGATCGCCAGTCGCGCACCGCGTCTCGCATCCGGTCGAATACCGCCAGCGGCGGTCCGGCGATCAGGTTGGCCGCCGGGGAGGATCCGGCGTGCGGATGCGGCCGGGTGGGGGCCACCGCTTCAGCAGCGCGCACCGAACCCGCCAGATGTTCGAGCTCGTTCACCGAGTACTGGCGACGCAGCAGGACGAACTCCTCCGCCTCCTCGTGCGCCGCGTGCTGCGCCACCGCATCGCTGAAATCGGCGAGTTTGGACGTGAAGTCCGGGTGGTCGACTCCCAGGTCGTAGAGTTCCGCGAGCGCCCGTTTGGCGTGATTCTCCTCCTCCACGCGGGCATCGACCATTTCCTCGGCGCCGAACATGGCGCGCTTCGCCACGGGATGCACCACTTCTTCCTCGGCGCTCTCGTGTACCGCGAGCAATCGGACCAGCTCGGTGAACAGTTCCTGCCGGTCCTCCCGATCCGAACGAAGTTGTTCGAGCAGGGTCGAGATCTGTTCGTGTTGTGCGGTCAGCAGATCGACCACATCTTGCTCGGCCATGGCTATTCCTTCCCGCTTGCCTGCAATCACTTGATTCGAGCTGATGTTGCGTAGAAACCTGACACCCGGCAGGGCATCACAGCTCGGCGATACCCCGTCGGTTGCGCGCTATTCCCGCATGCGTCGGATCGAGCAGAACCCTGTTGCGGGCTGGAGAGATCGCCGCGGTCGAGGTCGGCACGGGATCCACCGGTATCACCGTGCCGCCCAGCGGCTTTGGGCGTTCTGCGATCAGTCCGGCGCGCAGGTCGAATCCACCGCGACGCTGCGCGCGCCGGGACATCGCAGTGCGGAATACTCGGTCCGGGTCGGAGAAACCTCGGGATCAATGTCAGGGGCTGTGCGACGGCTGTTCTGGATCAGCCTTCTGCTGCTTATCACCTGACTTCGAGTCCGGATCGACCTTATCCGCGCGCTCCCACTCCTTGTCCAGTTCGGTTCGCGAATCCGCTGCCTCGCTGCGGTGCACACCGGCCTGCTGGGCAAGCTGCTCGGCCTGTGCCGCCTTGGCCTCAGCTTCGGCCTGTGCCGCGCGACTGCGGGCAGCGATCTCCTCCGCCCGCGCCTCCCGCTGACCGACCTCGAGCTCCTGTTTCGCCGCGCGGTCTCGGATGTCCTTGGCTTCGACCCGCTGGTGTTCGCGCCGTTGGCGCATCAACACCCAGGCCACAAGCGCAATGACCACAACCGCGACGACGATGATCACGATGACAATGGTGGTGCTCATCTTTCGACTCCTCGCACTCTCCCCCGGAAATCCTTACGCCATTCGACTACCCCCGAGCTGGGAAAATAAGCGATAGGAGCTCGCTTTCCCCGGGACCTGTATCTATTTGCCTGTGGCAACTGCCGCGACACTCTGGACCGCGTGCTCAGCGGCTTGCGTCTCGTTCGCATAGAGCAGGCCGTAGGTGAAGCCGTTCTCGCCGCCTGCCGTGCCCGCTGCTGTAGCGGTTCGCCACAGGAATTCGGTCGAGACGACGCTGTCGTTGTAGTCGCCGAGCAGGCGCTGAATCTTCTTGTAGTGCTTGATATTCGACTTTGCATGCGCGGGCTTTCGAACGGGTTTGTGCAATTCGGCGGCATAGCGTGCGCGTTTGGCGGCTTTACGCGCGCGGTGCAGCGATTCGTGCCGGTGGTTGTGCAATGCGGTCACCAACCGGCGGTCGGCTTTGCCCGCGGCCCGGCGGGCCCGCTTCACGAGTTGGCGCCGCCGGATCCGTCGCCCGAACGGCGGCTGTGATTTCCATGTCTGCAGGGTCGCGAGCAGTCGCAGGTAGCGGGGCGAGTTCATTGCCTCGGCGAGAGCATTGCGGCTCGGCAACAGCCGAGCCAGCAGCCTCGCGTCGATCCGCGCAGCGACAGGACCCAAGATGAGTTCGGGCGGTAGGGCGTTGAGCTCATCGGCGAGGCGTCGGCGTTGGACGTGGCAATCGCGTATGTCGCCGAGCAGCGCTGCGTACCATTTCAGCTCGTTGTCGATCTCGCCGATGGCGCGGCGGTCCAGCAGCTTGCCGAACACGCGTAGCGTGCTGCGCAGTCGCCGCGTCGCGACACGGGTGTCGTGGATTGGTTCCTCGCCTCGGCGTAGCCCGACGTCACCGACGAAGATCAGGTCGATCTGTGTGGTCATGTATTCGTGCATGGCTTGTTCCGCGCGCGAACTGGTGACGGCCGGTCCGGATCGCTCCGGCAGTACATGAGACAGCTTGGAGCGGTAGCTCGACTCGCGGGCGCCTGCCTCGGTGAGCCGGTCCCGCAATACCGCCGGGACTATGTCGGTATGAGGGCCGAGTTCGACCTCGATCTCACGCCAGGCAATCAGTTCAGCAGGCCGGTCGGCTGCGGTCGAGTCCACAGTGTCGTCATCGATCTCGACGATCAGTTCGCCGTCCGAACCGAGGACGCGGTGACGGCGACGCAAGGTATGAACCCTGGCGACCTCGTGTAAAGGCCTACCCAGTGCTGCGCCGTTGACGACCTCGGCGAGTTCGTGCGGCAGCTCGTCCGACAGCTGGGTGGTTACTTCGACGCGACCGGAAGATTGGGGGATCTTCAGCTGCCAGCCGGATTCGTCGTCTCCCTCACGGCGACGCAACGTCAGGTCGTGGGCGAGCAGGTCTCGCTCGGCGGTGTCGAAATAGGTACTGGTCAGCTCGACCGGGATCTCCTCGATGCGGCTATTCGCGACGAGGTCGTCGAGCCTTGGAAGAGTGAAGTCCCGGTCGACCGCCCATTTGCTCTCACGTTCGAGTACGTCCTTCATGCGTTGGCGTATTCCCTGCAAACCACACGTCAAACAGGGCAAAAGCGAGCGATTCAGGGGTCAATAGTAATGGCGACGGCCGCCGACAGCGCGGCCCATCGACCCCATCAGCAGTAACACGAGCCCGATGACGACCACCACGATCCCGATGGTCCAGAGGATCGGAATGCCGAATATGAACCCGACGATGAGAAGGATGATTCCGAGAATGATCATGGCTACTACCTGGTTTCGCTGCTGTGCTCGAAGGGCCCGAGAAGCCCTCCGGTGCTGATACCGGTCATGCGCGCAATGCCGACACGCGTCACTGCGCGCACCCAACCACGGCCACAGGAAGAACAAAGCCACGATGGCTCAACCCGATGTGATGCTTCGGCCGTCATGACGCGCATACCCTCACGGCGGCGGTTCAATCAGCGCACCGAATCGTCCAACGTCCCCAGCCTTCGCAATGTCGCTACGAGTGGCGTTCGATCTGGGCGTCCATCTATGAGATGAGCGACCGTACGTGTAGCGACAGCGCGGCGGCTAGTTCGCCGCGCGGGTAGAGCCCGCGGCTGCTGACCGCGTCGAGTGCGAGGCCGTCGACCGTGGCGAGCAGTATCGCGGATCGCGTCGAAGGGTCGGGGATGTTCGCGGCGGCCAGCTGGGCCTCGAGTTCCCGGCGAATGTCGGCCAGTGTGCGGTGTTGGATGTTGGCGAGGGTTTCGTTGGTGGCCGCGCGCGCCGCGAAGGAGACCATCACCCGGGCCTCGTGCTCGCGTTCGTCGTCGAGCGGAAGCAGTTGGGACAGTGCCGCGATCAACCGGTCGGTGAGGGGAGCCTGCGGGTCGATGGCGCTCATGCGGGCGCGTACCCGGGCGGTGAGCTGTTCGAAGGCGAAGGCGTAGAGCTCGTCCTTGGTGGTGAAGTGGTGCTGAACGGCGCCGATGGAAACCTCTGCCGCGGCGGCGATCTCACGGATGCTCGCGGCGTCGAGCCCCCTCGATCCCGCGATGGCGAACACCGCGTCGGCGAGCTGCTCCGAGCTGGTCGATCCGTATTTGCGCACATCGACAACCATACACTCGTATGGAACAATACGAATGTATGGAAATACTTCGAAAAGCCCGCTCGCGCACCGTGATCACCGGTTCCGTGGCCCTGGCCGCCCTGGTATGGATCACCTGGAAGGTCGACCCCACGGCCTCTGCGTCACCGCTGGTTCCCTCGGTGGAGTCGGCGCTTCTGCTCGCCAACATTCCGCTCACCATCGCGTGGCCGAGCCGGAAACGCGCCGTGGCGGCGGCCTTCCAGCGCTATCTGCTCAATCCCGTTGTGCGCCTGTTGTTCCGGATCGGCTTCGTGCCCTTCGGCTATGCGCTCGTGGAGACGGCGGGGCGGCGAACCGGACGGCGATACCGAACACCGGTGGGCAACGGATCGGCCGGCGACGTCTTCTGGATCATCGCCGAACACGGGTACCGGGCCGGATACGTCCGCAATCTCATGGCCGAACCCACTGTCCGGGTGAAACTCCGGCAGGGCTGGCGCTTCGTCTGGCGCACCGGCCGGGCGACCGTCCTTCCGGACGAAGATCCGCTGGAAAGGCAACGGCGACTGGCTCGTTGGCGACCACTGCGGATTCTCAACGCGATCATGGTCCGCGCGCTGGGCGCCGACCTGCTCGTCATCCGGATCGACTTGGACGCACCTCCGGGCTCGGTTCAGGGCGCGGGCCGTGCGCTGACATGAAGTGCTGCAGCCCAAGGTAATTGCCCATGCATGTGGTCGTGAGGTAGTCGTATCGAGGGCGCCCCAACGTTTTTCCATTGCGATAGTGGAGCGCAGGCGGCGTCGCGTGCTCGCCGCCACGGGTCCGAGTGTGGTTGTGCCCAAAGCATTTCCGACGTGTTGGAGCTGACAGGCTTGCCGTCAGCGGGCAAGATAATCCTGGCGATGACACGCGGGCGGTCGTGAGCGTGGTGACCGAGCGAGAAGTGTTGCCGGTGGCGGCAGTTGACAGCGGGCTCGCCTCGAAGCGTGCGATACCAGGTATCCGCGTGCGCTTCCAGATTTAGGATCGGTCAGACCGAATAGCCTTGCGGTACGAGTGGTTCGGACGTATCAAGTAGTCCAGGTTTTATCGAGGCGGGTCGCGGTACCACCGTGTTCGAGCCTGGTTTCGGCGAGAGAAGACCTCACGTGGTTGACGGAGTGCTGCTGGATACGAACTTCTTGTCCCTGTGGCACAACGGATCGTGTGAGGCGCCCGAACCGGGTGCTTACTATGCGAGCACGACGACCCTGCAGGAGCTCTACAGCATGCAGGCGCTGCAGGGCTGGGGGTACCGATATCTGCTGCCCAGCCTCGCGAGGGACCATCTGTGGGGTCTGCCCGATATCAATCACCTCGTCGAGCTGTACCGGGGCCGAATACTCAAGGGTCAGGCGGGGATGGCCCGCACCGACAAGTTGCTGATCAACTTTCCGGCCAGTCTCGCAGGCCATGGTTTCGCCGCCTACCTGGAGAAGTCGCATCAGGCGGTGGCGAATGTGCAGAATGCGCGGGCGTTCGGACTGATCGAGGGCATGGCTTCGGTCGCGATCGACCGCAATATCGGGCGGATCGTCGGGGTTCGGGCTCGGTTCCTCAGCGACGTCGAGGTGGCGCCACTGCCGTTGACGATGAGTGAGATCACCATTGCGGTCGATCTGCTGCAGGAGGTCCTGCGCGCCAGGATCAACCTCAAGCAGCATCGCCGAAACTCCTTCAACGACTTGCTGATCCTCGCCACGGCGCTGCGATGGGGCCTTCGGCTCAAGACCGGCGACAGGCTGCTGCTCGAGCTGGCCTTGCGGGCCGGAATGATCCAGACCGACGACGCCAGCGGAGTCGCGAGCCTGATTCCACCGGCCCCTGCCACCGGTACCCCGGACTCGCACGAGTCGAAGCGCTACATCAATTCTCGATGGCGGGCGCGGCGTCCGGCGAGACCTCCGCGGTCCTGACATGACGGTGGCACACTGCTCAACCGCGCGGCACGGGTCGACGATCCAACGCTGGATCGACGAGGAGCCGAGCCTGTTGCGACAGGGCAACCACGCCCGACTCGCAAGCCGGTACCGCCACCCGCTATCCGATCACCGGAATAGCGGGTGACCGCACCGCGCCAGTGCGGCCCTAATCAGTCCTGGAAGTAGTGGCGCTCGGCCAAGTCTGCGAGCAGCGTAGGGCCGGTCGGTGTCCAGCCCAGCGTGTTTGCGGCGGGTCGGCCGTCGCCGGTCACCGGCATGCTCCACATCATGCCCAGCCAACCGAAGTGGCTGACCGCGTCGGCGGGGTCGATCGAGGTGGTCGGCACACCGAGCTGGCGGCCGACGGCCTCGGCGATATCGCGGGTCGCCACGCCCGGATCGGCGACCGCGTGCAACACCGTTCCGGCTTCCGCCTTGTCCACCGCCAGTCGAAACAGCCGCGCGGCGTCGTCCCGGTGCACGGCCGACCAGGCGTGCGCGCCGTCCCCGAGATAGCCGGACACGCCCTTCTCCCTCGCGATCTCGACGATTCGGCGGATGAATCCGCGGTCGCCCGCACCGTGCACCGTCGGCGGCAGGCCCAGCACCACCGACCGAATGCCGCGTTCGGCGAGCCGGACCGTCGCGGCGGCAGTGGCCCGCCGGATCATCGGATCATCGGCCACACCGGGCTGACCGGTGTCGAACGAGACCAGTCCGGAGGCGATCACCAGCGGCCGATCGGAACCCGCGAGAACGTCGCCGAACAGGTCGACCACCCGGCGATCGATGCGCTGATTCTCCTCGAACTGGGAGAAGTCGTGGAGGAAAGCCAGGTGAACCACCCCATCGGCCTCGTCGGCGGCCGCACGCAAACCATCCGGATCGAGGAGATCGCCGCGGCGCACCTGCGCGCCCGCCGCGGTCAAGGCCGCGGCCGAGGCGTCCGACCTGGCCAGGCCGACAACCTCGTGACCTGCGTCGATGAGTTCGGGAACGACGCGGGAACCAATGAAACCGGAAGCTCCGGTGACGAATAGACGCATGAGAAGACCTCTCGACTTGTGATGTCAGCATCTGTCATCAGAGTAGTCCTGATGTCAGCATCTGTCATCACTTCGACGTCAGTTGCTGACGTCACTGTCTTAGAATCACGGAATGGGTCGTTGGGAACCGAACGCGCCGGGCCGTCTCAGCCGGGCGGCGATGGAGCTGTATCTGGAGCGCGGCTTCGATCAGACCACCGTCGCCGACATCGCCGAGCGAGCCGGGCTCACCGAGCGCACATTTTTCCGGCACTTCACCGACAAGCGTGAGGTGCTGTTCGGCAACCAGCAGATCCTCCACGACATCATCACGAACGCCATTGCCGAGGCGGATGATTCAGCGTCACCGATCGCGGCGATGGGGGCGGGCCTGGAGGCCGTGGCCGAACTGATCGGGCAACGCCGGGACTTCGCCCAACAGCGCCAGTCCGTGATCGCCGCGAACCCCGCACTGCAGGAACGGGAACTGACCAAGCTCGCCGCGCTCGCGGCAAGCAGCGCCCAGGCACTACGCCTGCGCGGCGTCCCCGAGCCCACCGCCGGCCTCACCGCCGAGGCCGGCATCGCGGTCTTCAAGATCGCCTACACCACCTGGGCCGAATCCCCGCCGGACCGCAGCTTGGTCGAGTTCATTCGCGACACGCTGGCCGAACTCGAGGCGGTCGCCACCGGGACGGCGGTCCAATAGACATTTCAGCGGGTGGCTTGTGCGAACACATCATTTGCCCAGTCGTCGAATCTGATGCAAACACATCAGATTTCCTGTACTCGAAGTACTGGGGCACTCAACGCTTCCACACGCCCCATGGGCAGGTGCACACTTGTGGCATGGAGGTCTGTGAGCCCACCACCGTCGCGCTCACCGCAGCGCCTCTGCCCCCGCCGCGGTCCCTGTGCCGGGCCCAGGCGTCGACCTCACCGCGGCCGGCGTGATCGTGCACGCCGACGGGTGTGAGCCCGAGTCGCGCCGCCTGCTGAAGGGCATCTCGGACGTACGCGCGTTCTTTCACACCAACGCCGTACCGCTGTACTTCATCTCGCCGACTCCGTTCAACCTATTAGGTATCGACCGCTGGGTACGGAACTTCTTCTACCTGACGTACTTTGACTCTTTCGAGGGCGCGCATCCGCGCGTGTTCGTGCCCCGGCGGCGCGACCGCCGGGATTTCGGGGGCATTGAGGACGTGTGCAACCACCTCCTGTACGACCCCGAGACACTCGAGCGCATCGCGCACCGAGGACCCGGTGGCAAGGCCTGCTTCGTGATGCTCGACGAGGAGACGCAGGCCCTCGCGCACAAGGCCGGGCTCGAGGTCATGCACCCGTCGGCGGCGCTGCGCCATCGCCTGGGCTCCAAGATCGTCATGACACGCCTGGCCGAGAAGGCGGGCGTGCCGAGCGTGCCCAACGTGATCGGATGGGTCGGCTCCTACGACGAACTGCTTGCGCTCGCGCAGAGCGCTGGGCTGGGAGATGACCTCGTCGTCGAGGCCGCCTATGGCGACGCCGGCACGGAGACGTTCTTTCTGCGCGGTCAGCGCGACTGGGACCAGTACGGCGGTGACCTGGTCGATCAGGAAGTCAAAGTCATGAAGCGCATCCGCAATGTCGAGGTGTGCCTCGAGGGCGCCGTGACCCGTCACGGCACCGTGGTCGGCACCGCGATGACGAGTCTCGTCGGCTACCCGGAGCTGACTCCGTACAAAGGCGGCTGGTGCGGCAATGACATCTGGCGCGGGGTGCTGCCGCCTGGACAGACGCACGCCGTGCGAGAGATGGTGCGAAAGCTGGGCGACGTCCTCAGCCACGAGGGATACTGCGGCTACTTCGAGGTGGACCTCTTGCACGACCTGGACTCGGACGAGTTCTACCTCGGCGAGGTGAACCCGCGCCTGAGCGGCGTGAGCACGATGACGAACCTGACCACCGAAGCCTATGCCGACATGCCGCTGTTCCTCTTCCACCTGCTCGAGTACATGGACGTGGAGTACGAGCTCGACGTCGAGGAGATCAACTCGCGCTGGGAGCGGGGCTATGGCGAGGACGAGGTCTGGGGTCAGCTGATGATCACGGAGACCTCGCCGGATCTCGAGCTCTTGACCGCGACCCCACGCACAGGTGTGTGGCACCTCGACGACGACGGGCGCATCTCCTTTGCGCGCTGTGGCAACGACTGGGACTCGCTGATCGACGAGTCCGAGGCCTTCTACATGCGTGTCGCGGCGCCGGGCGACTTACGCTGCAAGGGCGCCCAACTCGGCGTGCTCGTCACCCGCGGGCACCTGCAGACCAACGATTACCAGCTCACCGAGCGCGCCCGGCGCTGGGTCGAAGGCATCAAGGCGGAGTTCGCCTCAACACCGCTGGCGCCGGGTCAGGCGGCCACGCCGATCGTCTCGCGGCTCGTTGCACGAGCGTGAGCAGGGGGCTGCACGAGCTGCTCGGCGAACCCGGCATCGAGCGGGGACTGCCGGGCAGGCCGGTGGTGTGGCAGACACCGGCAATACGGATCGTGGTCCGCCGCTGCTCATCTCGGGACTCGAGGACCATACCGTGCCCGATGTGGTCACCCGGTCCACACTGAAGCAGTACCGCGACTCCACCACGGTGGATGTCATTGCAGCGCACCGTCTTCGCGGCCCGGGTCATTGGGGTGCGATTCGAGCGGGGTGATCCCGATGGTCATCCAGGGGCGCAGCGGCAATGTGCTGAGGACCTCCTCCTGTAGCTCGACTTCGTTGCGCGCACGCCAGATTCCGATGCTGCGCAACTCGCCGACCGGTCGCCACAGTCGCGCCAGGTTGCCGCTCGCCGCCAGTTCTCGCGCTCGCCGGGCCTCGGCCGCCCGCCGACGGTCCACCTCGTCCTGACCGCTGCCTTCGGGGATAGTGGTGGTGATCTCGACCAGGAACTCTGGCATGGTCTCGCTCCATTCTCGATCGGGTATCCGGCCGAAACCGCAACGCCGATAGGTTCTTTCGGATCTCATCGTTGCCGGGATGATCGTGGTGGCGCCACGACCGAGTTCCTCCTCTGTGATAGGCGTAGCCTCTTACCCGGCCTAGCATGATCGGCGTGGAGCTGCGTCAACTCAGATACTTCGTAGCGGTAGCCGAAGAGCTGAACTTCGCGCGGGCAGCCGCCCGGCTGCTGATCGCCGGCCCCTCGCTGTCCCAGCAGATCAAGGCATTGGAGCGCGACCTCGGTGTCGTGCTGTTCGAGCGCGACCGGCGATCGGTGTCCCTCACCACAGCAGGTGCGGCACTGCTCCCCGCTACCCGTACCCTGCTGTCCCGAGCCGACGAACTACGAGGGCATGCTCGCCGCTTGGCCGGGTCGGAAACGGTCCGCCTCGGATACGTCAATTGGCTACCCGCCGACCTGACGGCGCGGACTTCGGGCGCCGCTCAGGTCCACGTCGACGCGTGGGTCGCGCCCTCGCACGCTCAGGCGGCTCGCGTCGCGGACGGCAGTCTGGACCTCGCGGTGTGCTGGGTCTCGACTGCAGACCTGCGGCGACTGGGGCTGCGGGCCCGGCTCCTGGGTGCTGACCGTCTGCACGCGGTCGGCCGTGACGATGCCGTCGGCGAGGTCGAGGCCAGGGATACCGACATCCTTCTCGACGACGATGTCACGTCGTGGTCGTCATGGAACAACTACGCCGAAGAGCTGGCCCGCGACACTGGCGCGCGCACGGTCCACATCGGTGACGGAGGCATTACCGGCCCGGCGTTCCATGACCACGTCCGCCGTGGCCCGCGCCCGATTGTCAACTCTCCCAAGGGACAGACCGAGCAGTTGCCGCCCGGACTTGTGCGTCGGCCGATCGTCGCGCCGCAGATCTACTGGACATGGTCGCTGGTGTGGCGTTCTGGCGAGGTCCGCTCGGCCGTGCTGGCCGTGGTGGACGCGCTCTGCGACGACGTCGGCGACCTCGGTCTCCATAGCCCGGATTCCTGGCTCCCCGCTGACGATCCGCACCGGCAATAGCCGTCGAGTCCGCGACCTCGGCTGCGAGCTTGCGGCTTCCACGTCGAAGGATTCCGGTCCTGCTCAGAGGCCATTTCAGCGTTGACCGTCGATCTCCGCGCGGCCTACCGTTCGATTCGGAGACCGGTCGTTCACTCCAGTCGACCAACCCGAATTCCGACTCGAGAGAGGCTCGCCATGAACATCGATCGGCAACAGAAGGTCGCAGTCATCACGGGGGCGTCACGCGGTATCGGTGCCGGTCTTGTCGAGGCCTACCGCAAGCTCGGTTATGCGGTCGTGGCCACCGCACGATCCATCACGGAATCCGACGACCCCGCAGTGCTCACCATCGCCGGCGACATTGCCGATGCGGCGACCGCCGACCGCATCATCGCCGCCGCGGTGGAACAGTTCGGCCGGCTCGACACACTCGTCAACAATGCGGGCGTGTTCATCGCCAAGCCGTTCACCGACTACACCGACGAGGATTACGCGGTCGTGATCGGCGTCAATCTGACCGGGTTCTTCCATATCACCCGAGCAGCGGTCGAAGCCATGCTTTCCCACGGCGGCGGCCACATCGTCAACATCACCACGAGCCTCGTCGACAACGCCGACTCCCGCGTCCCGTCCGTGCTGGCCTCGCTGACCAAGGGCGGGTTGCAATCGGCCACAAAATCCCTCGCCATCGAATATGCGCGTCGCGGCATCCGCGCCAACGCCGTGTCGCCGGGCAACATCAACACACCCATGCACGACCCGTCCACCCACGACGCCCTGGCCGCCATGCATCCGGTCGGGCGGATGGGCGAAATCAGCGACATTGTCGATGCCGTCGTCTTCCTGGAGACCGCGCCCTTCGTCACCGGCGAGATCCTGCACGTAGATGGCGGGATGAGCGCCGGACACTGATCATCGGGACAACGACAGGAGAATCGCAATGACCACCGATCCCCAGGACGAGGCGATTCTGCGAACAGTCCTCGACCAGTGGAAGCGCGCCGTCGATCAGCATGAGCCACAGCGGGTCGCCTCATACTTCACCGAAGACGCGATCTTCCAGGGTTTGCATCCGTACACCGTGGGTCGAGCGGGTGTCGCCGAGTACTACGACTCCCAGCCGGTCGGCCTGGCGGCCGAGTATCGAATCCTCGAAACCCGCCGCCTCACAGACGATCTCGTGCTGGGCTATCTGGACGTCGACTTCTCTTTCACCGACCGCCCGACCCTCGCGGTAAAGCTCAGCGTGCTGCTCGAACACGGCACGGGCGGCTGGGCTATCGGTCACTACCAGGTCTCGCGACTTTGAAAGATCGGCCCCGCCAAGGCGGGGCAGGCCACGGGATCCTCTGATGGCGTAGGCGAACCATCCGTGTCGGCACCCGTTGGCATCCACCGATCTACGTTGCGGGTCACACCGGCCGAAGCTGGGTGCCTTCGTGGTGTTGCGGGCCACGGGGCCCGTAGTCGAGTTCGGCTCCTCTGTTGCTGCTTTCGGTGACCGGGGCAGGAGAATCGAAGGGATCCATGATCGATTCGATGAAGATCGAGCTGTCATTGGGTGCGGACAGGGCGTTGTGCAGGTCCGCTGGAGTCTTTGCGACGAATGATCGGGCCGTGGTGTCGGGTCGAAGCACCTTCGGCAGATCCGCGTATGCCCACGGGGCGATGTCGTTGTAGGACTCGGTCTTGCCGAGGTAGCCGCGCTCGATGGTGTATCCCCCGTTGTTGATCAGGAAGATCACCGGCTTGTGGTCGTGCCGCAGGATGGTCGACAGCTCCTGCGCGGTCAGCTGGAACGAGCCGTCGCCGACGAACAGTAGGTGGCGCCGGTCCGGTGCCGCGGTCAGTGTGCCCAGCAGGGCCGCGACCGAGTAGCCGATCGACCCCCAGTTGACCGATCCGACGAAGGTGCAGCCCTGCGGGAGCTTCAAGCCGAAGAGGGCGTATGACGTGCCGTTATCGACGAGCAGCACATCCCCGGGCCGGATGTAGTCCTGGATGGCTTGCCAATACGCCGCCTGCGTCAGCTTGGCAGAGCGGTCGGTGTGAGCGCGTGGCGCCGCTTCCACGGGCCGGGGCGTGGCGCGTTCGGTGACGCGCGGCACCGCGCCGATGACGCCGCGGAGAACTTCCTGGAGCGATACCGCCTGGTAGTTGTCCTTTCCGACGTCGGCCGAGTGCGCGCGCAGGTGGATCGTGTCGGCGGGCAGCGAGACGGTGAAGTCGCCCGTGGTCGCTTCTATGGGCCGGTATCCGATGCAGAGCAGGCAATCGGCGGCCTGCATCGCGTCGAGTGTGTGCTGCGCACTCGCTTCGCCGTTGTAGACGCCGGCGTAATAGGGGAACGCTTCGTCGATTACCGCCTTGGCGGTGTTGCTCACCGCGACCGGAAGTTGCATCTTCTCGGCGAGTTCCATGACCTCCGCGGCGACGCCGAACCGGTCCGCGTCCAGATCCACCAGAATCGCCGGTGCCCGGGCGCCGGACAGGTGGGCGGCGACCGCGGCGATGCACGACCCCAGCCGTTCGGGGTCGCTGGATGGCTGTTCGAGGACCAGCGGCTCGACCGGAACCTCGATATCGAGGTAGGCGATGTCGGACGGCAGCTCCAGGTACACCGGCAGTTTCTCCCGCCAAGCGGTGAGGATCAGCCTGTCGATCTCGATGGTGGCGTTGCACGGGGTCAGTCTGGCCTGTGCGGCGGTCACCTGCGCGAACGCGCCGAGGAAGCGGTCCCAGGTCCCGTCGGCCATCGTGTGGTGCATCCCCAGACCCCGATCGATGGACCGGAGTGGAATCGACCCGCAGATACAGACCACGGGAACATGCTCGGCATAGCAGCCGGCGACCCCGTTGATCGCACTCATCGCGCCTACAGCGTTCGTCACGAGGAGCGCGCCCATGCCTTTCAGCCGCGCGTAGCCGTCCGCCGCATAGGACGCATTCAGCTCGCCGCAATTGCCGACCCATTCGATGGCGCTGCGGTCTTGGAGTTGCTGGAGAAACTCGAGGTTGTAGTCGCCGGGGACACCGAAGAGGTGGCTGATCCCGGCCTCCGCCAAACGGCGAAGCAGAAAGTCACCGATCGTCATTCGTCGGGTCTCGCGCATGGACATCACGTGCTCCTCCGAATCGTCGGGTCACGACGAAATCATCGTCTCGAACCTGGCCGAATTGGTCAGGCACCCTTCAGAATCTCGACCATCCGGTTGCCGAGGACGGCGGCCGAGGCCGGGTTCTGGCCGGTGGTCAGGTTGCGATCCTCGACCATGTACGGCTCCCATATCGGCCCGCGGCTGAAATCGACGCCGATCTTCTCCTCGAGGTCGGTCTCGAGTAGCCATGGTGCGAGTACGGCGACGCCCACGGCTTCCTCTTCTTCGTCGGTGAAGCAGGTGAGGCGATAACCCTCGAACGGCGATTCGCCTCGGATCCTGGTGGACAAGATCGAGGCCGGAGCGTGACAGACGATGAAAAGCGGGTTGCCCGAGGCCAACTGCTGCGTCAGCAGCCGCCCACAGTCAGCGTCGAACGCCAGGTCCGCCATCGGACCGTGCCCGCCCGGCAGGTACACCGCATCGAAATCCTCGAGACGCACATCCGACAACTGCAAGGGCCGCCGCAACGCCTCCGCTTCGCGGATGATCGACTCGAGCCGCAGGGCCCCGTCGATGCCGCCCGCCATCTGAGGGCGCAGACTCATCATGTCGACTGTCGGGATCACACCGTTCGGTGTTGCGACGACCACCTGGTGCCCAGCGTCTATGAGGATCCGATATGGATTGGCAAACTCCTCGGCCCAGTATCCGGTCGCATATCGTGAGCCGTCCTTCATCACCCAGTAACTGGCACCACTGACGATAAAGAGCACCTTTGCCATCGCGAAAGCTCCTCTCGGATCCCACATGCCCGTTAATCGGAAAACATTTGGCAACCGAACCGCAATCTCCCCGATCCTACACAACGGTCTGCCCCGTGCCAGCAGGCTTACGGTCCGCACCCGGCGCCGATCACCGGCGGTCCCTGCAAGAAATAGCAACAGCGACAACCGCTTTCGTTTGGAGCTGGATCCCGCGGGGCACAGTCGACTTCACTCGGGCCCGTCGGGTCCGTCCGGGTGAGGCGGCGTGCGTACCTGTCCCGCGATGGCCGCGGCCACCAGGCAGGAGAGCGCGCCCACCAGCAGCGCCGCCCGTGGCCCGGAGATGTCGACGATCCACCCGGTGATCAGGCTGCCGATGGGTGTCGTGCCGAGGAAGACGAAGACCCACAGCGCCATGATTCGCCCGCGATAGCTCGGATCCGCGTGCAGTTGCAGGGCGGTCGATGCCATGGTGACGAAGCCGAAGCCCGCGAACCCGGTCGCGATCAGGGCCGCGCAGGCGGTGGCCAGATTCGGTACGACTGCGGTCGCGGCGAGACTGATGCCGAAGGCGGCTGCGGTCGTGACCAGATAGGTGCGGCGGGGATGGCGGACCAGTCCGACTGCGAGCGAGCCGCCCACCGAACCGATGCTGAGCATGGTCGACAGCAGGCCGTAGGTGCCGCCGGTGCCGTGAAAAGTGCGCTCCGCCAACACCGGGAGCAGCACCGGGAAGTTGAAGGCGAACAGTCCGACCAGCGCCATCATGGTCAGCGGCAGCCACAGCTGCTGCCGGGTGCGGGCGTAGCGCAGCGCGGAGAGCACCCCGCCCGGCCGCGCCCGGACGGCAATAGCAGCGGGCGCGGTCGGCCGGATCGCCACCAGCGCCCCGACCACCGCGAGGTAGGAGATCGCGTTCACCGCGAAACACGGTGTGGTGCCGATGAATGTGATCAGCAGCCCCGCCAGCGCCGGCCCCACCACGCGGGCGCTGTTCATCACCACGCCGTTGACGCTGGCCGCGCTGGCCAGATCCGTGGGCGGAACCAGTTGTGCCACAAAGGCCTGCCGTGCGGGCGAATCGACGATCTGTACCACGCCGCCCGCCACGGTCACGCCGATGACCAGCGGGATCCCCGCCCGCCCGGTCACCGCTGCCGCCCACAGAACCGCCGCCAGCAATCCGTAGACCACCTGCGTACCGATCAGCAAGCGGCGCAGATCGACCCGATCCGCGACCACCCCGCCCCACGGCCCGAACAGCAGCGGCGGCACCCCGCCCGCGGCCAGCACCACACCCAGTGAGGCCGGTGATCCGGTCAGCTGCAACACCAGCCATCCGACCGCCGTCGCCTGCACGAACGTGCCACTGGCGGAAGCGATCTGCCCTGCGAAGTACCACCGGAACGGGCGCGACCGCAATGCGCGAAAGGCATTCGCCGGCTCCCGTCGCGGAATCTGGTGTGCCGTGGCCGCTTCGGGCACGACCGTCAATGCCTCACGATCCATCGCGTTCTGTTCCCCTCGGGTCGGCAGTTGCATTCTGCCCGTGGCGGCCGGGCCGGGGTCAGTCGTGCAGGGCCCGGGCCAGAACGCTGACCGCCTGCGCCACCGCGGCTGTGGCGGCGTGGGTGTCGTGCAGTGTGTTGAGCATGACGAAGTCGTGGACGATGCCGCCATAGCGGACGGCCGTCACCGGGACACCGGCGGCGCGCAGTTTGGCGGCGTACGCCTCGCCCTCGTCGCGCAGGACATCGTTCTCGGCGGTGATCACCAGGGCGGGCGGCAGGCCGGTCAGCTGGTCGACCGAGGCACGCAGAGGCGATGCGGTGATCTGGGCGCGATCCGACTCACTGGTCGTGTACTGACCCCAGAACCATTGCATGCCTTCGAGAGTCAGGAAGTAGCCGGTGGCGAACTCGCGGTAGGAGGCGGTGTCGAAGTTGGCGTCGGTGACGGGGTAGAACAGGACCTGCTGGCGGAAGGAGACGTCGCCGCGGTCCTTGGCCATGAGGGTCAGGGCGATGGCCATATTGCCGCCCACGGAGTCTCCGGCGACGGCGATGCGGGTGCTGTCGAGCCCCTTGGCGGCGCCGTCGGTGGTGACCCACTGGGCGACCCGGTAGGACTGCTCATTGGCGACCGGGTAGTGCACGTCGGGGGAGCGGTCGTACTCGGGGAACACCACGGCCGCGTTCACCCCGACCGCCAGGTCACGCACAAGCCGGTCGTGGGTGTGGGCATCGCCGAAGACCCAGCCCGCGCCGTGGGTGTAGATGATGACCGGGAGGGTCCCGGTGGCGTCCTTGGGCTTGACGACGCGTACCCGGATCGATCCGGTCGGGCCGCCCTCGACGGTGATCCATTCCTCGTCGATCTCCGGCTTGAAGATCGGGGAATCCTGCACCCCGTCGACGGTTTTGCGGCCCTCCTCCGGCGAAAGCTGGTACAGGAAGGGCGGTTCCGACGTCGCGTCCACGAAGGCCTGGGCGGCGGGTTCGAGTGAGATGCCGTGCGGATTGCCTGCCATGATCGTTCTCCCTATGGTCGCGTCGAAGCGGGCGCGGCGGTGCACGCTCGTCCAGCTTTCCCGCCGACGGTGGGTGACGGCCCCGCTTCATCGGCCAGGAATCCCTGAAATCGGGACACCGGCCGATCGGCTAGCGAGCGTGACTACGAGGTGGTACTGCTGCCACCCGACGGGCGTCCCCGGCCCGCTTCGTGACCGAACAGGTGCTGGCCGCGGCCTGCTCGCTCTCCTCCCGGACTCGGCGTTTCGCCTCCATCTGCGGCAACAGCGAGGCCCTGCGTCGCGCATTCATCGCGCGCCTGGGCATCCCGCCGCGCAAATACCAGCAGCGATTCCGCACGACGGGCTCCCCAGCAGCGGCCCGGTCCGAGGAAACGGAGCCGGCGGTGTCCTGATTCGGCGGATTCCTGGCTCGCGGGGAGGGGCGGTCACCGCGCGGCAGCTCGAAACTCGAAGGGGCGCGGTGCTTCCAGCCCGTGTCCCGACGAAAGGAATCGCATGTCCGTCCCGACGGTAATTCTGGTTCATGGCGCTTTCGCCGATGCCGCCAGCTGGTCCCCGGTGACCGAACGGCTGCTCGCCCAGGGCATTCCGGTCCTGGTCCCGCCCGTCTACAATCGCAGCCTGTCCGCCGACGCCGCCTCCATCCGGGCGGTCGCCGAGGCCATCGACGGTCCGGTGCTGCTGGCCGGTCACTCCTATGGCGGCGCGGTCATCACGGTCGCCGGCGTCGCGGACAATGTGGCCGGTCTCGTCTACGTCTCCGGCTACGCACTCGAGGAGGGGGAGAGTCTGGGCCAATTGCAGGGCGGCTTCCCGGATTCCGATCTCGCGGCGAACCTTGTCTACACCCCCTACCCGGTCGAGGGCGGCGAGCCGGGCACCGACGTGTCGGTCGTGATCGACGCCTTCCCCGCGGTTTTCGCCGCCGGCGTGGATCCGGTGCGCGCCCGGGTCTTCGCGGTCTCACAGCGCCCGCTGTCGGCCTTCGCTTTCACCGAGCCCGCCTCCGCGGCCGCGTGGAAGACCAGGCCGGGCTGGGGCATCGTCTCGGCCGCCGACCACACCATCAACCCCGAGGTCGAGCGCTTCGGCTACCAGCGGGCCGGACTGCGCAAGGTCGTCGAACTGGACGCACCCCATCTGGTCATGCAGACCCACCCCGACGAGGTTACCGCCGTCATCACCGGCGCGCTCGCCGAACTGTCCTGACGTCCGGCCGGTATCCGCACCGGCGGCGTGAATCTCCTTGTCTCGAAAGGCAAGTCCGATGGACATCGGGCTGCTGCTCCTTCTATGGGAGATGCACGCGGATCTAGCGATGGGCCGGGGAGGGGGAATTGAACTCGAGATCACCGGAATCCGCCGGTATCGGGTCATCTGACGCCGAAGAAGTAGTGATCCCGCAACTGCTCTAGCGAGCGAAGCCTGATGTCGGATGGGTCTGCGACAGCTCTGCTGCCGCAGGCCTGCGTCGTTCAGCCGAGAATAGGCGGGGGACGTGGCGCGTCATGCGCTGTGGCTGGTGAGTTCGCGGCGCGCTTGCTCATCGAGCGTGATGCCACCGGATCGGATGTTCTCGGCCAAGTGCGCGCGGGTCCGGGTTCCGGGAATGAGCAGGATATTGGGGGAGAGGTCGAGTAACCAGGCGAGCGCGATCTGGATCGGCGTTCCCCCGAGACGTTGCCCGATCTCGGTGAGGCGTGGGCTCGTCAGGATCTGGCGGCGGGCGGTGCGAGACATGCCCAGCGGGCAGAAGGGGACGAAAGCGATACCGCGGCTCGCGGTTTCGGCCAGCACATCGGCCGAGCCCCGCTCGACGATATTGAACAGATTCTGTACGCACACGATCGGTGTGCGGTCCAGCGCACGCAGGAGGTGCTCGCGCGAGATGTTGCTCAGTCCGATCCCGTCGATCAGCCCGGCCTCTCGGGCCCGTATCAACGCGGTGAGTTGCGCATCGAATCGGGCATCGGGCGCTGCCCGGTCCATGATGCGGAGGTTTACCGCGCCCAGGCGCTCGATGTTCAGTGCCTCGAGATTTTCCTCGATGCCCAGGAGCAGCTGATCGGGCTCGTCGTATGGCAAGACGGCCCCGTCGTCGCCGCGTCGCGCCGCGACTTTACTGACGATCACCAGATTCGCGGGGTACGGGTGCAGCGCTTCCCGAATGAGCTCGTTGACGGTTCCCGGTCCGTAGTAGTGCGCGGTGTCGATGTGGTCGATACCGCTCGCGATCGCCATCCGCAGCACTGCCAGCGCCTCATCGTGGTCGCGCGGCGGCCCGAAAACCCCGTCGCCCGCCAATTGCATGGCACCGTATCCGATTCGGTGGACTTCTCGGCGGCCGAGTGCGAACGTCCCCGCCTCTTCGAACCCGGATACAAGGTCCGGCATGGATCCCTCCTGTGCTGTCTCGCTGCTACCCGACGTGGTCGGAATCAAGACTCGCAGCCGGGCCGGTGAGAAGTCATCACCGGAATCCGGTGATGACGCTTCACCTGCTCGGTGGAGACGCTACAGCCGATGCCCGCGGTCGTGGTTGTGTGAACGCCATGAAAACAGTTCACAGATGCATTGCTGAGAGGTTGCGGATTGACATAGTGTCATAGTCAGTCGATCGCGGTACCGACATTGCGAGCGCAGGATCGCCTCCATTCAGCTCCATGACGCTGCGGATTCGACGGTCGGGGACCCGTCTGCGAAGGATTCACCATTAGCCAATTCCCGCGCTCTGCAACACAATTAACGCTGCCGCGGACCGCTGCGGCTGGGCCCGGCAAGGTCCTTGTCGTCGAGAGCAACCCGGCGATGGCAGAGATCGAGGTACTCGTGCTGGCCAACGCCGGCCATGAGGTGATTTCTGCCCCCAACGCGCAGCGCGCTTTGAACCTGGCTCGGCGATGGAATCCAGACCTGGTGCTGCTCGAGCTGGACCTGCCCGACCTGCCGGGCGCGCTACTGTGCCGGCAGCTGCGGAAGTGTTCACCGATTCCGATCATCGCGGTCTCCCTCGATGGCGATCCCGATGCCATCGGTGACGCCTACGCGGCCGGTGCGTGTGACTACCTGCCCAAACCGCTCAGAAGCGGTGAACTGCTCGACCACATCCGTGACCACCTCACGGCACCGCAGGTGGCCTGAAACATCTGGGTTCGGTGTTGGCGCGCCGACCGTCGGGAGCGGTCGGCGCAGGTGTTGGTATCAGTTTGTGTCGGCCAGTTGGCGCAGGGCCGATCGCTGGATCTTCTTCGACGGGGTGAGTGGGAGCGAATCGAGGAATACGAAGCGGCGCAATCGAGTCCACTCACCGATGCGGTCGATCACGAGATTCCGTAGTTCGGTCTCGAGGTCGGCGAGTGGGAGGGGGTGGCCGGGTTTCGGGACGATGAAGGCTACGGGGACCTGCGTGTAGAACGGGTCGGGCGTGGCGACCACGGCGCAGCGCTGGACCTGGGGGTGGGTGGTGAGGATGTGTTCGACGTCGAGGGCGGGCAGGCTCTCGCCGCCGACGTTGATGATGTCGTCGGTGCGTCCTTCGATCCACAGGTACCCGTCCTCGTCGAGATGACCCGCGTCGGAGGTGTCGTAGTAGCCGGGGAACTTCTTCAGATACGTTGCGGTGAAACGGTCGTCGTCGTGCCAGAGGGTGCGGACGGTACCCGGTGGCAGCGGCAGCTCGATCACCACGTGGCCCGAAACACCCGGCGGGACGACGCGACCGGTCTCGTCCACGATCGTGACCCGGTATCCGGGCAGCGGGCGGGTGACCGAGCCCGGTTTGGCCGGCTGCAGGCCCAGACCGAGGGTGTTCGAGGCGATGGGCCACCCGGCTTCGGTCTGCCACCAGTTGTCGATGGTGGGGCAGGCGAAGAATTCCTGGGCCCAGTTCATCAGATCCGGCTCGACGCGCTCGCTGGCCAGGAAGACGCCCCGTAATCCGCTCGCGCTCCGAGGTTTACGACTGGGAGCGGCCGCACGAATGCGGCGCAGCGTCATCGGCGTCGTGGACAGGACCCGTACGTCGTACTCGTCGATCAGACGCCCGAAGGCATCCGCATCGGGTGTGTCGGTGGCCGAGCCCTCGTAGAGCAGTGTCGTGCAGCCCGAGACCAGTGCGCCGTAGACGGTGAAGGAATGGCCCATCACCCAGCCCGGGTGGGAGTCGGTCCAGAACACCTCGCCCGGGCCCGCGCCGAAGACGTTGCGCACTGCCCATCGGAGTGCGGTGAGATAGCCGCCGGTGTCGCGCACCACCGCCTTGGGCTTGCCGGTCGAACCGGATGTATAGAGCAGGTAGAGCGGGTGTCCGGACTCGACCTGCACCGCGCTGGTGTAGGGCCGTGCCGCCGCGGTCAGCTCCGACCAATCCAGATCCCGCTCCGGCATCGGTTCGCAAGGAGCCCAAGGGCGTTGCAGCACGATGCAGTGGCGCGGCCGATGACTGGACGCCGCCAGCGCCGCATCCACCGCGGCGTGGTAGCCGGTGACGTCACGGTTCTCGAATCCCGCTGATGCCGTGAGGATCACGGCCGGTGCGGCGTCGTCGATCCGGTCGCGCAGCATGGTGACCGGAACGCTCGGCACCACGACATGGGTAATCCCGAGCCGGGCGCACGCCAGCATGGCGACAATGGTCTCCGGGATCGCGGGCATGTGGATGAGGACCGTGTCGCCCGTGCCCACGTGCAGTTCGTCGAGCACTCCGGCGAATCGGGCCACGTGGTCCAGCAACTGCCGGTAGGTGAAGGTCTGCTTGGTTCCGGTGAGCGGGCTGTCGAACACGAGGGCCGGCACTTCGCCGCGTCCCTCGGTCACATGCCGGTCCAAGCAGTTCTCCGCGGCATTGAGGCGGCCTTCGGCGAACCAGTTGTGGAACGGGGCGTTCTCGTTGTCCGGACCGGCATCCCACCGGCGGCTCCAGCTCAGTTCGCGCGCCTGTGTTTCCCAGAACCGCACGGGATCCTCGGCCCACGATCGATACACGGAGTCGAACACGATGAAACCAACTTTCTCTCTTCGGGTTTCGCGATACTTCGCGATGATCCAGAGTCTCCCCCGGTCGGCCTGATCGATGCCCGTCTGGGAGACACCGGGTGACATGTTCTTCGGGAGGCCACGCAACGGCGATGGGCCGGCACCGGTGGCATGTGGTTCATCACGTCTGTCACCGGAGTTGACTGGTGCACAACCGGTTTCGGTGACAGAACGCTACTGCTGGGGAATGATGGAGTGTCTCGATAGATAGCAGTTCGTCGGTCAGTCCAGAACAAGGGGGCAATCTGTCATGGGGAAAGTCGATACCAGGGGTGTGTGGACGCGCGTCAGCGTCGAGGAGTCGCAGTTCGAGGGTCTGAGGCAGCCGGGCATCAGATCGAGCAGCGGAGTCAGATCCAGCATCAGATGGGGAAGCGGCCAGGAGGGGAAGAGCGGTTATGACTTCACCGGCCTCACCGACGTCGAGGCGCGCCTGGACGGTAAGGATTTCAATCTGGGTATCTTCGCGCACTACAACCGCCGAATTCACCTGAAACACAGTCAGTTCTCGGTGTACTTGAAGGTTACTGTCGACTTCCAGGACGAGGGGTTCGACCATACGTTCACCCTGCGTTTTCGCCATAACGAGACGCCCAACCAGCCTGGGGACGTGGACGATGTGGTCAAACTGCCGACAGTTCACGAGGACGACATCGTGCGCGTCGATGATGTCGAATACAAGGTGACGATCAGCGGTTTCCTGGATGACAAGGGCCAGGTGAAGCCGCAGTTCGTAAACCCTGAGGGGGGAATCAAAAGAGTCTGGCTCGTTGCCCGGTTCGAGCCGATCATCGAGCCGGGCTCCTGAACCGCGGCACCCACCACTTCGCCGCCCGCGGCGATGAGACTTGGCGGCCGTAGGGAAAGAAACATCCTGCTCACCGCATACCGAGCCAGGCCACCGCATGCGCTTGCGGCCGGAATCTGTTGCGGTGCAGTACATCCGCGCTGGCACCCGGTGATCTACCGCCCTCGAGGATCTGAGCGGATTCGGTCGAGATTGCCGGCGCGAGGATCACGCGTGCGCTGTCGGCCCCACTCGAGCGTGCGGCCGACAGCCCGTCGTCGCTGACCGCTGGGTCAGACGGCTTCGGCCGCGTTTCGGATGATGGCGGCGACCACTTCGGGACGGGACACGTAAATGGCATGGCTGCCAGGCGTTTCGGCCACGGTCGCACCGATACGTTCGGCCATGGACGCCTGTGCCGCGGGCGGAATCATCTTGTCCTCGGTGACGTGTAGGTACCAGCTGGGCTTGGACCGCCAGGCGGCCTCGCTGATGGCCCCGCCGAGCGCTTCCACACCCCACGGCACCTGGGAGTCGGCCAGGAACTTGGCATCCTGCGCGGCAAGGTCACCGGCGAAGGAATCCGGGAACTTGGCCCGGTCCAGGAACAGATATCCCTGCACCGGCGCCAGGATCGGCGGCTGCGGGCCGTCCTGCGGGAACGTGGCGAGCAGCGTGTTCACCGATTCGCCCTTGTCCGGTGCGAACGCGGTGATGTACACCAGCGCGGCCACTTTCTCGTGCGTCCCGGCCTCGGTGATGACCGCCCCACCATAGGAATGCCCGACCAGCACGACCGGGCCGTCGATTTCGTCGAGCACCTGACGGGTGGTCGCGGCGTCGTCCTCGAGCGACTTGGTCGGGTTCTGCACCACCCGCACCTCGAACCCGTCCCGGGTCAGCTCGTCATAGACACCCCGCCATCCGGCACCATCGACGAAGCCACCGTGAACCAGCACGACGGTCTTGTCCTGCGCAGTCATTCGAACTCTCCCTCTGCGAGTGAATTGCCATACGGCACAACCGAATATAAAGCGCGCGACAGCTGAGGCATCCGTCATTTGACGTAGATCGGCGACACTGGAGCGATCAGCAGATGACACGGCAGTCCCAGGTATAACCACCCGATCTCGGCTCCCCTGTAGGTCGAGACATCGTTGTCGTGGCGGAGCTAGCCTGGTGGGTGGGTCCGGGATGTGGCTTGTCCGAAAGGACCGGTATGCGGGTTGGAGCGCCGGTCAGGCGAGAGTCCGGAACCCGGTGCGATGCAGAACGTCCGCTACTGCCCGAGGAAATGGTCGTAGTCGACAGCGGCATCGGCGACGTCCCGATGCCGGGCAAACGGTTCGATCAGATCAACCACGAAGTGAGGAGATCCGATGTCGGAACTGTCTGGAGTCTCTGCGTTGGTGACCGGCGGCACCAGCGGAATCGGTCGCGTCACCGCGCTGACATTGGCGCGGCGCGGTGCGCGGGTGGCGCTGTCGGGGCGCGACGAACAGCGCGGCAAACAGGTGGTCGCCGAGATCGAGGCGTTCGGTGGCACAGCGGTGTTCATCCCGGCGGATCTGCGCGACAAGGCATCCGCGCAAGCGCTGGCCCGTGACGCGGTCACCCGCCTCGGCAAGATCGATGTCTTGGTCAACAACGCGGGCATCTACCCGTTCGGCCCGACGGAACAGACGACAGAAGCCGATTTCGATGCGGTGTACGCCGTCAACGTCAAGGCACCGTATTTCCTGGTGGCCGAACTCGCGCCCCAGATGGCCGAGCGAGGCCACGGCGCGATCGTCAACGTCACCACCATGGCCGCCGAATTCGGTGCCTCCGGGATGGGCCTGTACGGGTCCAGCAAGGCCGCGGTGGCGTTGCTGACCAAAGCGTGGACCGCCGAGTACGGGCCTCGCGGGGTGCGGGTCAACGCGGTCAGCCCCGGACCCATCCGCACCGAGGGCACCGCGGCATTCGAGGGCTTCGACGAACTGGCGGCGACCACGCCCGCGGGACGGCCGGGAACACCGGAGGAGATCGCCGAGGCCATCGCCTTCCTGGCCGGCAGTCGAGCAGGCTACGTGTACGGCGCGATACTGCCGGTCGACGGCGGGCGCATCGCGATCTAGCCCCTGCGAGCCGGTGGTACCCGGACTCATGTGCCCAGTGGTGGGTCGGTGCCGACCGGTTGCCGGGTGGGTTGAAAGGGTCCCTCGGACGTGATCGAATTGGAGCACGACGGGATGGTTGGTCGTGGCAGACACTGGACTGCTTCGCGGTGTCGATCTGCAGGCTGCCACGGGGTATACGGTGTTCATGACTCTCTAGAAGCACCCGTCGTGTCTATCTGCGTTTCGGTCTCGACACGAGCACTCGACTCGTGCTCGCCGCCTGCACGCGGCCGGGTTGTCCGCGGTGCCGTGTTCGACACCGACCCACGACTATGTGGCCGTCGCTCTATGTCTGTGGACAAGGAGAGAGATGTCTGAGCCGAACTACACCACCGATGCCGCCGGAATTCCGGCACCCAGTGATGACCATTCCTTGACAGTTGGCCCGGATGGCCCGATCTTGCTGAACGACGCGTATCTGATCGAAAAGATGGCGTCGTTCAATCGTGAGCGCCTGGCAGAACGGCAACCGCATGCCAAGGGCGGCGGGGCGTTCGGCACGTTCGAAGTGACCCACGATGTCAGTGCCTACACCAAGGCCGCTGTGTTCCAGCCCGGCACGCAGACCGAAGTGCTGGTGCGGTTTTCCGCCGTCGCCGGCGAACAGGGATATCCCGACACCGTGCGGGATCTGCGTGGGTTCGCGGTGAGGTTCTACTCCGAACAGGGCAATTTCGACCTGGTCGGCAACAACACACCCGTCTTTTTCGTGCGGGATCCGATGAAGTTCCAGGACTTCATCCGGTCGCAGAAGCGCCGCGCCGACAACAATCTGCGCGACAACGACATGCAGTGGGATTTCTGGACGCTGTCACCGGAATCGGCGCACCAGGTGACCTGGCTGATGGGAGATCGCGGCATTCCGGCCACCTTCCGGCACATGAACGGGTACTCCAGCCACACCTACATGTGGATCAACGCTGCGGGCGAACGGTTCTGGGTGAAGTACCACTTCAAGACCGATCAGGGCATCAAGTTCCTCACCCAGCACGAAGCCGATCACATGGTCTCGATCGACATGGACTACCACCAGCGTGATCTGTGGAAAGCGATCGAACACGGCGAGTATCCGAGCTGGACCCTGAAGATGCAGATCATGCCGTTCGACGACGCGAAGACCTACCGCTACAACCCCTTCGATCTCACCAAGGTATGGCCACACGGCGATTATCCGTTGATCGACGTCGGCAAGATGACCTTGAACCGCAACCCTGCCAACTACTTCACCGACGTCGAAGAAGCGGCATTCGAGCCCAGCAACGCAGTACCCGGCACGGGCCCCAGCCCCGACAAGATGCTACTCGGACGCTGGTTCTCCTATGCCGACGCGCACCGGCACCGGATAGGCATCAATTACAAAGAGCTACCGGTCAATTCGCCACACGGCGCCGAGGTCCGATCGTGGGCGAAAGACGGCGCCATGCGCCACCACAACCCCGGCGATCCGGTGTATGTGCCCAACTCGAAGGGCGGACCGCACGCCGATCCCGCTGTGGCGGGACCGTCTGCAGGTTGGTATGCCGACGGCGAGATGGTTAGAACCGCCTACACGCTGCGCGCGGACGATGACGACTGGGGACAGGCTCGCACCCTGGTCCGGACGGTTCTCGACGACGACGCAAGGACACGACTGGTCGACAACATCATCGCGCACCTGCTCGACGGAGTGAGTCAACCCGTGCTCACCAGGACGTTCGCATACCTGCACAACATCGACAAGGATCTCGGCGACCGAGTCGAACAAGGAGTACGGGCCAGGCAGGCGCAACATGAACCAGCAGCCGCAGAGCGTCCGAGAGTCGGCCACACGAGGTAGATGAAAGACCAACCCCGTGTTGCCGGATTGTGAGGTCGGCGCACCGTGCACCTGGATAGATTCGTCGGAATCGGCGAACTACTGTCAACCTGCGGCGGATGTCGTTGGCGCCGTAGAAGATTGGTGAAGGCCTGGGCTGGATTGTGGGTCTGACGGGTTTGCAGGCAGTGGCAAAAAGGTTGCGACGACGCCGGTAATCCCGCTTTCAACTCCACGACATGACAACAAATTGCATTCACAGGAGCATCGTCGTGAGCGAGCACATCGCAGGAGTCGCGATCCCCGACAGCCGACTTGTGACGGAGGCCACCGAACTGGTTCGTAGCAGTGCGCCGCCGTTGCTGTTCCATCACTCCCGGCGCGTCTATCTGTTCGGGATGCTGCAAGGGCAGCGGCGCGGGCTGAAGCCCGATCCCGAGCTGCTGTATGTCGGAGCGATGTTCCACGACCTGGGACTGACCGACACCTACCGCACCACCACCCAACGCTTCGAAGTCGATGGCGCTGACGAAGCCCGCCGATTCCTCACCGCGCATGGAATCGACGACAATGCGGCACAACGGGTGTGGACCGCCATCGCACTGCACACCACACCCAGCATCCCCGAGCACATGGAGCCCGAGATCGCACTGGTGACCGCCGGGGTCGAAACCGACGTCCTCGGCATCGGCTACCACAGCTTGGACCCCGGCGACATCCAGGCGGTCACCGCGGCTCATCCCCGTCCCGACTTCAAGAAGCAGATCCTCGCCGCGTTCACCAATGGTTTCGGTGATCGGCCCGAGACCACCTTCGGAACTGTCAACGCCGATGTCCTTGCCCACTTCCTGCCCGGTTTCACCCGCATCGACTTCGTCGACGTCATCGAATCCAGCCCGTGGCCCGAATAGCCATCCGAGGCCGGGTCTGTCGCCAACTGGGGTCAAGAGTCGCTCAGAGGCCAGTCCTGCTGTGTAACACGGTGACCGGTGTTCGATGACTGCACGGCGTCATCGAGCAGATGGGTCAAGCGCAGGGCGTGGTCGAAATCGGGGGTGGTGTGTTCACCGGAGGCGATGTCGCGGGCCAGCGCGCAATACATTGCCACCACATTGACCGCAGCGTCCGGCAGCGTGTCGGGGGGCTCGTCAACCTGTTGACGCTCGCCGTTGAGGCTGAGGGTGAGCCGACCCACCTGGAAGCCGTTCGGATGACCGCCGGCCAGCAAGATTCCTCCTTCAGTCCCAACAACTTCGAACGTGAACGGTGTGTGGGGTGGCCGGTTGCCGGCGACTTCGACGGCCAGGGCGCAGCCGCTGATCATGCGTGCCTGGACCAGTAGGTGGTCGGGTGTGGTGCGTTGGATCTGCTCGCCGGTGTCGGTGAGCGTGACGGTTGGGTACTGCAGGGTGGTGAGGGCATCGAGGCTGTCGATTCCGCCGAGTACCAGGATCGCCAGGTCCAGGGTGTGACCACCCAAGACCGTGATCAGGTTGGCGCCGCTCTCGATCTTGTTGAGGTAGGCGTATACCGCCGGTAGGCGTGCCCCGAAACCGGCAGTGCTGGAAAGAATCCGGGCGGTCAACGGTCGCCCGATCGCGCCGGCGGCGATCAACTCGGCGGCGCGACGCGCGGCCGGGCTCATGTGGGCCTGCAGGCCGATCGCCACGTGCACCGCACGGGCCCGCACGGCGGCGGCCATCTCGGCGGCTTCGGTGCGGTCGCGCCCGAGCGGCCACTCGCAATACACGTGCTTGTCCGCCGCAAGGGCCGCAAGAACCAGGTCGCGGTGATACGGCACCCTTACGCACACCGAGACGATGTCGATGTCGGGCGCCGCAATGAGGGCGAAGGGATCGTCGTAGGCCGCGCGCACACCGAACGCCGTCGCGGCGGCGTCGGCGCTGGCACGGCTGGTGGTCGCCACCGCCGCCAGCTGCACATCATGGAGGCTGCGCAGTGCCGGGATGTGGGAATCCTTGGCCCAGCTGCGATTCGGGTTGGCGCCGATGACACCGACGCGCAGCGGCCCCGTCATGGCATCCTCACGCTACCTCTCCATGTTCACGAGTTGCCCTGAGCCGTAGGCCCTTTGGATTGGGGTTGTTCACCCGCGCACGCCCCGACACGGCTCAGGCGAACATCGTGAAGAGGGTGTTGAGACCTTCGGCCAGGAGCGGGTGGGTGAAGATCGCGTCGGCCATGGCGGTGTGGGTGAGCTTGCCCAGCATGGCGACCTGGATCATGGTCATGATCTCGCCGCCTTCACTGCCGAGGACTGTGCAGCCCAGGATCTGACCGTTGTCCGCGTCGACGACGGCCTTCATGAAGCCGCGCGTCTCCCCGGTCTCGATGGCCCGGATGACGGCGCTCATCGGGAGCTTCGCCACCCGAATCGCGTGTCCGTTCGCCCTGGCCTCGCGCTCGGTCATGCCGACGCGGCCGAGCTGGGGGTCGATGAACACCGTGTATGGGACGATCCGGTCCCGCGTGCTCGCCTTCCCGTGCCCGATCAGGTTGGCGTGCAGAATGCGGTAATCGTCGTAGGAAGAATGGGTGAAGGCCGGGCCGGGCGTGACATCTCCCATCGCGCAGACGCCGGGCACCGTGGTGTTCAGATACTCATCGACCTCGACGAAGCCGTGGTCGTCGAGACGCACGCCGGCCACCTCGGGGGTCAGCGCCTCCGTATTCGGGATGCGGCCGATGGCCGAGAGCAGGTGTGAGCCTTCGAGCTGTCGCTCACCGTCGTCCGTGCGAACGGTCAGCCGCAGGCGACCGCCGTCGGTCGGCTCGACCCGGACCGGCGCCGACGAGGTCGAGACCGTGATCCCGTCATCGCGCAAGAGAGCGGCGACCTCGTCGGAGACGTCCTCGTCCTCACGCGTCAGCAGGTGCGCGGCGTGCTGGACGATGGTGACCGCGCTGCCGAACCGGCGGAACATCTGCCCGAACTCCAGCCCGATGTAGCCGCCGCCGACGATGATCAGGTGCTCCGGGAGCTCGTCCAACTCCATGATCGACGTCGAATCGAGCACGGGGACCTGGTCCGCGCCGGGGATCGCCAGCGGCTTGGGCCGGGCGCCCGTGTCGATGACGATCACCGGTGCGCTGATCTGCCGCGTCCCGCCGTCGGTCGAGGCGACCTCGACCGACTTCGGCCCGGTGAAATGAGCCTCGCCCTCGATGAGGTCGAGCCCGTCCTGCGTCAGGCGGCTCGCGTAGTTCTGCCGCGCTCCGGCGACCATGGCCCGTTTGCGCTCGCGCACCGCGGCCAGGTCCACCGATACCGGACCGATACGGACGCCGTACTCCGCGGCGCGGCGCGCCTGGTGGGCGAGGCGGGCGCTGGCGACCATCGTCTTGGTCGGGGTGCACCCGTAGTTCACACAGACACCGCCGAGTTGGCCACGCTCGACCAGCGCCACCCTGTGGCCCGCCTTCGCCAGCTCGACGGGAAGGAACCGGCCGCCCTGGCTGGCTCCGATCACAATCGTGTCGTAGTGCTCATCGGCCATTACGCTTCTCCCCTCGTTGAGCCGGGCGGGTAGGTCGCGACGGCAGGGAACCACCGACACGGCACGCAGGCGCCACCGGCCGCGCGAATCGGTCAGCCGAGCTGGGGGACCACGCCGTGGACGCTGTCGATGAAAGCGGTGAAATCCGCCATGAACCGGGTGAGGAACTGCCTCGTCGAGTCGTCGAGGACATCGCCGTCCGGGGTGAAGACATCCGGGCGGAACTGGATGTAGGCCTCCGGGGAAGTCATCTGCGGGGAATTGCAGTAGCCCAGGACACTGCGCAGGCTGAGCTGAGCAATCGCGGTGCCGATCTTGCCCGGCGAGGCGCCGATGACGGCGGACGGCTTGAGGGTGAACGAATTGTCGCCCCACGGGCGGCTGGCCCAGTCGATGGCATTCTTCAGCGCGCCCGGGATCGAGCGGTTGTACTCCGGCGTCACGAACAGCAGGGCGTCGACGGCGGTGATGGCCGCCTTGAGCGCCCGGCCCTCCGGCGGGTAATCGGCGTCGTAGTCGTGGTTGTAGAGCGGCAGATCCTTGATCGGAATCTCGGTGAACGTCAACTTTGGTGGTGACAGCTGGATCAGGGCCTTGGACAGGATCCGGTTGATGGATTCCTTGGACAGACTGCCGATGATGTAGCCGACCGTGTAGGTACTCACGCGATGCCTCCTGACCAGAGATTTCCGATGCTGAACGGAGCGCCTGGCGTCGTAGACGCACGGCGGTTTCGACGGGAGTGCAGGGTCAACGTAGCACTTCACAGCGGTCGCTCGCCCGGGTATCGGGGCCGTGGACAAGCCGTCCACCGAGGAAGGTGTGAGTCGGGTTGAGATCGCGCAGCGTCTCGGTCGGACCCTCGGCAGGATCCCGATCCCAGATGGTGAGGTCGCCGAGGCGGCCGGGGGCCAGTACGCCGCGGAGGGTTTCCTCGCGTGTCAGACGCGCGGCGTTCGTGGTGTGCAGGGCGACCGCTTCGTCGTAGGAGATGGCGTGCTGTGGGCCCTGAACGCCGATGACGGTTTCGCGGGTCATCATGCCCCAGACCGAGCGCATCGCGCCGAATTGACCGACCGGGAAATCGGAGCCACCGGTGACCAGGGCACCCTGATCGATCCAGCCCCGGGCCGGGAACAATTCGGCTACCCGCTCCGGGCCCCAGTACTCACGCTCCACTTCGGCGGCGTCGTGCAACAACGGCTGCTGAATGGTGACCGGCACCCCCAGGGCGACGGCACGGGCGCGCTGCTCGGGCCCGGCCAGGCCGCCGTGCTCGATGACGAGGGTGCCCGCCGGCAGACCCGGATTGTCGTGCAGCACACGCTCATAGACGTCGAGCAGAATGCGCACGGCGCGATCACCGTAGGCGTGGGTACCGACGCGCCAACCCCGGCGCACGACCGCGGTCACGGCCTCGACCAGCGCGTCGGGCTCCCACATGACGATTCCGGAGAAACTGTGGTCGCAGGCGTAGGGCTCTTCGGTGGCGCCGGCCTCGAGGCCGCCGTCGATGCCGAACTTCATCCCCCACACATGCAGCCACGGGTCCGCGTTGTAGCGCAGCTCCTCCATGTGATCGAGTGCTTCGTTCATCGCGGCCCCGTTGGTCAGGCCGAACGCACCGATCAGGGCCCGCACACGGGTATTGAGCAGGCCTTTGTCGCGGGCGGTCTGCAGCAGTTCGTAGTCGGCGAAGGACACCGCGCAGTCACGGACCGCGCCGATACCCGTGGCCGCGTAATCGCCGCTGGCCAACCGGAGCCCGTCGATGCGCTGCGGCCCGTCCTCCTCCGGGACGAAGTTCTCCACCAGCCGCAGCGCACTGTCGATCAGCCGGCCGTTGAGGCGGCCGTTCTCATCGCGGCCGATGACTCCGCCGGGCGGGGCCGGGGTGCTCTCGGTGATGCCGGCCAGGCGCAGCGCGACGTTGTTGACGACGTCGTTGTGGCCGCCACGCTTGACCAGTACCGGGTGCCGATCGGTGGCCTGGTCGAGTTCGTCGGCAGTGGGCATCCGCCGCTCGGCCAGGTTGAGCTCCTGCCAGTTGGTCGTGGTGCGGATCCACTCGCCCTCGGGTGTGGCGGCAGCCCGCTGCCGGATCAGATCCAGGAACTCGGCGATGGTGTGCGCGGTGTGCACCGGGACGTCGTGTGCGCCGCGGGCCGCGAACATCAGGTGAGTGTGGGTGTCGTCGAAGGTAGGCAGCACGGTGGAGCCCGGCAGATCCAGCACCACGGTCCGCGCAGTGGCGAGGGCGTCGAGACCCTGCGGGTCCGAAGAGACGGCGATGACGCGGTCGCCCTTCACAGCCAGTGCACGCTGCGGGTCCAGGCCCGGCACCAGCGTATGCACCTTGGCCGCTTTGACTATCAGATTGGCACCATGATCGGACATGTTCTTCTCCCGGATCGACTTGTCGCACACTCACGGAGCGGCAGTACCGGTACCGGGGCCGATCGACGCCCCGGATCAATGCCGCTCTGACACCACTGTGGTACGCCCCCGAGTTGAGGAAACACAACAAACTCCGGTGCTCTGAACTCAAAACATGACAGTGACTGTGCCTATCATGACGAATGTGCGACACGACCTGGATCAGACGGACCGTAGAATTGCGGCGTCGCTTCTCGCCTCACCGCGCGCCTCCTGGCGCGAGATCGGCCACTGCCTCGGGTTGTCCGAACGCACCGTCGTACGTCGTGCTGTCCCGCTCTACGGCGACGGAACCTTGCGTGCCACCGCCGTCCGCAACCCCGCCTGCTTTCCGGGCGCGGTCCCGATCGCCCTGCGAATCCGCTGCCACCCCAACAAGATTCGCCAGGTGGCCAACGCCCTCTCGCGAAGACCGGACACCATCTGGGTCGACATCCTCGGCGGGGGCGACGAAATCTCCGCCGTCTTCTTCCTCGACAATCCGGACAACCGCAATGCCCTGCTGCTGCGAGACCTCCCCGCGACCGACGCCGTGGTCTCCTGGACCGCCCACACCCTGCTGCGCGTCTTCCGCACCACCTTCCGCTGGACCGCCGGCCTGCTCACCGCCGAAGAAACCGCCGGGCTCGCCATCGAAGAGCCCGAAATAGTCGCTACACCAACTGATTTCCCGGCACCGCTCGACATCGACACCACGCTCATCGCCGCGCTGGTCGAGGACGGCCGAATCACCTACACCGACCTCGCCGACCGCATCGGCACCGGCGCGATCACCGCCCGGCGACGCCTCGATACCTTGTTGCGCGGCAACGTCATCCGACTGGCGACCGAAGTGGATCTCGCCCTGCTCGGCGCGCACGCGGAGGCCCTGCTGTGGATCAGCGTCCAGCCTCGCGCCCTGGAACAGGTCGCCGAAACCCTTGCCGGACATCCCCTCGTCCGGTTCGTCGCCGCGACCACCGGCACCGTCAACCTGCTGGTCGCGGTAGCCACCACCGACCTCAGTGCCATCTACGCCTTTCTCATCGACACGATCGGCCCTCTGAGCGGCATCTCCGCCATCGACACCACCCCGATCCTGGCGACCGCCAAACGCACCGGTCTCGCGCGCCGGCCATTCCCCGAGTCGGGCGAGAACGCGAGAAACGGTCGGCGGTGAAGACCTCAGATCCACACTCGGTGGGCTGGTCGGTCGAGGCACCACCATGATTTCTGCAGGGCTACAGGCACTCCCGGGCAGGAAGGGCAGGCCGGATCGGCTGAGAGGGCTCGTCCTGGTGTGTCGTCCGGCGGCCTCAGCAATCTGGATGGCCGCGACCGGGGAAGGCTGATGTCCTCGGCGTCGATTCAGTCGGTGGTGTCGCGGACGGATGTGGTTGAGGACAGGTTCGTCTCGAGTTTCGCCAAGGCGCGGAGCAGCTGGCGTTGCTGGCTCGTGCTCATGTCGCCGACCGTGTCGGTTTCGAGGTCCGTCCACAGTTGCTCGATGCGGCTGCGCAGGGCCGTCCCGGCCGCTGTCGACTCGACCAGGGTGGCTCGGCCGTCGGTTGGATCTTGGCGGCGACGTACGAATCCGGCCCGCTCGAGGCGCTGCACCGTGCGGGTCATCGAGGCCGAATCCGTATCGAATTCGGTTGCCAGGTCCGATTGGCGCTGCGGCCCGGTGTCCCACAGGTGCATCAGCAGCAGCTCGTGGCCGGGATGCAGGCCCAGGCCCTGAAGTAGTTGCCGGGCACGCATCGCATGCAGGCGTGTGGCTCGAATGAGAGCATTGCTGACCGGGCCACCAGAAGCAGCCGTCGATGCAGCGACGCGACTGCGAGATGTTGGTCCGGTCGTCATGGAGACCAACGTATCGCAGCTCAGTCGACGTGTAGTCGACCACCCGAGCCCAACGTCGGCCGGGGTTCCATGGTGTCGGCCGTGTTCTGGAATAGTTGGATCGCACAAAGTGCTGTCTTGGACAGGTAACCCCGTAGAGATCGACCGGGCCCGGTCGGCATCGTGCCGGGCCCGGTCGCATACTGCGTTCGTCGGCGGGATGTCTTGTCACACAGTCGTACTCATGTGCAGAGGTTCGGCCCGGCCGTCGTCAACGCAGCACGAATCCGCCGTCGACGACCAGCGTTTGGCCGGTCAGTGCAGCGGCCGCGTCGGTGGCCAGGAAGGCGACGGTTGCCGCCGTGTCGGCCGGGACGAGTCGCCGGGCCAAGGCCTGCCGATCGACTTGGGCGGCGAAATCGTCGTCGGTGTTGACGGTGCGTGAGCCGGGAGTGTCGGTGAGGCCGGGCGCGACCGCGGTCACCGCGATGCCGTCGGATCCGAGCGCCCGTGCCAGCGACCGCATGATGCCCGTCAGCGCGCCCTTGCTGGCGACGTAGGGGAGTAGGACGGGTGCGGGCGGCTCCCAGAGGGTGTCGGAGGTGACGAGCACGATCCGGCCGAACCCGCGCTCTGCCATGCCCGGCGTGAAGGCCTGAGCGAGCCACAGCACCGATTCGACATTGACCGCCTGGACGTGTCGCCAGGTCTCGGCATCCAGGTCCTGCAGCGAAGCCTGGTCGAAGGCGCCCGCACTGTGCACGAGAACGTCTGCGCGGCCGAAGTTTTCGAGAACCTGTGCGGCGGCCCGCCTCGTGGACTGCTCGTCCGCGAGATCGACCTCGATATCGCCGCCGCGGTCGAGCACGACGGTGCGGTGCCCGCTCGCCCGCAACTCGTGGACGATGGCCGATCCGATCGCGCCCGCGCCGCCGGTGACCACGGCTACCCGGCTGTTTGTCGTGGCCGTCATGGCTTCAGCACCAGCTTCCCACTGGTTACGCCTTTTTCGAGCCGGCGGTGCGCTTCGGCGGCTTCGGCCAGTGGCAGCGTGTGAATCTCGGGGACACTGATCGCCCCGGACGTGACCCAGCCGACCAGCCGCTGCAGCGCGGCACCCGCATCGGCGAGGCGGTGTTCGAACCAGATACCGAGGTTGAAGCCGATCAGGGCCTGGCTGGGTGCGGGGTCGTACAGCAACGGTTGCAGGGCTGCCGAGTCCAGACCTTCCACCGTTCCGGAGACCGAACCGTAGACAACGACCCGCGCGAACGGCGCGAGAATCGTCAGCGTTTCCATGAGGCGTGCGGGCCCGGTCATCTCCAGCGCGACGTCGACGCCGCGGCCGCCGGTGAGCTCCAAGACCTGGTCGGTCCAGTTCGGAGCGGTGTAGTCGACGGTGTGATCGGCTCCGAGCCGCAGCGCGATCTCTCGTTTGGCCGCGGTACCGGCACCGGCGATCACGGTGGCGCCCTTCAGCTTTGCGATCTGCACGGCGTAGCTGCCCACGCCACCGGCCGCGGCCGGCACGAAGACGGTTTCGCCGGGCTGGAGATGGGCGACCTCGTCCAACATGATGGCAGCGGCCAGGCCGGAGACGACGATGCCCGCGGCCGAATCGGGTGACAGGCCAGGCGGAATCGGGATCAGACTCCCGGCCCAGGCCACCGTGAGTTCCGCATAACCGCCGGAGGCATCGTTTCCGACGGTGCCGAACACCGGTGTTCCGATCGGAAGGTTGTCGACGCCCCCACCGACCGCGACCACCGTCCCGGCCACCTCCGCACCGGGCACGAACGGGACGGGCGTCGGGACCGGGTACACGTCGCCGCGGCGGCGCATGACGTCCGAGAAGTTGACCGCGGCGGCCTGGACGCGGACCACCACCTGGCCCTGACCGGGCACCGGGTCGGGCACGTCCACCAGCTGCAGGACGTCCGGTCCACCCTGTTGCGTCATCTGGATAGCTTTCACGTCAGAACTCCCTGGGAAGCTGGGCACTGCGTCGTCGGTGGTCGGCGGCGCTGCAGGCAGGCATTTACCTGTCCTAGTCAGGCAAACGACTGACCAGGGCATCCTATTCCAAGTGACGGTGACTAGCTGTCCGGGTTGACCAAGACTCGCCGAGATCGAAGGCGCGTCAACCCATGACACCACCCAGCGAGCAGCGAGCCAGACCTGACACCCGTTCAGAGTCGATATCGAGATGTTCTGGCGGGCATGGCGATCGTGTACCCCTCACCGCGGCGGTTCGGGCCATCGGGAGTCCGTGCTGGGGAGTCGGGCTATCGAGGATCAGTCGCTATGGGAGTGCCGCTGTATGACAACCCGGTCGTCGCGGGGCAGGTCCAGGCCGCCGGAGCCGGGATCAGGGTGAAGTTCGGCCGGGTACGGCCCGCCGAGATGCGCGAGGCGATATTGACGGTCCTGGACGACCCGTCGTACCGCCAGGCGGCGTTACGGGTGCAAGCCTCGTTCGTGGCCGCCGGTGGTGCCGTGGCCGCAGCCGACTTCCTGGAGAAATTGGCATGAGCTGCAGGCCGTTGCCTCCGAGATCTTCAGCGGGATCGAGGTACGGTTCCTGGCATGAGCAAGACAACCGTGGAGTTGTCCCATCCGATCTCGGACGGCATGCTCACCTACCCGGGATTGACGGGACCGCGGGTCACCACAGATGTTTCGCGTCAGCAGTCGCCACTGATCGACATGGCCTATGACATCGCGCGGGTGGATATGGTCGGCAACACCGGCACCTATATCGATGCGCCCTTCCATTTCCATGCCGATGGCGCCGATATCGCCGAGTTGCCGCTGGAGCGGCTGCTCAATGTACCGATCGTGATGATCCGCGCGGCGGGCATGCGCGCGGTGGGGCCGGATGTACTCGGTGACCCGGCACGGCTGTGGGGCAAGGCGGTGCTCGTACACACCGGATGGTCGGCTCGGTGGGGGTCGCCGTCGTACCGGGGCCCCGGGCATCCGTTCCTGATCGGTGAGGTCGCGGAGGCGCTGGTCGCTGCGAATGTGGCGGTGGTCGGAATCGACTCGCTCGATATCGACGATATTTCCCTGCCCACGCGTCCGTGTCACCACGCATTGCTCGGGGCGGGCATCCCGATCATCGAGCAGATGACGAACCTGGACGTGGTCCCCGACATCGGTGCCAGGCTGGTCGCTCTGCCGGCGCCGGTGCGCGGGATGGGCTCGTTTCCGCTGCGCGCTGTTGCCTGGACCGATCACGGCGGCGCTGGTAGCTGATCACGATTTCACGAATTGGGCGCCCGGGCCGGGGGTGCGGTGGATGGCCGCCGGGGGTAGCTGGGCATGGCCCGCGGCGCATTCCAGGACGAGCCGGACCGGGGCTTCGCAGTCGTGATCGGCGCCGGGGGTGTGATGGCGGATCACGACCGACGGCCCCTGCGGGTCGGCCAGATACTTGTCGCCCCACTCCAGCAACGCCACCAGGGTCGGCCGCAGGTCGAGGCCGCGCTCGGTGAGGCGGTACTCGTAGCGCTGCCGGGAACCCGGCTCCTGGTATGGGATGCGTTGCAGCACACCGGCTTCGACCAGGCTGTCGAGCCGGGCGGAGAGCAGGTTGCTGGCGATACCCAAGCGGTCACGGAAGTCGCTGAAGCGAGTCGCGCCATCGATGGCCTCTCGAACGATCAGCAACGACCAGCGTTCGCCCACTACCGACAGCGCGCGTCCCACCGAGCAGTTGGCGGTGTCGATTCGACGATCCGGGTCCATGCGGCCACCCTACCTAGCTAGGTTGACAATCTCCACTCAGAGGCCCTAGCGTTCGTTCATCTGAGTTTAGAAACTAAATCTAGGAGGTCGTCGCCATGCCTATGCTCGATGTCTACATTCCGGAGGGCACCTTCACGGGCGAGCGGGAAGCGGCGCTGATGAATCAGATCACCGAAATCCTCATCCGCCATGAGGGATTCGACCCCGCCGATCCGGTCACGCGCTCGGTCTCGTGGGTGTTCCTGCACCGCCCGGCAGCGGTCTACGTCGGCGGCGCACCCGCCGACATGCCGCGGTACAAAGTGGTCCCGTCGGTCCCGGAAGGACAACTGGACACCGCCAAGCGAGCCGGCGTCATCGCAGAGGTCACACAGGCGATACTCGACGCGGAGGGCGGCGCGTGGCCGCGTGACCCCGGCCGAATCTGGGTGTTCCCCACCGAGATTCCCGAGGGACACTGGGGCGGGTTCGGTGAAGTCAGGCCATTGAGCCGTATTCTCGGCCGGCTGACCGGCGACGACGCACGGGCCACCCGGCTGGCGGCCGAGCGGATCGCCGCCAGCCGCGTCGAACGCACCACGCTCCCGCACAGCGCGCGCTGACCACCTGGTACCGGTGCCACCATCTGCGAGGCAGCACCGGCACCGACGGCCTCCGGCAACAGCTCGGATTATGGTGCGGCATAGCCCGATTCGAGGCGGGAGCGCACGTCGTCCGAGGTGATGACCGGGAAAACCTCGAAGTCGATGAGGTCCGCCCAGTTCGCCATCCGCGTGCGGCAAGGTTTCGTCGTCGGCATGCGAAACCAGCCGGCGCGATTCCGCCGAGCCCGAGCCCGCGCGCGAAGATATTTCACGCGGGCGCGGGTGGGCGGAACCAGGCTTCCGAGGGTCAGTATGCGGAGTTGACGTTGTCCATGGAGCCGTAGCGGGCGGCTGCGTAGTTGCAGGCGGCGGTGATGTTGGCTACCGGATCCCAGATGTCCCA
>NZ_JBHZAK010000016.1:95332-225167 GCF_042754165.1 Nocardia sp. NPDC059229
AGGGCGTAGACGGCGAGACGGCGGGCGGTCCGGGGACGGGGTCCGGTGGCCATTGAGTTCCTCCTCAGGAATTTCGATGCCGAGCACATGTCGCTTCGTTGCGACCTGCGGGGCGAAAGCGAGCCCTGGCGGCGTTTCGGGGGAATCGGCCGCGTCGGCAGTGAAGACAGCATCGATTGCGGGCCTGTGTCGGCACGACGGCCGATCTACCTGAGACATACCTATTTCTGCTTCTTGCTCAATCCGCTTACGTAGCGGCGGAGACCTATCACCCAGCTGCGGGAACGGGCTCGCCCGTGTCCCTGCATTCGGCTGTTCGAATCGCGTTTTCCAACTCTGGAGCCCCTTCCCGATAGCTCGGTTGCCGAGGTCCGGCGGGGATACGCTGTGCATTAACGAGGATTTGACGGGTGTTGCTCGGTGCCGGGACGCCGGTGGATGGTGGGCCGCTGAATGAGCGAGGACGATCGGTTCCTGACTGTTCGTGACGTGTTCGAGCCGGTCACGGACGAGTTGGCCGCAGCCGGATTCGAGGATGCCGAGGAAATCGGGCGGGGCGGTTTCGGTGTGGTCTATCGCTGCACACAGACCGAGCTGGATCGGACGGTCGCGGTGAAGATCCTGACCGCCGAGCTGGACGAAGAGAACCAAGCGCGATTCTTCCGGGAGCAGCAAGCGATGGGCCGGCTGACCGGGCATCCGAACATCGTGACGATGCTGCAGGCGGGTGCCACCGCGAGCGGACGACCCTATCTGGTGATGCCGTATCACCCGGTCGGCTCTCTGGAGGCACGGATCCGCGGGCAGGGTCCGCTGCCGGTCGAGACCGTGTTGCGGATCGGGGTGAAGATGGCCGGGGCGCTGGAGAGCGCGCATCGCCTCGGCATCGTGCATCGGGATGTGAAGCCGGGCAATGTGCTGCTGACCGATTACGGCGAGCCCGCGCTGACGGATTTCGGTATCGCGCGGATCGCCGGCGGGTTCGAGACGACCGCGGGCACTCTGACCGGGTCGCCGGCTTTCACGGCCCCGGAGGTGCTCGAGGGTCAGAATCCTACGTCGGCCGCGGATGTGTACGGGCTGGGTGCCACTCTGTTCTGTGCGCTGACCGGGCATGCGGCGTTCGAACGTCGCAGCGGGGAGAACGTGGTGACCCAGTTCCTGCGGATCACCACCCAGCCGGTGCCGGACCTGCGCGAGAGCGGCATCCCTGCCGACGTGTCCGCGGTGGTCGCAGCGGCGATGAGCCGCGATCCCGGCGAGAGGCCGTCGGCGGCGGCGCTGGGCGAGGCGATCCGGCAGACGCAGCGCCACCACGGGTTCACCGTCGACGAGATGGCGTTGCACGCCGAACCGGCCCGGGAGCGCCGAGACGGGAAGCCGGCCACACAGGGGTGGAGCCCGCCGGCAGCGCCAGTGGTGGGCCGGGGCGGCGCTTTGCCGCTGGAGTTGACCAGTTTCGTGGACCGCCGTGTCGAGCTGGCGGAGTTGAAGAATCTGCTGTCGGCGGCCCGTCTGGTGACGTTGACCGGGATCGGTGGTGTCGGCAAGACCCGGCTGGCGTTGCGGGCGGCGGCGACCACGCGCCGGGAGTTCCCCGACGGGGTGTGGTTTGTCGAGCTGGCCGATGTCCACGACCCGTCCCTGCTGGTCAACGCAGTGGCGGCCATCCTTGGGCTGCGCGACGATCCGGCGCGGCCGTTGCCCGAGGTGTTGGTCGAGTTCCTGTCCACGCGCAAGTCGCTGCTGGTGCTGGACAACTGCGAGCAGCTGGTGGCGGCGGTGGCGGAACTGGTCGGGACATGGTTGCGGAGCTGTCCGGACCTGCGGATTCTGGTCACCACCCGCGAGCCGCTCGATATCGCCGGAGAGGCGGTGCTGCGGGTGCCGCCGCTGTCGGTGCCGGACCCGGATCGGGAGCCGTCACTGCGAGGGAGGCTGCGGTACGACGCAGTCACGCTGTTCGTCGACCGCGCGACCGCGGTCGTGCCAGGTTTCGAACTGTCGGAAGACAACAAGGCCACCGTGGCCCGGATCTGCGCTCGGCTGGACGGGTTACCGCTGGCGATCGAGCTGGCAGCGGCGGGGATGCGGATGATGTCGCCCGAGCAGATCCTGCAGCGCCTCGACGATCGGTATGCACTGCTGAGGCGCGCGAGCCGTACCGCACCTGCGCGGCAGCAGACGCTGCAGTGGTGTGTCGACTGGAGCTACGGGTTGTGCACCCCGGTCGAGCAGCAGCTGTGGGCCCGGCTGTCGGTATTCGTCGGAGGCTTCGAACTCGATGCCGTTGAACAGGTTTGCGGCGTCGATCTGGCTCCGGAGAATGCGCTCGATGTGCTGTCCTCGCTGGTGGACAAGTCGATCGTGATCCGCGACGAGTCGGATGGTGTGGTGTGGTTCCGGATGCTGGAGACACTTCGCGACTACGGCCGAGAGAAGCTGCGCGAGTCCGGTGAGGATCAGCAGTTACGGCGCCGGCACCTCAACTGGTCCCACCGAGTAGCGCTGGCTGCGGAGGCGGGGTGGATCAGCGACCGGCAGCCCTACTGGAACGCCAGGCTCGAACGCGGACAACCCAACCTGCGCGAGGCGCTCGAATACAGCCTGGCCGAAAACACCGAGCAGGCGGCCGAAGCCGGACTGCAGACCGCCGCAGCACTATTCGTGTTCTGGACTTTCCGAGGTCTGTACAGCGAAGGTCGCCGTTGGATCGACCGGCTCCTCGACCACCCGGCCCGGCAATCCGTACCAGACCGTGTTAAAGCCCTTCATGCCGGCTGCATCATGGCAGCGGTGCAGGGCGACGTGCCGGCGGCTGCCGCCCTTGCCGAGGAGGGACGCGTGCTCGCCGAACAGGTTCCCACCCCGATGACCCAGGCACTGATCACCTATGCCGACGGTATCGTGGCGCTCTATCGCGGTGAGCTTGCTCTGGCGGTCTCCTGTTTGGAACGTGCTGTCAGGATGCTCAGCTCGAATCGGCAAGGATCCCTTTACGCTGCTGCTTTGGCCCGACTCGGTGGGGTGCACGCACTGGCCGGTGATACAGAAGTGGCGATCGAGTGTTACCGGCAGTTGATTTCCATCGCCGAAGAGGTCGGTGAATCGTACTTCCGGTCGATAGCGTTGTGGGGCCTGGGCGTTGCCGCCTGGCGGCAAGGTGAACGGTCCCGGGCAACCGAATTGTTCGAGGACGCACTGCGAGTCAACCGGCGAATGCGCAGTCCGTTCGTTGCCGCGTTGAGCCTCGAGGTGCTGGCCTGGGTCGCCGGTGCCAACGGTGACGCCGAGCGTGCAGCCGTACTGATGGGAGCCGCAGAAGAAGGACGGCGGTCCTTCGGTAACCCTGCGCCCATCTTGCCAATGGTGGACAATCACGACGAATGTGTCCGGACAACGCGATCCGCTCTCGGCGCCCGTAGATTCGATGTGGCCTCCGGTAAAGGCCGAGCGATGGGGATGGACGATGCCGTAGCTTACGTACTCAGCGAGGCGCCTGCCGAATCCATGCCCACATCGGGTCCGGCCGCGGCTCTCACCAAGCGTGAGAACCAGGTCGCGGACCTCATCGCGCAAGGCTTCACCAACAAACAGATCGCCGCCAAACTGGTGATCTCCCAACGCACCGCCCAAGGCCACGTCGAGCACATACTCACCAAACTCGGATTCACCTCCCGCGCGCAAATCGCGGCCTGGATCGCAGAAGGCGCCGAACGGCAAATTCATTGACGGTGCCGGCCGGCAATGGGATCCGGTACCCGGGGAAGCTCGAGGGCGAAGAGTCGAGACACCATCGGGGCCGAGGCCACGAGTCCGAAAAGCTCTGGCTCACACCGCAATACCGCCAGATCGGCAGCTAGTCGCCACCGACATCAACCGAGCCGAGCCGACCTGTTCCGCACCTACGAGCGTGACGCCACGGCGCGGCTGGTTGAGGCTTGGCCCGACAACCTCGCGACGGTGCGAGATTATCGGGCCGAAGTCGAGGATCACGCCCTTGCATCGAGGGCCGGGTTATCGACGATCAGTATGCGGAGTTGACGTTGTCCATGGAGCCGTAGCGGGCGGCTGCGTAGTTGCAGGCGGCGGTGATGTTGGCTACCGGATCCCAGATGTCCCAGGAGGTTCCGGCGACGTGGTAGGCCTGGAAGGTCGGATCGATGACCTGGAGCAGGCCTTTGGACGGGGTGCCGCTGGCCGCGTTGGAGTCGTAGAGGTTGATCGCGCCGGGGTCTCCTCCGGATTCGCGCATGATGTTGCGGTGGATTGCGTCGTAGCTGCCCGGGATGCCTTGTGCGGCCATGATATCGAGGGCTTGACGGATCCAGCCATCGAGGTCGGAGCCGTATACGCCGGATTCGGCGGAAACCTTGCCGGAAGGACTCATGGCTGCCGGAACGGTTTGTGCCGGTGATTGCGGGACGAGTGCCGAGGCCTCGGCGGTTGCCGTGATCGTCAGTGATGCGGCTGCCAGGGCGTAGACGGCGAGACGGCGGGCGGTCCGGGGACGGGGTCCGGTGGCCATTGAGTTCCTCCTCAGGAATTTCGATGCCGAGCACATGTCGCTCCGTTGCGACCTGCGGGGCGAAAGGGCCCTGGCGGCGTTTCCAGGGGGAATCCACCGCGCTCGGCAGTGAAGACAGCATCGATTGCGGGCTTGCTTCGGCACGACGGTCGATCTCCCGGAGACATACCTATTTCCGGGACTCACTCATTTCGGGCTCTTGGCTCGATCCGCCGCACCGGCCGGCACCCGTGTCGGGAATGGCAGAGGTTGCCACCCGAGAACCAACAGCATCCTCGGAGTGCGGTCACGGCCGGTCGTGAGCATTTTTCGTGATGGTCTGACCACTCGCGCAGGGATATTCTGGCTGGTGTCCGCTGCTGCGAATTACGAGTTACCGATGGCTGAAAGTGTTCCGATCGAAACGCAGCGTGATGCCGGTCCCGACGTCGTCACGGAGCTGAGCGCTGCCGGGTTCGACGACGCCCACGAGATCGGGCGGGGCGGTCTCGGGACTGTCTATCGGTGCACGCAGGTTGCCGTTGACCGCACGGTGGCTGTGAAGGTCCTCACCGGTGAGCTGGAGGAGGACCGGGAGCGGTTCTTTCGCGAGCAGCGGGCGATGGGTCGCCTCACCGGGCATCCGAACATCGTCAGCATGTTCGAGGTCGGGCAAACGGGCAGCGGTCGTCCCTATCTGGTCATGCCGTACTTTTCCCGAGGCTCGCTGGCGGAACGTATCCGCGACGCCGGTCCGTTGTCTCTCGCGGACACGCTTCACATCGGGGTGAGGATCGCGGGGGCGCTGGAATCCGCACATCGAGCGGGGGTTCTCCACCGCGATATCAGACCGGCGAACATTCTGCTCACCGACTACGACGAGCCGGCGTTGACCGACTTCGGTCTCGCCCACGTCTCCGACGAGTTCGAGACGGATGCCGACATCATCACCAGCTCGCCGGCCTTCACCGCGCCCGAGGTGTTCGGTGGACAGGCGCCCAGCCGTGGCTCGGACGTCTACGGGCTGGGAGCCACATTGCTCGGTGCTCTCACCGGCCAGGTCGAACGCCGCCGCGGTGAGCAGGCGGCGACCCAGTTCGTGCGGATCGCCGCCCCCTCGAGTCTCGACCGCTGTGACATCGGTATCCCCTGGGACGTACGCGCAGTGATCGAGGCGGCGATGTCGCGCGACCCGCACGACCGGCCTACCGCAGCGCTATTGGGCGAGCAACTGCGCCGAATACAGCGAGAGCACGGTTTCGCGGTCGACGAGATGGCGGTGCGTGACGAATCGGGCTCCGAATCCGAATCGCTGGTGAGTTCGGAACCGTCAGGGCCGCAAGGAGTTCCGCGTATTCGCAGCGACGGATTGCACGAGGGGACGGGAAATCTCCCGCTCGAGCTGACCAGCTTCGTCGATCGACGGACCCAGTTGTCCGAGGTCGGCAATCTGCTACCGGGGTCACGTCTGGTGACCCTGACCGGGATCGGCGGGGTCGGAAAGTCAAGGCTCGCACAGCGAGTCGCGCACAAGGTGCGGCAGAAGTTCGCGAATGGGGCGTGGCTGGTCGAGTTGGCGGAGCTGCACGATGACGCACTGCTGCCCGATGCGGTGGCCGCTGTCTTCGGAATACGAAGCCAAGGTGTCATATCCGTGCTCGACACGCTGGTGGAGGCGCTGGAACCGTATGACATGCTGCTGGTGCTGGACAACTGTGAGCACGTGGTCGACGCGGCCGCGAAGCTGTCGGAGGCGCTGCTGCGGGCGTGTCCGGATGTGCGAATCCTGGCGACGAGCCGGGAGGCACTGGGGATCGGCGGGGAAACCGTGTATCCGGTGCAGCCGCTCGGGGTTCCCGATTCGACCAGTGAGCGGGCGCTGGCGCACTCCCACGCTGTGGCACTGTTCGTCGAACGGGCCGCCGCGGCGGTGCCGGGGTTCGAGATGACCGAAGCGAATCAGCGTGCCATTGGCCAGATCTGTACCAGGCTGGACGGTTTGCCGTTGGCGATCGAGCTGGCTGCGGCGCGCCTGCGCACGATGTCGGTCGAGCAGATCCAGACCCGGCTGAGCGACCGGTACGCCCTGTTGACCCGGGGTGGCCGGGGAACGCCGAAGCGGCAGCAGACGCTGTGGTATTGCGTCAATTGGAGCTATGACCTGTGCACACCCGACGAGAAGCGGCTGTGGGCTTGCTTGTCCGTGTTCAGCGGCGGCTTCGAACTCGACGCCGTCGAGCAGGTGTGCGCAGATGACATGACCGAGTCCCAGGTGCTCGATACCTTGTCCGCGCTGGTGGACAAATCGATCCTGGTCCGACAGGAAGCCGATGGGGCGGTGCGCTTCCGGATGCTCGAGACAGTGCAGGAATTCGGCCGGGAGAAGGCCGAGGAGTCCGGTCGGTTCCCGGAGCTGCACCGGCGGCATCGGGACTGGTGTGAACGACTGGTACGCGAGGCGGACGCCAATTTCATCGGCCCGCATCAACTGGATTGGGTAGCCCGGCTCGAGCGGGAACTGCCGAATCTTCGAGAGGCATTGGAATTCAGCCTGTCCGAGTCCGACGAAGGCGGGCTCGGGATGATCACGAACCTGTACCTGTTCTGGGGCTCGCGCGGGCGGCTCCATGAGGGCCGTCGCTGGTATGAGCGCGTGCTCGGCCATTCGCTCGACGGCCGGACCACGGATCGAGCCAGGGCACTCTTCGCCGCCGGCACGATCGCGGGTTTGAACGGCGACCTGCAGACCGCGAACGACCGGTTCACGGAGCTCCGCGTACTCGCCGAGCAGACGGTGGAACCGCTGGTCGGAGCCTTGGTCAACCACGCCGAGGCAAATCAGGCGCTCGCCCGCGGCAATGTCGGTGAGTCCGACGCGGTTGCCCTGCTGACCGATGTGGTCCGCAGTTACGAAGTGTGTGGTGAGCTCGGAATGCAGTTGGACGCCCAACTCTCCCTCGGCTGGGCCTACGCCCTGGGCGGTGACGCTGCCCGGGCCGTCGCCTGCCACGAGAAGACGCTCGCCATGACAGCAGCCTGCGGCGAAACGATCTATCGCTCATGGGCGTTGTTCGCGGCGGGCTTCGCCGTCTGGCGCCGCGGCGACGTCGAACGCGCCAAGCGACTGTTGGAGGAAGGCGTTCGGCTGTCCGCACTGACATCCGATCCGCTCGTCGCCGCGGGTTGTCTGGAGACGCTGGCCTGGATCGCAGCCGACCGCGACGAACCTCGCCGCGCGGCGGTTCTGATGGGCGCAGCGGACAAGCTGGGGCGCCTCGCCGGCACCGCGACGCTCATGGTCCGTGATCTGCTCGCATACCGCACCGAGTGCATGCGGAGCAGCCGGCAAGCGCTCGGCGTACGAGCCTTCGACCGGGCTCGTCAGGAAGGTTCCGCGATGAGTCTCGACTCGGCCGTACGGCTCGCGCTCGGCGAACCGTCCCCCGCGCTCGATAGTTCGCCGCAGCAGTTGACGAAGCGTGAACGGCAGGTCGCCGACCTCGTCGCGGAAGGTCTGACTAACAGAGCGATCGCGTCACGTCTGGTGATCTCGCAACGCACCGCACAGGGGCACGTCGAACACATCCTGGCCAAATTGGGATTCACCTCGCGCGCGCAGATAGCGGCGTGGGCTGCGGAAAATTCCGGCGGCAGTCCAGGGTGACCGGCCGGCGTCTCGCTGTGGTGTCGGCCGCGTCGAATCGCTCCCCGTGCCGGTGCGGCAACGCATAATTTCGGCTGTGACACAAGGCGGTGAGGCTCATCCGGACGATGCGCAGATCCTCGAACGGGTGATGGGCGCGGGTCGCCCACAGAGCGTCGGTAGCTTTCGCTTCTGGTTCGGTGACCAGCGGTGGGAGTGGTCCGATGAGGTGGCGGTGATGCACGGATACCCGCCGGGCGCGGTGTCGCCGACCACTGATCTGCTGCTCTCGCACAAGCATCCCGAGGATCGTGCCCAGGTCGCGAGCATGATCGCGCGTTCGGTGAACGATGCGCTGCCGTTCTCGAGCCGCCACCGCATCATCGATACCGGCGGGAACGTGCACGACGTGATCGTGGTGGGTGATCAGATGGTCGACGGCCAGGATCGGGTTGTCGGATCGGCCGGTTTCTACATCGACGTGACCGATGCGCTCGCTGAGCACCGTCAGGAGGCTCTCGACGACAGCCTGCCCGAGCTGTATGCCGCGCGTGCGGTGATCGAGCAGGCCAAGGGCGCGATCATGCTGGTCTACGGTGTCAGCGCCGAGGCGGCGTTCCGGGTGCTCGCCTGGCGATCGCAGGAGACCAACACCAAGCTGCGTGCGCTGGCCGCGCAATTGATGGAGGACCTGCGAGCTCTGACGGACGCGGCGAAGCCGATTCGCACCCACTTCGACCATCTGCTGTTGACCGCCCACGAGCGAGTACCTGAGCAATGACGGCCGGCGGTTTCCGGGCCGCGCCCCGCGGTACGCGAACAATCGGTTGCAGCACCGGCGAGCGCGGGTCTACCGTCAGATGGTTCGGTGTGCGTCGATTGGCAGATCGTGGCATCAACAACGCAGCAGCGCAGGCCTTTTCGCGCGTTGCCGAAGCCCCTCGCACTGACCCGGCCGGAATCGCTGCAAATGGTGGCGATGGCCGGGATGATCGTCGGCCTGCATGTGCTGGGCTGGTTCACGCTGGTCGCGCTCGTCGCCCCGCAGCATCTCAGCGTCGGTGACCGCACCCTCGGTATCGGAGTCGGCCTGACCGCGTACACCCTGGGTATGCGGCATGCGTTCGACGCCGACCACATCGCCGCCATCGACAACACCACCCGCAAGCTCTTGCACGATGGGCAACGTCCGCTGTCGGTGGGATTCTTCTTCTCCCTCGGACATTCCACGGTCGTCTTCGTGCTGGCCCTGCTGCTCTCGCTGGGCGTGCGGGTCGTCGCCGGGCCGATCGAGAACGACTCCTCGGCCCTGCATCACTACACCGGAGTGATCGGCACGACGGTGTCCGGGACGTTCCTCTACCTCATCGCGATCCTGAATCTCGTTGTGCTGGTGGGTATTCTGCGGGTCTTCGGGCGCATGCGCGGCGGCGGCTACGACGAGGCCGAGCTGGAGCAGCAGCTGGCACAGCGTGGCCTGGTGAATCGGCTGCTCGGGCCGGTGACGAGGTCGGTGACCAAGCCCTGGCAGATGTATCCGATCGGGCTGCTGTTCGGTCTCGGCTTCGACACCGCCACCGAAGTCGCGCTGCTGGTCCTGGCCGGCACCAGCGCGGCGGTGGGCCTGCCCTGGTACGCGATTCTGTGTCTGCCGATTCTGTTCGCCGCCGGTATGAGCCTGCTCGACACCATCGACGGCGGCTTCATGAACTTCGCCTACGGGTGGGCCTTCGCCAAACCCGTGCGCAGGGTCTACTACAACATCACCGTCACGGCGTTGTCCGTCGCGGTTGCCCTGATCATCGGCACCATCGAGCTGCTCGGCCTGCTCGCCGGCCAATTGGGCTGGACCGGCGGCGTCTGGGATTGGGTCGGCGGACTCGACCTCAACGTGGTCGGTTTCCTCGTGGTCGGCGTGTTCGTCCTCACCTGGGCCATTGCCCTGCTGACCTGGCACTACGGTGGCCTCGAGGAAAAGTGGACCACCGCGCGGCAACCTGGCGCCGGGGAATGAACCGCAGGGGTGAGGTGGTGTGCGGGGAACGGCTCGGGAGTAGCTTGAGAGGGGTCCTTCTCGGTAGGGGTTCTTCTCGACGAGACGAGTCGTTGTGCACGAGATGGCGATTACCCAGAGTGTCGTCGATGCCGTCGGCGAACACGCGGCCGGCCGCACCGTCCATAGCGTGACGCTCGAGATCGGCGCACTCTGTGCTGTCGTCCCCGATGCCCTGCGTTTCTGCTTCGATCTGGCCGCCGAGGGAACCGTCGCGGCGGGCGCACGTCTGGACATCCATCTCATTCCCGGTATGGCCCGGTGCCGGGCCTGCGGCCGGGACTTCGTCCTGCCCGATCCTGTGCTGCTGTGCCGTTGCGGCAGTGCGGATGTCGAGGTGACCGCCGGGCGGGAGCTGCGAATCCGATCCATGGAGGTGAGCGACCCATGTGTGCTACCTGCGGATGCGGTGGCGAGACGGGCGGACTGATCACCGTCCCCCACCCGCACGACCCGGGCGAAGACCATGACCATCACGGCCACGTCCATGACGACCACGCCCATCACGACCATGGACACCCGGTGCACGACCATGCCGGCCATGAGCACGGCGGTGACCACGTGCACCTGCCGATCACCGAGACCGTGACGCTGGAACAGCAGGTCCTGGCCAAGAACGACCGGCTGGCACAGGAGAACCGGGCCTGGCTCGCCGAACGCGACATCCTCGCGCTCAATATGACGAGCTCGCCGGGCGCGGGAAAGACCACGCTGCTGGTGCGCACCATCCGTGAACTCGGTGGAGCACCGATCGCCGTCATCGAGGGGGATCAGGAGACCCTGCTCGACGCCGAGCGGATCATGGCCACGGGATGCAAGGTGGCACAGATCAATACCGGTGCCGGCTGTCACCTGGACGCGGCCATGACCCGGCGCGCCCTCGACCTGCTCGCGCCGGAGTCCGGCAGCCTGCTGTTCATCGAGAATGTCGGAAACCTGGTGTGCCCGGCGCTCTTCGATCTGGGCGAGAGCGGCAAGGTCGTGGTGATCTCGGTGACCGAGGGCACCGACAAGCCGCTGAAGTACCCGCACATGTTCTCGGTGGCGACCCTGGTGCTGATCAACAAGATCGACCTGTTGCCCTACGTCGACTTCGACCCGGACCGCTTCGGTGAGCTCGCGCGATCGGTGAATCCCGGAGTCCGAATCCTGGAGATCTCGGCGTCCACCGGGGCGGGTCTGGCGCAGTGGTACGAATGGCTGTCCGCACAGCGCGTGCCTGCTCGGTGAACTCTTGAGGCGGTCTCGGGCCGCGCCTAAACTTACGTGATCAGGCTCACATCCCGGCCGGTCGTTTTCGAGAAAACGGCGACGCCCGACCGCCTGGCATTTCGCTTCGAAGGGTGGCACCTTTTCATGCCGACTAAAGAAGCAGTCAATGCGGAGCAGACGCTGATCCACGTTCTCTGGATCAACGCGGGACTCAGTTGTGATGGCGACTCGGTGGCCCTGACTGCCGCCACCCAGCCCAGTGTCGAGGAGATAGCTCTCGGATCCCTGCCTGGCCTGCCCAAGATCGCCGTTCATTGGCCACTCATCGATTACGAATGTGGCCCGACCGGGGGAGCCGACGACTTCCTCGAATGGTTCTTCAAGGCCGATCGTGGCGAGCTCGAACCCTTCGTCCTGGTCGTCGAGGGGTCGATCCCGAACGAGCGTTTGCACGTCGAGGGCTACTGGTGCGGGTTCGGCAACAATCCCGAGACCAACCAGCCCATGACCACCAGCGAATGGGTCGATCGGCTGGCCCCGAAGGCGACCGCGGTGGTCGCGGCCGGCACCTGCGCGACCTACGGCGGCATCCACGCCATGGCCGGCAACCCGACCGGCGCCATGGGCGTCCCCGACTACCTGGGCTGGGAGTGGAAGAGCAAGGCCGGCATCCCCATCGTGTGCGTGCCGGGTTGCCCGATCCAGCCCGACAATCTCTCCGAGACCCTGACCTACCTGCTCTACATGGCCACCGGTCAGGCCCCGATGATCCCGCTCGACGAGGCATTGCGCCCCAAATGGCTTTTCGGTGCGACGGTGCACGAGGGGTGCGATCGCGCGGGCTATTACGAGCAAGGGGATTTCGCCACCGAATACGGCTCGCCGAAATGCATCGTGAAATTGGGGTGCTGGGGCCCGGTCGTGAAATGCAATGTGCCCAAACGCGGTTGGATAAACGGCGTCGGCGGTTGCCCGAATGTCGGTGGTATCTGTATCGGTTGCACCATGCCCGGATTCCCGGACAAGTTCATGCCCTTCATGGACGAGCCGCCGGGCGGCAAGCTGTCCTCCACCGCGTCGGGTTTGTACGGCTCGGTGATTCGCAGTCTGCGGCACATCACGGGCCGCACCGTGGACAAGGAGCCGAGCTGGCGGCACAAGGGAGACAAACTGGATTCCGGCGCGGTCCGGACCTGGTAGGGAAGGCAAGCCGATGACCGAGATCATTCCCGAGCCCTCGCACCGCACGATCCAACCGGATGCCCTCGTCGAGATGGCCTGGGATCCGATCACCCGCATCGTCGGCAGTCTGGGCATCTACACCAAGATCGATTTCGAGAATCGGGAGGTGGTCGAGTGCCACAGCACCTCCTCGATCTTCCGCGGTTACTCGATCTTCATGCGCGGCAAGGATCCTCGTGACGCGCACTTCATCACCAGCCGCATCTGCGGCATCTGCGGCGACAACCACGCCACCTGTTCGTGCTACTGCCAGAACATGGCCTACGGGGTGAAGCCGCCGAATCTGGGCGAGTGGATCGTCAATATGGGTGAGGCCGCCGAGTACATGTTCGACCACAACATCTTCCAGGAGAACCTGGTCGGCGTGGACTTCTGCGAGAAGATGGTGTCCGAGACCAACCCGGGTGTGCTGGCGTTGGCCGAGAAGACCGAGGCGCCGCACGCGCAGGCGCACGGCTACCGCACCGTCGCCGACATCATGCGCGCGCTCAACCCCTTCACCGGCGAGTTCTATCGCGAGGCGCTGCAGGTCAGCCGCTACACGCGAGAGATGTTCTGCCTCATGGAGGGCCGGCACGTGCACCCGTCGACGCTGTACCCCGGCGGGGTCGGGACGGTCGCCACCCTCCAGTTGATGACCGACTACATGACCCGGCTCATGCGCTACGTCGAGTTCATGAAGAAGGTCGTCCCCATGCACGACGACCTGTTCGACTTCTTCTATGCGGCGCTGCCCGGATACAACCGGGTCGGCCTGCGGCGCACGCTGCTGGGCTGCTGGGGCTCGTTCCAGGATCCGGCGGTGTGCAACTTCAACTACAAGGACATGGAGGACTGGGGCAACGCGATGTTCGTGACCCCCGGCATCGTGGTGGACGGGAAGCTGATCACCCACTCACTGCTGGACATCAATCTCGGCCTCCGAATCCTCTTGGGCAGTTCGTATTACGAGGACTGGACCGACCAGGAGATGTTCGTCAAGAACGATCCGCTGGGCAATCCGGTGGACCGCCGCCACCCCTGGAATCAGCACACCAACCCCAGCCCGCAGAAGCGCGACCTGGAGGACAAGTACAGCTGGGTGATGTCGCCACGCTGGTTCGACGGCAAGGATCATCTCGCGCTCGACACCGGCGGCGGACCGCTGGCGCGACTGTGGTCCACCGCCCTGGCGGGGATGGTCGACATCGGCTATGTGAAGTCCACCGGCCACAGCGTGCAGATCAATCTGCCCAAGACGGCGCTCAAGGGTCCGGTCGAATTGGAGTGGACGATACCGGCTTTCGGCAGCAACACCATCGAGCGCAACCGCGCCCGCACCTACTTCCAGGCCTACGCCGCGGCGTGCGCGCTGCACTTCGCGGAGAAGGCGCTCGAAGAGATCCGGGCCGGGCGGACCAAGACCTGGGAGCATTTCGAGGTGCCGGACGAGAGCATCGGCTGCGGTTTCACCGAGGCCGTGCGCGGTGTGCTGTCGCACCACATGGTGATCCGGGACGGCAAGATCGCCAACTATCATCCGTATCCGCCCACACCCTGGAACGCCAGCCCGCGCGACAGTTTCGGAACCCCGGGACCGTACGAGGACGCGGTGCAGGGACAGCCGATCTTCGAGGAGAACGATCGGGAGCACTTCAAGGGCATCGACATCATGCGCACCGTCCGCAGTTTCGATCCCTGCCTGCCCTGCGGTGTGCACATGTACCTGGGTGGTGGCAAGTCCTTGGACCTGCTCCACTCACCCACCCAGGCGCTGACCGCTGAGTAGCGGTCGAGCCGATACCGGGAGGCGAGCGCGGTGAACGACCGATCCGAGGACCACCGCGCTCAGGCCGCGGACACCGATCGCTGGCGCGAGGCCGGCGAGCGGATCGACACTCTGCTGAGTGCCATTTCCGCCGCCGGGCCCGTGGCGCGCGAGCGCGCCGAGGAACTGGTCGGTGAGATCGTCGGCCTGTACGGTGCGGGACTCGAGCGGACCATTCGGCTGCTCGATCCCGAGACCGTCGAACGGCTGGCGGCCGACGACCTGATCGCCAGCCTGCTGCTGGTGCACGGACTGCACCCGCACGACACGCTCACCCGGGTGCGCACGGCGCTGGACGGGGTACGCCCGTACCTGGGCTCGCACGGTGGCGATGTGGCGGTGGTGGCAGTGGCCGACGGCGTGCTGCGGCTGGCCTTCACCGGCAGCTGCCGCAGTTGCCCATCCTCCGCGGTGACCCTGGAGCTGGCGGTGGAGGATGCGGTGCGTGCCGCCGCGCCGGAGATCGAGACCATCGAAGTGGTTGCGTCCGAACCAGATTCGAATGCCGGGGTGATTCCGGCGGAGTCGCTGCTGGCCCGCGTCCACGCCAACGGCGAGCACGGCGGAACCTGGATCGGGGCGCCCGAGCTGGCACAGCTCGGCGCGGGTGAGGTGGGTGGTTTCGCGCTGGCCGGCGCGGCCGTCGTGGCCTGCCGGGTTGGCGACGAGCTGTTCGTCTACCGCGATCACTGTCCGTCGTGCGGGAATTCGATGGCGGGAGCGGCGCTGCATCGCCGGGCCGGGTTCCCGGCCGGCGCGGCCGTGCTGCGCTGCCCGGTCTGCCGGGCCCACTTCGACGTCGTGCACGCGGGCGCGCGCCTGGACGGCGACGGTCATCTGGAACCGCTCCCGGTCCTGATCCGTTCGGGCACACCGCAGGTGGCGGTGCCGATGGAGGCGGCCGGATGAATCCCGCCTTCGGCGTGCTGCGCAGGCTCGCGACGTCCCGGCCCGCCCCGGCGCCGGCCGGGGAGCGGTGTGAGATGTGCGGTGAAGCCATCGCCGAGACGCACAGCCATGTCGTGAATATCGAAGGCAGACAACTCATGTGCGTCTGCCGGGCCTGCTATCTGCTGTTCACCGACCGCACCGCGAACCTGCGGTATCGCGCGGTCCCGGATCGCTGCCTCGCCTTCCCCGGGGTCAGCATCGGCCCGGGGGAGTGGGATGCCCTGCAGATTCCGGTCGGCCTGGCCTTCTTCTTCCGCAACTCCACGCTCGGGCGCACGGTGGCGTTCTATCCCGGTCCGGCCGGTGCCACCGAATCCGAACTGCCGCTGGACCAGTGGAGCGCGATCCTGGACCGGCATCCCGAGCTCGCACAGGCCGATGACGATGTCGAGGCGGTGCTGATCCACCTGCCCGAGCGCGGCGGCACCCCGACCTGCCTGCTGCTGCCGATCGACGCCTGTTACGAATTCGTCGGGCGCATGCGGTTGCTGTGGCGCGGATTCGACGGCGGGCAGGAAGCCCGCCGCTACATCGAGGAATTCCTCGCCGCCATGACCGCCCGGGCCCGCGTCGTCGGAGGCACCCCATGAGCCCGGCGTACTCGATCACCTTCGCGGTCCTGGGCATCCGGCCCGAACCGTATGCCGTGACGCCGACCCTGTCGGCGCGGATCGGGATCGCCGCGCTGTCCGAGGAGCCCGTGCACGCCATCGCCCTGCGCGCGCAGGTGCGTATCGACCCGAACCGGCGCTCCTACACCGACGAGGAGGGTGCGGGCCTGACCGATCTGTTCGGTCCCCGGGAACGCTGGGCCGAGACCCAACGCTCCTTTCTGTGGATGCATTGCGCGACAATGGTTCCCGGCTTCGGCAGCGGTGGCACCGAGGTGGATCTGCCGATGCTGTGCACCTACGACCTCGAGGTCGCGGGTTCGAAGTACCTGCACGCGCTGCGCGACGGCACGGTACCGCTGTCGTTCCTGTTCAGTGGCACCGTGTTCATCAGGGGCGAAACCGGTTTCGCGGTGCAGCAGGTGCCGTGGGACCGCGACGACCGGTTCGACATGCCCGTGTCGGTGTGGCGGGATCTGATGGCCGCGCACTTCCCGGACACGGGCTGGGTGCGGTTGTCGCGCGAGACACTGGATGAGCTGTCCGCCTTCAAATCCGGTCGCGGCCTGCTCGGCTACGACCAGGCGGTGCGCGAGTTGCTCGCCGCGGGGGGTGCGTGATGAGCGCCGATGTGGCGGCCCGGGCGGCGGCGCGCGCGGTGGCCGACGCGGTGCTCTACGAGGGGTACCTGCTGTACCCGTACCGGGCGAGCGCCCGGAAGAACGTGTGCCGCTGGCAGTTCGGCGTGCTCGGACCCGAGCGGGCGGCCGCCGACGGGCTGGGCGAGGATTCCGAGCTCGCGACGCAGTTCCCGGTCACGGCCGGCGAGCCGGCGCGGATCAGCGTCGCGGTGCGGTTCCTGCACCGGCAGCGGCGCACGGTCCGGAGCTCGGACGGCACCGCCGTCGCGGAACTCCATGCCGCCGGTCGGTCCTGGCTGAGCTGGGACGAGGCCGTCGAATACGAGCACGACATCGGACCGATACCGCTGGTGCACAGCGTTTTTCCGTTCACCGTCCCCGGCGCCGAGGAGAGTGCGGCGATCAGTGACGACACCGGCGGCGTGGTCGGCACGTTGCTGCGCACCCGGGAACCGCTCCGCGGCGAGCTCGAACTGTCGGTGGACGACGTCGGCGGCTACCGCCGAGTGAGCATCGTCCTGCGCAACACCGGCGCGCCCGCCACCGACCCCGATGACGCGCTGGCCCGCTCGCTGCTGGGCGCGCACCTGATCGTCGAGCTCGACGGCGGGCGGTTCCATTCGCTCACCGATCCGCCTCCCGACGCCGAGAATGTTGTCGAAAGCTGTTGCCACCACCGCTGTTTCCCGGTGCTCGCGGGCCCGCCCGGTCAGGACGAGCTGCTGCTGGTCTCCCCGATCATCCTCTACGACCATCCCGAGATCGCCCCGCAGAGCCAGGGCCCGCTTTTCGACTCCACCGAGATCGACGAGATCCTGGCGCTGCGCGTGCTGACCATGACCGACGACGAGAAGCGCGAGGCGCGCGCCACCGATCCGCTCGCCGCCGAGATCATCGATCGCTGCGAGAAGCTCGACGCCGAGCGAATGGGATCCCTGCACGGGGTGCTGCGGGAGGACCCGTCCCCACGGGTGCTGCCCGCGCTGGCCGACGGCGTCGACTGGTGGGATCCGGTGGCCGACAGTGCCGTTGCGCCCGACACCGACGCGGTGGCGGTGGCCGGGGTGCTGGTGCGCAAGGGCAGCCGGGTGCGATTGCATCCCGGGCGCCGCGCCGACGCGCAGGACCTGTTCTATGCCGGCCGCACCGCCAGGGTGGTCACGGTGCACGAGGACGTGGACGGCGGGGTGCACGTCGGCGTGGTCGCCGAGGACGACCCCGCGGCCGAATTGCACGAATGGTACGGGCGCTACCTGTACTTCGCCCCCGATGAGATCGAGCCGCTGGACGGCTCGCCCGAGTGAAAGGAAGGGCCGGAGATGGCAACGGTAGGAGTGGTCGCGATAGTGATCGTCGCCCTGGCCGCGTTGTTCGCGGTCGCTGTGGGCCTTGTGTCCATCCCCGATATCCGCAGGTACTTCCGGATACGGCACATGTGAGCGGGTGATCGCACGACACGGGTACTGGTCGCCGGGATCGGCAATATGTTCCTCGGCGACGACGGATTCGGATCCGAGGTGGTCCGGCGGCTGCCGCCGGACCACGACCCCGGCGTGCGCGTTACCGACTACGGCATCCGGGGCCTGCACCTGGCCTACGACCTGCTCGACGGATGGGACGCGCTGGTGCTGGTGGACGCGATCCCCGATCGCGGCGAACCGGGACGCGTGGAGGTCTTCCGTGCCGAATCCGGCGGCGGCGCTGCCGGATTCGACGGGCACGCCATGCACCCGGAGGCCGTCTTCGAAACCGTGCGCGCACTCGGCGGCGCGGTGCCGCCGACGGTCGTGGTGGGTTGTCAGGTGTGCTCGGTCGACGAGCGTATGGGACTGACCGACGTGGTCGCCGCCGCCGTGCCCGCCGCGGTCGCCGCGGTCGGCGACGTGCTGGCCGAACTACTCGCCCGGCAGGAGGTGTGAGCCGTGTGCCTCGGAATTCCCGGCCTGGTCGTGGAGATTCTCGACGGCTATCACGACCAGATCGCGCTCGTCGACGTTTCTGGTGAGCAGCGGAAGGTGAATGTCGGCCTGCTGGACCAGGATCCGGTCCGGCCCGGTGACTGGGTGATCATTCACATGGGCCTGGCGGTGGAGAAAACCGACGCGGCCGGTGCGGCCGCGGCCCTGGACGGGCTGCGGCTGCTGCGCCAGGGAGACGCGCCGTGAGCGCCGGGCGCGGCCGCCGCCGCGTGGTGGTGCGCGGCGTGGTGCAGGGCGTCGGCTTCCGGCCGTTCGTGTACACCACGGCCGCCGAACTGTCCCTGACCGGATCGGTGTCCAACGACAGCTGCGGCGTGATCATCGAAATCGAGGGCGCGACAGCGGATCTGGCGGAGTTCGTGCGGCGGATGCGGTCCGATGCGCCGCCGCTGGCGGTCGTCGAATCTGTCGAGTGCCTCGAGATTCCGGTGCGCGGCGGCGCCGGCTTCCATATAGCCGCGACCAGCCGGGACGGGACCGGACGCACACTGGCCTCACCCGATGTGGCGATCTGCGCCGAGTGTGTCGCCGATCTGTGCGATCCGGGCAACCGGCGCTACCGGCACCCCTTCGTGAACTGCACCAACTGTGGTCCCCGGTTCACCATCATCGCGAGCCTGCCCTACGACCGCGACCGCACCAGCATGGCCGGCTTCCCGATGTGCGCGCGGTGCGCCGGCGAGTACGCCGATCCCGCCGACCGGCGCTTTCACGCGCAGCCCATCGCCTGCCCCGACTGTGGTCCCCGGTTGTCCTACACCGGCCCGGGCGCCGGTGATCCGGTCGCCGCCGCACGAGAGTTGTTGCGCGACGGCGGAATTCTCGCCGTCAAGGGCATCGGCGGGTACCACCTCGCCTGCGACGCCGGGAACGAGACGGCAGTCGCCGAGCTGCGCCGGCGGAAACGCCGCGGGGACAAGCCGTTCGCCGTCATGACGGCGGATCTGGATACGGCACGGCGTATCACCGAGATCGACGAGACGACCGCCCGGCTGCTGACCGGACCCGCCCGGCCCATCGTGCTGCTGCCACGCGCCGACCGCGCCGCTGGTACCGAAACCGGCGGGCGCGCTCCGGAATTCGCCATCGCGCCGTCGGTCGCGCCGCGCAACCCCGATCTCGGTGTGATGCTCGCCTACACGCCGCTGCATCTGCTGCTCTTCGGCCTGCCCGGCGACCCGCCCGGCCCCCGGGTGCTCGTGATGACCTCGGCGAACCTCGGTGGCGAACCCATCTGCTACGACGACGCCGACGCCCGGACCCGGCTGACGGGTCTGGCGGACGCCTGGCTCGCGCACGACCGTCCCATCCTGGTGCCCTGCGACGATTCGGTACTGCGGGTGGTCGACGGCATGGAACTGCCGTTGCGTCGTTCGCGCGGCTTCGCCCCGCTGCCCCTGGCCCTGCCGCTGGCGGTCCAGCCCACGCTCGCGGTGGGTGCGGATCTCAAGAACACCTGCGCCGTCGGCGACGGGCGCTATGCCTGGCTCAGCCAGCACATCGGCGATATGGACGATCTGGCGACGCTGCGCGCCTTCACCGACGCCGAACACCATCTCGAGGAATTGACCGGCGTGCGACCTGTCGTCCTGGCCGCCGACGCCCATCCGCGCTACCGCTCGACCGCGTGGGCCCGGGAACAGGCGGGCGAGCGGCCGGTACGCACCGTGCAGCACCATCACGCGCACATCGCGGCGGTCATGGGCGAACACGGCCTCGATCCGGCCGCCGCCGTCCTCGGAATCGCCTTCGACGGCACCGGATTCGGGCCCGACGGCGCGATCTGGGGCGGTGAGGTGCTGGCGGCCGGATACAAGGGCTACCGGCGGCTGGCGCACCTGCGCTACGTACCGCTGGCCGGTGGCGACGTGAGCGTGCGCCGCCCCTACCGCATGGCGCTGGCGCACCTGCGGGCCGCCGGAATCGAATGGACCGAGGATCTTCCCGCGGTGGCTGCGTGCCCGCCCGCCGAGCGCGCCGTGCTCGCCCACCAGCTGGACACCGGATTGGGCAGCGCGCCGACATCGAGCATGGGCCGGCTGTTCGACGCCGTCGCTGCACTGGCCGGGGTCCGGTTCGAGGTCGACTACGAAGCGCAGGCCGCGATCGAACTGGAATGGCATGCGCGCGGGGTGGACCCGGAGTCCGGGAATTACCGGTTCGCGAGGCCGGATCGAGTCGGAGGCGGGGACGGTCCGTCGGTGTTCGACGCCGCCCCGGTGATCGGCGCCGTGATCGGCGATGTGCGGGCGGGCGTCCCGGTGGAGATCATCGCGGCGCGTTTCCACGACGCGGTCGCGCGGCTGGTCCTCGGCCTCGCGGCCGACTACGCCACCCCGGCCACCCCGGTCGTCCTGACCGGCGGCGTGTTCCAGAACGCGCTGCTGCTGTCGGCCGCGCGTGGACTGCTGGTGGACAACGGTTTTCGAGTCTTGACCGCTCATCGGTTGCCGCCCAATGACGGCGGCCTGGCATTCGGGCAACTACTCGCCGCCGAGGCGGGTTGAGCGAAGGGAGCAGCAAATGTGCCTGGCAGTCCCGGGAAGGGTTCTCAGCCTGCAAGAACGCAATGGCACCCTGATGTCGATCGTGGATTTCGGCGGCGTGCAGAAGGACGTGTGCCTGCAATACATCCCCGACGCCGCGGTCGGCGACTACGTCGTGGTCCACGTCGGTTTCGCCATTCAGCGGCTCGACGAGGAATCCGCCCTGCGGACACTCGCCGAGTTCGAGCATCTGGGTGTTCTGAAGGAGGAGTTCGGTAACGGATTCGAGATCGCGGCCGCGCAGGCGGGCCTGGCGAATCCCGAAACAGCGCAGGAGTCGACAGGGCAGGAGTCGGATGAACCGGAGGTGGGGTCGTGAAGTACCTCGATGAATTCAGCAACCCGCAGCTCGCCGGGATTCTCCTCGAGCGGATCCGGGAAAGCGCAACGCGCCGCTGGGCGATCATGGAAGTGTGTGGCGGGCAGACGCATTCGATCATCCGTCACGGCATCGACCAACTGCTGCCCGAGACGATCGAAATGATCCACGGACCCGGCTGCCCGGTGTGCGTGACCCCGCTCGGCATGATCGACAAGGCCCTCGACATCGCCGCGCAGCCCGGCGTGATCTTCTGCTCGTTCGGCGACATGCTGCGGGTACCGGGCAGCTCCAAGGACCTGTTCCGGGTCAAGAGCGAAGGCGGGGACGTCCGGGTGGTGTACTCGCCGCTCGATGCGCTCGAGCTCGCGCAAGCCAACCCCGATTGGCAGGTGGTGTTCTTCGGCATCGGCTTCGAGACCACCGCGCCCGCCAATGCGATGACCGTCTATCAGGCGAAACGGCTTGGCATACGGAACTTCTCGCTGCTCGTCTCGCACGTGCTGGTGCCGCCCGCCATCGCCGCGATCATGGAATCACCGTCGTGCCGGGTGCAGGCGTTCCTGGCCGCCGGACATGTCTGCACGGTGATGGGTACCCGCGAATACCCGCCGCTCGCCGACAAGTACCGGGTTCCGGTCGTGGTCACCGGGTTCGAGCCGCTCGACATCCTCGAAGGCATCCGGCGCACCGTCATTCAGCTCGAATCCGGACGGCACGAGGTGGAGAACGCCTACCCGCGAGCCGTCGCCGAAGCGGGCAATCCGGTCGCGAAGGCGATGCTCGAAGACGTCTTCGAGGTCACCGACCGAGCCTGGCGCGGGATCGGCGTGATACCGCGCAGTGGATGGCGGCTCTCGGACCGGTATCGCGAGTTCGACGCCGAACAGCGATTCGCCGTCGGCGACCTGCACACCGCCGAGTCCTCGATCTGCCGTTCCGGTGAAGTGCTGCAAGGGCTGATCAAGCCGCACGAGTGCGCCGCCTTCGGCAAGCAGTGCACGCCACGCAACCCCCTCGGAGCCACGATGGTCTCCTCCGAGGGCGCGTGCGCCGCCTACTACCTGTACCGGCGCCTGGACCTGCCCGCGGAGGTGGCACATGCGTGAGGAGATCTCGGCGCCCGTCGACCTGGCGAACTGGGTGTGCCCCATGCCATTACGGGATTCACCCACCATCGTCATGGGGCACGGTGGTGGCGGCGCGATGTCGGGGGAACTGGTCGAGCATCTGTTCCTGCCCGCCTTCGGCGCGGCCGCCGAGGCCGGGATGGGGGACTCGGCCGTGCTCACCGTCGGGGAGTCCAGGCTCGCCTTCAGCACCGACTCGTTCGTGGTCAAACCGATGGTGTTCCCGGGCGGATCGATCGGCGAGCTCGCGGTCAACGGCACGGTCAACGACCTGGCCATGGTCGGTGCGCGACCGCTGGCGCTGTCGACGGCGTTCATCCTCGAAGAGGGCACCCCGCTGGCCGAGATCGCGCAGATCGCCGGAGCGATGGGTACCGCTGCGCTCGGCGCGGGCGTCACCCTGGTCACCGGTGACACCAAGGTGGTCGACGCCGGGCACGGCGACCGGGTGTACATCAACACCACGGGTATCGGCGTGATCGACGAGGGTGTGGACATCCGTCCCCAGCGCGCGAGTGTCGGGGACGTGGTGATAGTCAGCGGCGATATCGGCCTGCACGGTGTCGCGGTGCTGAGCTGTCGCGAGGGGCTGGAGTTCGGGACCACGGTGTGCAGCGATACCGCACCGCTGCACGGCCTGGTGGCTGCCATGCTCGCCACCGGCGCCGACGTGCACGTGTTGCGCGACCCCACGCGCGGCGGTATGGCCGCATCGCTCAACGAGATCGCCCATACCGCGAAAGTCGGTGTGGCACTGGAGGAGAACGACATCCCCATCCCGCCCGAGATCCGCGACGCCTGTGGACTGCTCGGGCTCGACCCGATGTACGTTGCCAATGAGGGCAAGCTGGTCGCCTTCGTCGCGGCCGAGGACGCGGATCGGGTGCTGGCCGCCATGCACGCCCATCCGCTCGGGACGCGGGCCGCTGCGATCGGCGTCTGTGTGTCCGAGCATCCGGGCATGGTGGTGGCCAGGACCGCCCTCGGCGGTACCCGGGTGGTGGATCTGCCGGCCGGAGAACAGTTACCCAGAATCTGCTGAGGCGGAAGGGAATTCGCCCATGGACCCGGTCCGCGTCGACGGGACCGAAATGTTCGCGCGCTACGCCTACGCGCCGAACGCGCTCGGCTACTGCGGGCCGCCCGACACCGCCGGGCTGCGTGACGGGTCGAGCGCGGCCGTGCGGGCGACCGCACCGCTGTTCTCCGGGGCGTGGCCGTACCTGTGCGTGATGTCCGCGCTCACCGGGATCGAGGATCCACTCGACGCCCGGCTCGTCGAATCCTATTGGCTCGGTGGCGGAGTCGGCGCCGCACTGGATCCGGCCGAGTTCGGCGCCGCCCTGCTCGCGCGCATCGGGCCGGTCGCCGGACAGTATTGGGCGCACCTGAGCGCCCGCCTGGCCCTGGAGGCAGCGCCCAATCACGGCTTCCACGTGCTCGGCGTGTATCCCTGGTCCCGGCTGCTCGATGCGGCGGGTGAAGGCCCGGCCCTGCGGATTCTCGACGACTGCCGGATCACCTGGGCGCGAGTGATCGATCGGAGCGACTCGCAGGTTCTGGTCCGGTCCCGCCGGTTGAGCTGGAATGGCCTGAGCCTGGGCCTGTCCAGACTCGAGGACCGGACCCTGGACATCTGGCACGATGGGTACGCCGCCGTGCCCGACGCCGTGGTCGGCGACATCCTCGCGGTGCATTGGAATCACCTGTGCGGGCGGATATCACCCTCGCAAGCCGCCGCGCTCGCTACCACGACCGTGCGCCAGATCAGGGTGACCAACGAACGGCTGGCGCTCGGCCGTTCCGCCGCGACGGCGGGCTCGAGGTCGGATGGCTGAATTCCCACCCGGACCTCGACTACGCCGGCTTCCGTCGAATTTCGATGAGTGCCAGCGCAACTGGGACCTGATCAGGACTGGCAGAGGCGCTCGGCCAGGATCGTGGCGCGGGCCAGCTGGACCTTGCGGGCCTGGCCGGAGGCGAAGGCCAGCAGTCCGAGCGGGGTGCGCAGCCGGAGCTCGTCCTCGATGCGCGTGCCTTCCGGGCCGTCGGCGAACTCGAAGCGGTAGGCCATGTGAACGCCGCCGGGGCTCTTGACCTCACCCCAGACCGCCTGACCGGGTGTCCCCTCGAGCGACACCCGGATGCGGTTGTCGTATTTCAGCCCGAGGAGCCGGAACCGTTCGACGGCTACGTACGAGCCATCCTGGACATCCTCGACCGCCACGACGAGTGGCGACAGGCCGATGTAGTTCTCGGGCCGGGTCAGATGCTCGTAGGCCGCTTCCATCGGAGCAGGGACGGTGAACGTGTTACGGAGAATCTTTTCCGGCATTCCCGAACTCTAGCGGTCACGCTGGTATCGGCTCGGCACGACGAGTGACCTATCACCTGAATGTGTGATGCCTTGGGCGGCGCGGATCGGGCACGCTGTCGTTCGGCCGCTGGTATGGCCCGGATCAGATGATGCCTGTGACGAGGAGCGTCTCCATGACCAAGAGCGACGAATCGACGATGACGGTGGAGCAGGCGCGGAAGATCTCTGCGCCGCTGTATGCCGCGTTGAACAGGCCGGCCGAGAAGGACGTCGCAGCACTGCTGGCCGAGGCATGCAACGACGACTACCGGTCGTTCCACACCAACCAGGATTTCCTGACGCGTGACCAGCTGGGTGAGGTGTTCACGCGGATGGGGGAGACCGTCCCGGATCTGGCGTGGGAGGTCGTCGACATCCATGTTGTCGACGACATGATGATCGTGCGCGGCGAGGCGACGGGGACGCCCGTGGCCGAGTTCTGGGGTGCTGCACCCACCGGTAAGTCCTTCCGCACCATGGCCATCGACGTGTTCACCGTCCGAGACGGAAAGCTCGCCACGGGCTATCACGTCGAGAACTGGGCGACCGCGCTGGAGCAGCTGCAAGCCTCGTAGTACGTCCTTGAGCCCTGGATCGAGGGAGGAATCACCATGCTGGCAGCGCACGCGAACACGAACGAGGAACTGGTCGACGCCGCGCGCACCCAGCCGGCCGAGATCGCCACCGGCACGGCGTGATCCGGTCGGCCGGGAGTAGCCGTGACCGCACAGGCCTTGTGGCTGGACGATATTCGGGTGGGGGATCGCTTCCGGAGCGGGTCCCACACCGTGACCGCCGCGGAGATCGTCTCCTTCGCCGAGTCGTACGATCCGCAGCCGTTCCATCTCGGTGAATCCCGAGCAGCGGGAACGTTTTTCGCCGGGCTGGCGGCCAGCGGATGGCATACGGCCGCGATCACCATGCGGTTGCTCGTCGAGGGTGGGCTGCCGATCGCGCACGGCATCATCGGCGTCGAGCAGCAGCTGGCGTGGCCGACGCCGACGCGACCCGGCGACGTGCTGCACGTCGAGTCGGTCGTCACCGAGGTGAAGGTCGGCCGGTCCGATGCCGCGCGCGGGATCGTCACCACCGAGTACCTGACGATCAACCAGGAGGGCGAGGTCAGGCAGCGAGCAACGGGCAAGATCTTGGTGTTCCGGAAACCGGAGTAGCACTCAGGCCGGCGCGTGGATTTCGGTGACGATGGTGTACAGCTCGATGATGGTGCCGTCCTGGGTGCGGGCGATGTCCATGCCGACGACCACCGGGGACTGCCCCGCGGGACCGTAGTGGAAGCCGAGGTGGCCGATGTCGTCGAGTTCTGACGCCGGGCCCGCCGGGCGGAAGACCCAGTCCGGATTCTCGGCACGCAGCTCCTCGGCGCGGCGTTCGAGTTCCTTGCGTCCGTGCATGATTTGTTCCGCCTCGTGCCAGATCACGTCCGTGGCATAGGTTTCGGCGATGGCCGCGGCGCGGCGTGCCGGGTCGGGCTCGTTGAAGACATCGAGGAGATTGCGGCGCATCAGGTCGGCGGGAGAAAGGGTCACGGCTGTCCTCTCGGAAGTGGTGGATGCTGCACTGCGAGATCGGCTGTACCTGTGGGGAACAATCCCGGGCCGCGGGTGCGGGCTCGGCTCTCACTACCCGGTGCGGCGGTGCCGACCAGGAGCTGTTGGCCGGTGCCCGCTGCACATCGAAGGCCTGGTAGATCAGTTCGATCCGGCTCGCTCGCCGGTGGTCGAAGATCTTGGTCTTGCGGCCGAGGCCGCGCACGTCGTTGTCGTGCCACAGCGCCGCGAATTCGGCACTGGTGGTGCGGAGTCGGTCGATCAGATCGATGGTACCGGCGTCCGCGCGCGATGCCCGGTCGCCGGGCGCAGAGCGTGGACCGCGTCGCGAGCCGCGGTCGGCCAGTCGGCGAACAGGGTACGGGCGGCGCGGTCGTGGAACAGCGTGGTGATCATGTTGCGGGTATCGGCCGGCAGTGCGAGCAGCGCGTCGGCGAGCACGTTGCCGGCGGCTCGACGCCCGAGGACGCGTTCAGGGGTTTCGACGGCCGGAGTACGCGGCGGCCGGGACGACCGCCAGTGCGAGGACACCACCGGCGAGTGCCAGCGTCGGATAGCTGGTGGCGGCGACCATGAGTCCGGAGCCCATGCCGCCGGTGGCTCCGGCGATGGCGATGGACACGTCCACCGCGCCTTGGGTTTTCGCCCGAGTGGCCAGCGTGACAGTGTCGGTGATGATCGCGGTGCCCGCGACGAGTCCGAGGTTCCAGCCCAGCCCGAGCAGGGCCAGCGCCAGCGCGAGCAGGGCGACCGAGTCGCCGGGTGCGAGGCCGGCGAGTACTCCCGCGACGAGCAGCGTCACACCGGACGCGGCGGCGACGGGCAGGCGGCCGAAGCGGTCGACGAGCCATCCGGTCAACGGGGAGGGCAGGTACATGGCACCGACGTGGACGGCGATCACTGCCCCGGCGGCGGCCGTGTCGTGGCCGTGCGCGAGCATGTGGACCGGCGTCATGGTCATGATCGCCACCATCACCAGTTGCGTCAGCGCCATCACGAATCCACCGGCGGCAATAGCCTTGCCGGAACCATCAGCAGACGAGATCTCCGTGGTACCGGGCGCGGCGACGGAGTCCGTCGCGCCGATCTGCCGCGCCAACAGCAGCGGGTCCGGGCGCAGCCACCACGCGAGCACCAGCGCAGCCAAGCCGTAGGCCAGCGCGGCGAGCAGGAACGGCCCCGCCAGATAGGGAATTCCCACGGCGCGGGCCAGTGTGCCTGTCGGGGCGGCGAGGTTGGGGCCGACGACACCACCGAGTGTGGTGGCCACCAGCACGGTCGATACGGCACGGCCGCGGTGCGAGGCGGTGGCCAGATCGGCTCCGGCGTAACGGGCTTGCAGGTTGGTGGCGGTGCCCGCGCCGTAGACGAACAACGCGACGAACAGCATCACCGGGTTGTCCGCGACGGCGGCGGCGATGACGCCGAGGCTGCCGATCGCGCCGGTGAAGTAGCCCGCGGCCAGGCCGGGGCGGCGGCCGCGGGACTGGGACAGGCGGCCCACGGCGATGGCGGCGAACGCGGAGCCGGCGGTGAACAGCGCGCTGGGTAGGCCGGCCAGGCTGGTGGAGCCGAGCATGTCCTGGGCCAGCAGAGCGCCGACGGTGATCCCGGCGGCCAGTCCGGCGCCACTGAGGATCTGCGCGGCCACCAGCACAATCAGGACACGACGTTGGGCGCGGACGGTATCGGGAAGGCGAGAGCTGGAGATGGTGGCGGCGGCGCTGTGCGACACGAGAGGTCTTTCCTGAAGCTGATGGCCCGGGCACACTCTGGTGGAGTGGTTCGGCGATGGATCAGGAGCGAATGTTGCAGCGAGCCAACCAGTCTCGCTCCTGCTGTTCCTTGTTCTGGTGGTAGGCCACCGACGGCTCTTGCAGGTTCACCCGCGGGGCGGGTGGTGCGAGGAAATTGCCTTCGCTCCTGGCCGCCAAGCCGTTACGGAGTTCGACATGGCGTCTCGCTTCCTCTGCTGCTGGAGGGTTTTCAGACGTTGATGACCTGGCCGGCCCAGGCGGTCCATTCGGCCAGTTCTGCCATCGACGAGCGATGTGCGTCGTCGACAAGCTGGTTTTCGGTCATGCCACGGGCGTCCATGTACGCCGGGCAGTGGCCGATCTGTCCGCCGTTCTTGATGAGTGCGGTGGTCATCTTGGTCGTGCAGCACGAAGAGACAGTTCACGCGTGTTCTCTCTGGTAGAGCCGCTCCCGGTCGCGGGGCAAGTCGGTGGCGAATACAATCGCCATGTTCGATGTTGTTCCAAGGAACTATGGAATAAGCTATTCCAAAGAGTATTGGAGAAGCAAACGTGAGTGAGTCGATCAGTCGCAAGGCCGCCCTGTTCGACGAGATCGCCCGCGTCGGCAAGGCGCTGGGCAACGGCCGACGGTTGCAGATCCTGGACCTGCTCGCGCAGGGTGAGCGCACCGTCGAGGCGATCGCCACCGCGACCGGCATGAACCTGACCACGGCTTCGGCGAATCTGCATTCACTCAAGGCCGGCGGTTTGGTGCAAGCGCGCCGCGACGGCACCCGCCAGTACTACCGTCTCGCCGGAACCGATGTGGCCCGCTTGTTCGCGCTCGTGCAGACCGTGGCCGAAGCCCACCTGGCCGACGTCGCTGTCGCAGCGGCCGCCGTGCTCGGTGCACCGGAGGACACCATCACCCGCGATGAACTCATCCGCCGTCGTGACGCCGGGGAGATCACCCTCATCGACGTCCGCCCGCGCGAGGAATACGACGCAGGTCATATTCCCGGCGCCATCAGCATCCCCGTTGCCGAACTGGTTGCCCGCCTCGCCGAACTGCCCGCCGATCGCGAGATCGTCGCCTACTGCCGCGGGGCCTATTGCGTCATGGCGCCCGACGCGATCCGTATCGCTCAGCAGTCCGGGCGCGCAGTGAAACGTCTCGACGAAGGAATGCTGGAATGGACACTGGCCGGGTTACCGGTCGACGGTGTCGCGGCGGGCAGCCGCTGATAGGCCCCGTCGGAAGAACTCAGAAGAGAGATCAACAGCGGGTTGCGGTGGTGCTGGAACTCCGCGACACGGTCGTGTGCTGCGGCAAGGATTCCCAGCTCACCGGCGCCGACCGCGAGCACGCCGAGGTGTCGATGCTCGCTCTGCACCTGCTGCAATCGGCGATGGTGCACACCAATACCCTTCTGTTGCAAGCCGTTCTGGTGGATCCGCAGTTCCATGATCCGGTCGGCGACAACGAACGCCGCGCCCTGAGCCCGTTGTTCTGGTCGAACATCAACCCTTACGGCCGGTTCCCGCTCGACATGGACACCCGCCTGGACCTCACCAGGGAACGAGTCACCGGATTGTGCCCCTGTCGATGGTCACGCCATCAACTCCCGCACCTGGCTCGAACCATGGGGAAGCGAGGACGTGGCGGAGGCGATAGTTACATCCCGGTTACTACGGCGGCGCATGTGAGGTGGGAGTTGTCCTCCGGTGACAATGCCCGCGGCGAATTTCGTTGATGCACGACGGTGTCCAGCGGCGGCGTGATTTCTACCGTTGTCGTTATTCCCTGTACCCGTTCTGAGGACCGCTGATGAACCTTTTTTCGACTCTCCCGGACCGTCGTGCGGCTGCCGCACCGGACGCGGCCGCGGTCGCCGACGACAGCACCGACCTGAACAACGCAGGATTCCTCGACGCTGTGCGGCGTGCCGCGGCTACCCTGCGCGCCGCGGGAGTCTCGAGCGGCGACGTGGTTGCGATCATGTTGCCCAACACTGCCGCTTATGTCGTATCCCTGTTCGCTGTCTGGCGTGTGGGTGCCACGGTCACCCCTATCGACCCGTCGCTGACCGCCGCAGAAGCCGACTATCAGCTGACCGATACGGGCGCCAAGGTCCTGATCACCGCGCAGCGGCCCACCCCCGACGCTCCGGTCCACGTCGTCATACCCGCCGGCGATCTCGCCACCGCGGACCCCGATGTCGCCGAACCCGCACGGCCCCGCAACGACACACTGGCACTGCTCCTCTGCACCAACGGCACCACGGGCAAACCCCACAGCGTGACGGTCGATCACGCCAACCTCAACGCCATGTGCTCAATGGTGATCGAGGCATTCGAACTCACCGCAGCCGACCACAGCCTGCTGAATCTGCCGCTGTTCCACGTCAACGGCATCGTTGTCGGCACTTTGTCGCCGCTGCTCGCTGATGGCCGCGCCACCGTGGCCTTCAGCCCGAAGACTTTCTTCGACCGGATCGAGCGCAGCCGTGCCACATACATCTCGGCTGCCCCGACCACGTATGCACTGCTGTCGGATCTGCCCGCCCAAATCCGGCCGAACACCTCATCGGTACGATTCGCCATCTGCGGCGCGGCCCCGGCCGAGGTCGAACTGCTGACCAAATTCGAACGCCGCTACGGAATTCCGATCATCGACGGCTATGTCTCCGAAGTTCCGGTGCGAGCACGCTGCTCACCGTCACCCGCACGATGAACGCCGTCGGAATATTCCTGCCGGCAATTTCCCGCACGGCAACGGCGCAGTAACTACCGTTGGGGAGTGACGACTTTTCGTCGCGGCGGTGATGTCGTTGTGGGCCGCTATGTCGCGGGGATCGCCGCCCGCATGAACGAGCGGGTGACGGATATCGCCGCGATCCTCCGGCGCGGTCTCGAGGACGAGATCCCCGAATTGCGGGGCGACGCCCGCACCGTCGAACTGCTGGGCGCCAGCGTGGAAGGCAATGTCGACACCATCCTGCACGCGCTGCAGCACGACATACCCGTCGCCCGGATCAACGCTCCCACGGCGGCCATCGAATACGCCAGACGCCTTGCCCAGCATGGAGTTCCGGTCAATGCCCTGGTGCGTGCCTATCGGGTCGGCCATCGGCGGATGACCGAGTTGGTCTTCGCTGAATTGCGGGCCAGCGCTATCGCGCCCGCCGACGGTGTCACGGTCGCGGAGGCGATCACCACCGCGACGTTCGAGTACATCGACTGGATCACCATGCAGGTCGTCGCGGTGTACGAAACCGAGCGCGAGCAGTGGCTGGAGAGCCGCAACAGCGCCCAGGCGCTGCTCGTGCGTGAGGTGCTGTCGGGGAGTAAGCCGGTCGATATCGATGCCGCGACCGAATCCATCCGCTACCCGCTGCGTTGGCATCACCTGGCGCTGATCCTCTGGTATCCCGACACCGGCGCGGGTAGTGACGAGCTGACCCGGCTGCAACGCTTCGTCCGTGAGCTGGCCGAGGCGGTCGGCACCGCGGCCGCGCCGCTGTTCGCGGCCGCCGACCGGACGAGCGCGTGGGCCTGGCTGCCATATCGGTCCGAGGCCTCCGATGCGGTGGCCAAGGTCCGTGATTTCGCGAGCAAGCGGCCGGACCCACCGCGTCTGGCGATCGGGATCATGGGCCAGGGGATATCAGGCTTCCGCCGGTCCCATCGGCATGCGCTGCGCGCACGCTCGGTCGCGCTCATCCGCGGGGACGTCGAACCGCGGATCATCGCCGCGAGCGATCCGGGGTTATCGACCGCGGCGCTACTGGACGGCGCCCGCGCGGAGGTTGGCGAATGGGTGAGCGAGGTGCTCGGCGAATTGGCCGCCGACAACGAGAACGATGCCCGGCTGCGCGAGACGCTGCGGGTGTTCCTGCGCACCGGATCCAGCTACAAGGCGGCTGCCGCGGAGCTCGATCTGCATTCCAATTCGGTGAAATACCGGGTCGGGCGGGCAGTTTCGCGACGCGGGCGGCCGATCACCGACGACGATCGGTTGGATGTCGAGCTGGCGCTGCTGATCTGCCACTGGTACGGCGCAGCGGTACTGCGGCCGAATTCGGACTGACCGCGGCGACAAACCCCCTCGACACCCAGCGCCCAACAGCGCACCGCCTCACCCCAGGCCACCACGCGGCCGGCCGGATCAGCTTCCGCTGGAACATCCTGCTGCTCAACGCATGTCGATGACAGCCTTGCCGTTGACCTGACGGGCGAGGAGGGCGCGATCGCGTCGTGCAGGTGTTGCCAGGATCCAGTCCATCTTATTTGCGGAGAAAATCCAGCGAACTTGCGAGATGACCTGCACGGCATCGTGTTTCGAACCATGCCACGCGGTGTCCCGCCCCTTCTGCGGTGGCGTTGACCCTTCGGCATTGCCCCTGGGCCTTCGTGGCATTGCTCGCGCGTGGTCGACCTCGGCGTACACCGCCGCCGCGAGTTGAGAATCCAGCCCGCCCGGTGAGACCGGGCGTCGGGCAGGGATTCGGAGGTGCGCCATGACAGCAATCCCACGCGAACCGCGCGGTGACGGGCCCGCTCGCCGGCCGGGAAAGCGGTATACGACGGCACCCGCCGTCACCAGCGGTTCCGATGAGGATGTGCCGGTGGTGCGCTGGCCGGATCCGAGTCGGCTCGAATCGTGGTGGCACGACGTCATGCACCCCGCGAAGCGCCCTGATTCTGTGTGAATATCGCCAGGGGCGCGGATCCCGGAGCATCACGATAATGCGACCGTTCGGTATCTTTTGTGGGTAGCGTTCCGCATATGGTGCTCAACGAAATCGTCGTCCGCCCGACGGCGCAGGGCTGACCGCCGCTCTCGAGCCGGCCGGGGGTTACATGCCGGCGAGGCCGATGAATTCGTGTACCGATCGGACGCTGCCGGCGCCGTCGCCGACGGCGGCGGCGATGCGCTTCATCGATCCGGCACGCATGTCGCCGACCGCGAAGATGCCCGGCACGCTGGTCTCGAACGGGAGGGGGCCGCGGCCCAGTGTGCCCCACATGTCTTCCGCGGTGCCGGGGCCGAGCGCGATGTCGGTGAGAACGAATCCGTCGGAGTCGAGGCGGATGTCGGCGAGCCAGGAGGTCTCCGGGTCGGCGCCGATGAAACAGAACAGGCCGGAGCACGGGAGCCGCTGCGGTTCGGGTGCGTTCTTGCCGGACACGGTGATCGCGGCCAGTCGATCGTCGCCGTGCAGGGCGGTGACCTCGGTGCCGAGCCGGATGTCGATCGCGGGGTTGGCCTCGATGCGGTGGGCGAGGTAGCTCGACATCCCGGCGGACAGATCTCCCGATCGGATCACGAGGGTGACCATGCACCCGCGGCCGGCCAGGAACAGCGCGGCCTGTCCAGCCGAGTTCGCGCCGCCGATCACCGCCACCGGGGTACAGGAGCAGGTGCGGGCCTCGATTTCGGTGGCCGCGTAATAGATTCCGCGCCCTTCGAAGTCCGGCCAGCGCGGCAGGTCCAGCGCCCGGTACTTCACCCCTCCGGCGAGAATGACCGCCCGCGAGTGGGCGACAGCGCCGTCGGACAGCGTCACCTCGAACAGCGCACCGGTGCGTCGCACCGAGACGACCCGGCACGGACTGTTCAGCGAGGCGCCGAACTTCTGCGCCTGCACCATGGCCCGGCCGGTGAGGTCTGCGCCACTGATGCCGTGCTCGAATCCGAGATAGTTCTCGATGCGGGAGCTGGAACTGGCCTGCCCGCCGACGCCGACCGCGTCGAACACGACCGTGCGCAGCCCTTCGGAAGCGCCGTAGACCGCTGCGGCCAAACCTGCGGGCCCGGCCCCCACGATGATCAGATCCGTTGCGGCCGAATCAGGTTCGGATTCGGCCGAATACGCGAGGCCGAGGGCCGCGGCGACCATGGCCGGATTCGCATCGGTGATCACCCCGGTCGGCGTCACCGCCGCGGGCAGCCGTTCGTCGGTGACGCCGATCGTCCGCGCGAGCGCCGCGCCCGCGGCGCTGTCGATGTCGAACCAGGTATAGGCGATGCGCGCGTGCGCGGCCCAGGACCGCAACGCCAGCGACTCGCGAGACAGTTCGCTGCCGAGCATGCGCACACTGAGCGCGGCGTCGCCGGACTGGAGTTCGCTACGGCGGGCGAGGAATGCGGTGAGGATGAGGTCCGACAGTTCGGTGTCCTCGTCCATCAGCCGGCGGAACGCGGCCGGGTCGATCCGGATGATCGAACCCGCCGCGGTGACCCGCGCGGTCAGATACGTCGACTGCCCGGTCAGCAGGTTCAGCTCGCCCAGGAACTGACCCGGCGTGCACGAAACCACCTGCGCCTCGGGCAGATCCGTCGTGGCCACCCGCACGATCTCCGCGGCGGCGGTGGTCAACACGATGAAGTCGTAGGTCCGCTGCCCGGTGCCGTACAGCACCGCACCCGGCTGCACGACCTCGACGCTGCCGTATCCGCGCACCCGCTCGAGTTGTGCATCGGACAGGACGGGGAAGCGCTCGGCTTCGGGGTCGTGCGCGGGCGCGGCGGGAGTCATGGGGCCGACCCGTCGATGTCGCCGAGGAAGTCGCCGACGTCGGCGGCGAATTCCCGGGCGTGCTGGAAGAGGAATCCGTGCGCCGAATCGGGATAGATCTTGATGCGCGCCTGCGGAATCATCCCGGCGAGCAGGTACGAGAAGTGGGGCAGGATCATCGGGTCGCTGTCGCCGTTGGCGATGAACACCGGATGCGTGATCGCACTGACCCGTTGCAGCGCAGCGTGATCGGCGCGCACCACCCTGTTGGGGGCGGCCGCGTAGCTGAGCGCGGTCGAGGTCATGTCGCTTCCCTTCGCAGGACTGTCGGTCAGCGGGCCGTTGCCGATCGGTCGGACCAGGTTGCCATTCCCCAGCACGACGATCACTCACCTATTCGTGTGACGGCAAGCTGTGCAGGGTGTTCGCGAGCTGGACCCGGGATTGGATACCGAGCTTGGTGAACGCCGAACGCAGATGGGTGCCGATGGTGTTGACCGAGATGCCGAGCTCGGCGGCCGCGGATTTGTTGGTGTGCCCCGCGCCGATGAGGGCCGCGACCCGGCGTTCCGAGGGCGTGAGCGAGGCCCAGCCGTCGGTCGAGTGATGCAGTGTGACAAGCCATTTGGAACGACGAGCACCTGCCGCCCGCATCACGTTCTGGATCTCGGCGGTCTTGGCCCGGGCATGCATGGTGTGGAATTCGTCCCACGCGCGGTCCAGTTCGGCCAGGCCGCGGCTGCGGTCACCAGCGATGAGGAGGGCCCGCCCGTAGGATTCGGCTCCGCAAGCCCGCAGCAGGGGACGAGGGCTGCGGGCGAGAACCTGTGCGGAACGGCCGATGAGGTCCAGGTCGCCACTGTTGCGGCCGCGCAGGTTCAACGCCATGCCCTCGAAACTGGCGACCCCCGGATTCCGGCTCGCCGCCACTTCCGCGACCGCTGTTGCCAGAGCAGTGAATTCGTGATCCATGGCGGTGTCGCCGATCTTGAAGAACAGGCCCGTCCAGCACGGCCACAGTGGCCAGTAGCCGTTGCACACACCGGCCCCGTCCAGGACGGGCCGCCACGTGGCCATGGCGTTCTCGAAGTCACCGCGGGCGGCGGCGAGCCAGCCGCGCATGACCCCGACCACGGGCTTGCGGGTGTCGTCACCGCCTCGAACGATCTCGTCGGTGGTCCGGATGTGCTGGTCCGCGCGCTCGATATCGCCCTGCAACAACGCTACCGCGACGCTCACCATGGCGGCGTCACAGGCCTGCTCGGTGTTGCCGAGAGTGCGGCCGAGGTCGATGAGCGCGCGGGCTGCGGCATCTGCCTCGTGGAGGCGTCCGAGATTGAAGTGCAGCCACATTTCGCTGCCACTCGAGGCCGGCAGGATGGCTTCGGTCGTGCAGTGGTCGGTGCGGGCCTGATCGAGCAGCGCCTGTGCGTGGTCGTAGCGGTCGAGGAACTGCAGCTCGATGATCTCCTCGGCCAGGTGCGAGACCCCGCCGAGAGCGCGGAGTTCGCGAAAATGGCCCAGTGCCGTGAGGTGGCGGGCATCGTTCTTCGCGGCCTCACCGGCCGCCTGCAGGGCCAGGCCGAGCGCCTCGCGGTCGCCGACCGTACGAGCGAGGTCGAGCGCGGCCTCGCTGCCGCGGATAGCGGCGGGTCCGCGGGCGATCCGGGTGTTGGCCAGGGCAGCGGCAGCGCGCAGGCGCGCGGTGACGGCGGGCTCGAGGGTTCGGGTGCCGAGGACCCGCTCGGTGCGGGTGACGAGATCGCTGATGCGACCGCTCAGCCACAATGCTTGGGCCACTTGGGTTTCCACTTCAGCGGCAAGGGTGTTGTCGTCCAGGCGAGCGAGGATCAGGTCGGCGACGGTGATGGCTTCGGTGGAACGCTGGGTACGGCAGAGCACCGACAGGCACCGTCTGCTGAGGTCGAGCCAGGCGGGTTGGTCGGGGCGAACGGCCCGGAAGGCGAGCGCCGCCAGTTCCCCGGCCTCCTCGGGGTGGGTCGCCACCAGGGATTCGGCGACCGACACCATGGTCGTGGCGCCGGGCAGATCGCCCGGACCGATCGCTTCCCGCGCGTGCGCGGCGGCGATGAGTTCTTCGGAGGCTGCGAGGTAGTAGACGGCGCAGCTGCGATGCAGCCGTCGAGCGTGTGCGGCCGGAATACCGGCGCACACCGCGGCACGCACCAGGTCATGCCGGCAGTCCACACGTTCGCCCTCGGCGCGCAGCAATCCCGACTCCAAGGCGCCGGAAAGGGCTTGTGGGAGCTGCTGTTCGGAGCTCGCGGTACCGAGCCTGCCGAGGTCGGGTACCGGAATCGGACGGCCTGCGATGGCGACGGTCTGCACGAGATCCCGTGCGGCGGCGCTGAGCTGTGCCAGCCTGGCGGCAATGGCCGCCGTGAATTCCACCGATACGGTGTCGGAGTCGTCGCGGGCGGTGGCCCGAGCGACATTGTCGATGATCTGGACGGCCAGTGTGGGATTGCCGGCGATGGCATCGAGATATCCGCGCAGCCGCTGGTCGGGCAGGTGGCCCAGCCGATCCTGCGCGATCATCGCCAGGTCCGGCAGCGCCAGCGGGCCCAGCCGAATCTGCTCGACAGCGGCGAATCCGTGTCCGGGGAGATCGGCTTCCACATCGTCATCCCGGGTTGTCAGCACCCACACGACGGGCAGCCCGACCAGGCGTGGAATCACGGTCCGCAGGAGGAACTGGCTGACCCGATCGGCGCGGTCCACATCGTCGACGGCGAGCAACAGTGGGGCGGTGGCGGCGCGGTTCTCGAGCGCCGAGGCGACGGCTTCGACCAGGAGGAGCGGTTCTGCCGATTGTGCGACGATGCCCGCGTAGTCGGCGGTGGCCAGCAAGGGATCTCGTCCGGAACGTAGCAGCCCCAGCACCGGTGCTCCCGGCCGGACCTGCTCCACGATGTCGCAGCGACCGGTCGCGACACGCATGCCGGTGCGCTCGGCCTGTCGGCATATCTCCGACAGCAGCGCCGTCTTGCCGAGCCCGGCGGCGCCGGTGATCCAGAGGATCCCGCCGCTGCCGTGCTTGCTCGCGCCTCGCAGCACCGCCAGCGCACGCCGCATGGGTTCGCTCCGGCCTCGCAACGGCTCGGAATGCAACGGACACCGCCTTTCCCCGCAGCCACCCTGGAATACCCATTCTGCGCGGCTGCTCGAGCTCCGGCATCGCGAATCCGTCCAATCGGTGTTCGACGGGGCGGCTCGCCTCACCTGTTTGCGGTAGAGACGCCCCGACCCGCTCGCTCGATACTGGGGCGACGATCCGTGTGCGGGACCATTCAGGCCGTCGTATGGCTTCACGCGCGGCTGGACCGAGGAGGAGGCATGCACGACGCGCATGGCGCGCTCGCGTCGCAGCCTCCCGGGGCGGGACCGCAGCTGGGCTGGCAGCGTAGTGGCCGCGGCGCGTACCCGACAGTGTTCCTCCACGGCTGGCCGCAGACGTCCCACGCGTGGCGCCGGGTGCTTCCACTGCTGGACGAACTCTGTTCCGCGGTGGCCCTGGACCTGCCGGGAGTGGGCCGATCCGCGCCCCAACCGCACGCGTTCGACAAGGTCACGATGGCGGCGAATGTGCATGCCGCACTGGAGGATCTGGGCCTGGGCCGAGTGTTCCTGGTCGGGCACGACATGGGTGCACTCGTCGGCTATGCCTTCGCCCGCCGCTATCCCGCCGCCGTTCGGGGATTGGTCAGCGTCGATACGGCGCTGCCCGGCATCGCCGGATGGGAGGACGTCACCCGCTCGCCGGCCTACTGGCATCTCGGCTTCCACAGCGACACCTCCTGCGGCCGTTTCACCGCCCAGCACCTGGTCCAGGGCAACGAGCGCGAGTACTTCCGCCGATTCATCGACCGCTTCGCCGCGCACCCGGAGGCGATCGGCGCCACCGACATCGCCACCTACGTCGCGGGCTATCAGGGTGCGGATCGTCTTACCGCGGGGTTCAAGATGTTTCGTGCGCTACCGCTCGATATCGCCGACAATCAGCACACCACCGAGTCGCTCGAGGTGCCGATCCTGCTCGCGTTCAGCGAGTTCTCCCACGCCACCGTCACCGACACCGTCGCGCAAGGGCTCCATGACGTCGGAGTCGCGGACGTTCGCACCGCCATGATCCCCGATGCCGGGCATTGGCCGGCCGAGGAACAACCGGTGTCGCTGGCCCGAGCCATTACCGAATTCGTCGAATCGATCGTTTCCATCGATGAAAAACGGTGAGGATCAACGACCTCGGTCGGTGAGGTCGATCAGTTCTGGAATTGGGAATAGGCGGCGGCGAACAACGTGTAGGGGTTCCCGTAACCGGGGAAGAGACCGGTCATCTCGTCGATAACCTCGTGCGCGGACGGCAGTTTGGCGACAGCCCGGTCGAATGCCTCGATGTAGGAACGAGATTGCGCGATTTGCCGTTCGGCGTCGTCGTCGGGCGCGCCGGGATCCTTGTGCCCGGCGATGATCGTGGCGGGGTGCAGGTCGGCGATCCTGTCGATGGTCGCCAGCCACGTCCGGCGACTGTCGGGCGTCGAATTCCATAGCCACATATGGATGTTGTTGTACACGGCGTCGCCGGAGCAGACGGTGTCCAACTCGGGGATATGGACCACGGTGTTGAGGACACCATCGGCGCCCCCGACTTCGACCAAGCGCACCGGGTGGTCGTCCACGGTCAGGGTTTCCGATTCCACCGGCTGCGGGAGTGCCGGGGTGCGGTCGAACCGGTCACCGAACCACGCGATCCAGTTCTGCTGCACCTCGGGTCCGAGGTTGTAGCGCGCTTCCTCGATGACGGTGGTGTTCAGAGCCAGCAGCCGGGCCTGCGGGAAAGCCTCGAGGACCGGGCCCGCGCCGAAGAAGTGATCGCCGTGACCATGGGTGATGACGATGCTGGTCAGGTTCTTTCCGGATTCACCGATCCAGGAGGCGAGGCGGCGGCCTTCCTCGACCGTCATGAGAGCGTCGACCAGGATGGCGTCGCGCACACCGGAGATCAGCGTGGCGGTCGACGCGGGCCAGGTGGCGGCGGTGTCCGGATCCCATCCCGGTCCACCGTTGATCGGCAGGTATCCGGTGTTGAAGACGTCGATCGTGAGAGACATGGCAATTGCTTTCGCTCGCAAGGGGCAATCGGTGGTCTGGACGACCCGGAAGCCGGATCACGGCTCGAGTATCCGGAGTCGGTTCCGGACGCTCCATCACCCGAATATGTGACCCTGCCGCGAGGCGCTGATGCTGGTTCGAGAGGCGGCAGATCGAACGCAGGCTACGATTGACCAAGCAATTGCTTGGTATAGGGAGAAATAGTGAGCGATGACTTCCGAGGACGTGACGGTGCCGCACTGGTCGCGGGTGGCACCGGCGGAATCGGTGCCGCGGTGGTCCGCCTGCTGGCGCACCGGGGCAGCGATATCGGACTCACCTATCGCGCGAATCGAGACGCGGCCGAGTCGCTGACCAAGGACGTCGAGCGGGTCGGACGCTCATGCCGCGCCTGGGCGCTGGATCTCACCGATCCGAGTGCGGTCGCGGATGTCGTCGCGCAGTTCGAACAGCGATTCGGCGGTCTGCACACCGTGGTCTACGCCGCCGGACCCCATGTCCCGATGGTCCACCTGAGCAGCGTGTCACCGGAGCAGTACCGGGAGCAGTTGAATGCCGACGCTGCGGCGTTCTTCAACCTGATGCACGCCACCCTGCCGCTACTGCGCCGCTCGCAGGGCTCCGTCGTCGCGGTGACCACCGCCGCAACGCGACGCTATCCGGTCCGCGATGGCCTTTCCGCCGGCACCAAGGGGGCGGTGGAAGCCGTCGCCCGCGGCCTGGCGGCCGAAGAAGGTCGCTACGGCATCCGCGTCAACTGCGTCGGCCCGGGCATGCTGACCGACGGCATGGCCGAGCGCCTGATCAATTCCGGCGATCTCGATCGAACCGCGCTCGAGGTCGCCCGACGCAATATCCCGCTGCGCCGCTTCGGGAATGCGAACGACATCGCGGAAGCCGTCGCATTCCTCGCATCGGACCGAGCGGACTTCATCTCCGGCCAAACACTGGACGTCGACGGCGGTTACACGGTCTGAGTGCCGCACCGGACGAGTGCCCGCCACCCGAACCCGGGAATCGGGTGGGGGAGGATGGCCCGCCGAGGAATGACGTTGTTCTCTGTGGCGGCGGGTGCCTGCGCAGAATGCTCGTAGCATCGCCGAATCAGGAGATGCCATGGAAGAGAATGCTGTTCCCGCAACGGGTTTCGATCACCCCGAGCACGAGGATCTGGGGATTGTCGTCGGCACCGACGGGTCCGAGATCTCGTATCAGGCGGTGGCGTGGGCTGCCGTGGAAGCCGGCATGCGGGGCTGCCCCCTGCATATCGTCACCTCGTATGCGAGTCCGATCGTGCCGGGGGCCCCGGAACTCGGCCCCGACGACCTGCGCGACCTGCGGCTGCAGGGGCAACAGGTGCTCGCCGACGCCGCGAGCATCGCTGCTGACGCCGTACCGGGCGAGAGCCTGCACATTAGAACCGAACTCATCTTCGACATGATCACCGGTGCGCTGATCGAGCGCTCTAGCCGGGCCCGGCTGCTGGTGGTCGGCAATCGAGGGCTCGGTGCGATCCGGCGCGCGGTGCTGGGCTCGGTGAGCACCGTGCTGGCCCGGCACGCGCACTGTCCGGTCGCGGTCGTGCACGGTGTTTCGGAGACGGACCCGGCGTCGGTGCCGAAACCGGTGGTGGTCGGCGTGGACGGGTCGCTGAACAGCGTGCCGGCCATCGAGCTCGCCTTCGAGGAAGCATCGCAGCGCAAGGTCGAGCTGATCGCCGTGCACGCGTGGAGCGATACCAGCGGCTTCGACCTGCCCGTGATGGGCTGGGACGCGATCCGCAGGACTCAGGATGTGGTGCTGGCAGCGGCGCTGGCCGGGTACGCCGAACGGTATCCCGATGTCACGGTGCGCCGGGTCATCGCCTGCGATACGCCGGTGCGCGCGGTGCTGGAGCAGGCCGAGAACGCGCAGCTCGTGGTGGTCGGCAGCCACGGCCGGGGCGGATTCGCGGGGATGGTGCTGGGGTCGGTGAGCACCGCGCTGCTGCATCTGGCGCAGTGCCCGGTGCTGGTGGTCCGTCGGCCATCACAAACCTGGGTCGAAGAACCCGACGCCCAGTGACTTTCGGCCGTCACCAACGGCCACCCATGGAGACATGCTGAACAGTACGAAGCTGCGAATCCCGAGGAAGGAATAGCGATGTCGAGGACGCATCCCGATACCGACACCATCCGCGCGGCACTGGCCCTGGCCGTGCGCGCCCCGTCGGTGCACAACACGCAACCCTGGCAGTGGCGTATCGGGGAGAGCACCCTGCATCTGTACGCCGACGACACCCGCTGGCTGAAGCACACCGACCCAGACCGCCGCGAACTGGTGCTCAGCTGCGGCGCGGCACTGCATCACCTGCGAGTGGCGATCGGCGCGGTCGGATGGGAGACGGTGGTGCATCGACTCCCGAATCCCGCGGATCCGCGACATCTGGCCGCGATCGAATTTCGCTCCGGGGCCACTGATCCCACGACGGTGCAGCTGGCGGAGGCCATCGCTCGACGTCGCAGCGACCGGCGGCATTTCACCTCCTGGGAGGTGCCCGCAGTGCACGCGGACAAGGTCATCGCCGCCGCCCGTGTCGTGGGCGTGGAAATTCGCGACGTCGACGCCCTCGAGGCGCGTGGGACACTGGCGCAGGCCTTCGAACAAGCGTCGGCGAGCCACGCCCAAGACCCGGACTACATCGCGGAATTGCATGCCTGGAGCGGCCACCACGCCGCACCATCCGGCGTCCCCGCCCGCAACGCCGTGGTCTCCACGGACCCGGCCGTACGTCCGTTCTCCGACCCTCGGCTCCCCGAAGCCGTAGTCCGCGACACCGACGAATTCTCGCGAATGCTGTTGCTCAGCACCGGGTCCGACGATCTCCTGGCGTGGCTGCGCGCCGGCGAATCCACCAGCGCCGCCCTGCTGACCGCGACCGTCGGCGGCCTGGCCACCTGCGCTCTCACCGAACCTCTGGAACTGCCGGCCATCCGAGAACAAATCCGCACGAACATCCTCGGCGGCTTCGGCCACCCGCAAGTGATCATCCGAATGGGCTGGGCGGCAACCAGCGCCGACCCGGTCCCCCCGAGCCCCCGGTTCGCGCTGGACGACGTGGTTCACCCGCTGCAACCGGCTGACTCGGCTGACCAATCGCGCTGACCAATCGCACTGACCACGTCGGGATGGTTGTTCCGCATGATGTCGCGAACTCGGCTGTCGGCCGAGCGGTGACGCCATCCCGCCATGACCAGTGTGGGATCGATGATGTCGAATCCTGTGTTCGCGTGGCCGTCAGGGATGAATCGGAATGGTGTGCGGTGCGTGCAGATTCAGAGCCTGCGCAATGGAATCCGAAAAGGTGCTGATGGCGGTCCAATCCCGCAGGTCGCCGTAGCGACCGCCGCCGAGTAGGCGGTAGAGGACGCGTGCGCCGAGGGACACGCCGACGCGCTCGTAGTGCCCCGCAAAGGCCTGGTATTTGCGCGGACTGATCGAGTCACGTAGGGCAGCAATGCGTTTCGGCACGATGCGGCCGACTCGGTGGCCGATCGGTCCGCGCAGCGCCGGTCCGATGCCGACACTGAAGAGCCAGACCGGCCGAGCGCTGAGTTCGTTGCGGTGGGATGCCACGTACTCCGCGACGTTGGGCAGCAGGGCCATATCGTGCACCGCGCTGCCGATGACCACGGCGTTGAAACGCGACAGGTCCGGTGCGTGCTCGGCATCGGCGACCTCGACGGTCGCGCCCCGGGCGGCGAGATCGTTGCCGATGTACTCGGCGATCTCCCGGGTCGACCCCTGAGCCGAAGCGAAAACGATGCTGACTGCAGGTTTGCGATTCTCCATGTGCCGAGCGTGCGCCCCGCGGCGTTCCAGAATCAGAGGACTCGTACCCGGCCGGAGGGGACGATGGTCACCAGCCCGGCGGCCCGATCGTAGTGGCGACCGATGGGTCCGCCATCTCGTTCCAGACGGTGGTGTGGGCCGCGGTGAGGCGGGCCTGCACGGGTGCCCTCTGGAGATCGTCATGCCGGTCGGATGAGGGCCGGGCACGACGGTGTCCGAAGTGAATCCGGTCGGCAACGGATTCGACGACATTGGCCCATGGCCGGTGCCGAGACAGGGGTCGAGAATGGGGAGCACTCCATCGCTGGTCGGAGGTAAGGACCATGGGTGTCATCGAGGCGCACGCAGTTACCAAGCGGTACCAATCCACACTCGCACTCGATCGTCTCGAACTCGACATCGAGGCGGGGGAGATCTACGGCTTCCTCGGCCCCAACGGCGCGGGCAAGACGACGACGATCCGGCTCCTACTGGGCCTGCATCGTCCGACCTCGGGCACGGTGCGCATTGCGGGCCGGGACGCGTGGGCCGATCCGGTCGCCGCGCACCGGCATTGTGCGTACGTCGCCTCGGAAGCGTTGCTGTGGCCGTCACTGACGGGCGCGGAAACCTTCGAATACCTGGAGAATCTGCGCGGCGGCTGCGATCGTGCATACCGCGACCGGCTGATCGAGCGCTTCGATTTCGATCCTGACAAGAAGATTCGCGCGCTGTCGAAGGGCAACCGGCAGAAGGTGCAGCTGGTGGCGGCGTTCGCGACCCGCGCCGAGATCCTTGTTCTCGACGAACCCACCTCCGGGTTGGATCCTTTGATGGAGGCCGCTTTTCGCGAGACCGTCGGTGAAGCTCGCGACTGCGGGCAGACGGTATTCCTGTCCTCGCACGTGCTCAGCGAGGTGGAGGCCCTGTGCGACCGGATCGGCATTCTGCGGGCGGGCCGGCTCATCGATGAGGGCACCCTGGCGCAGCTGCGGCACCTGTCGGCGCGGACGGTGGAGGTGAGCTTCGCGCGGGACGGCGTCGATATCGCTCCGCTGCGCGCGGTCGCCGGGGTCGAGGTGGTCGATGCGATGGATCACCATGTGGCACTGGAGGTCCGCGGTGAGATGGGACCGCTGCTGGCAGCACTGACCGGGCTGCCGGTGACGACGATCGACAGCCGGGAACCGAGCTTGGAGGAGATCTTCCTGGTCCATTATCACGATGGCGCGGGCGGCCCTACCCGGAACGGCCGGGCCGGGAGCACAGCGGAGGCACCTCGATGAACCTCGAGGCGGTGCACGGCTTCGTCGTCATGGTGCGAGCACGATTGCGCGCCAACCGGATGTCGCTGGCGGTGATGACGGTTTTGATGGCGGTGTTCTGCACGGCCGCGCTGCAAACCTATGTGGTGGCGTTTCCGAATCAGGCGACCCGGACCACGATGCTGGCACCGCTGACGAACAATGGTGCGCTGCGCGCGCTGTACGGGTACCCCTACGACATCGCCTCGCCCGCCGGCTGGGTGGCGTGGCGCAGCATGACCAGCGTCGGGATCATCATGGCCATGTGGGCGGTGATCATCACGACCGGTGCGTTGCGCGGGGAGGAAGACGCGGGCCGAGGCGATCTGGTGCTCAGCGGCGGACAGTCCCGGCGGCGCTGGTTCGCGGCGGCGCTCACGGCCACGGCCGTCGAGACTTTCGTGATCATGGTGGTGACCGTGTCCGTGCTCGCCGCGGTCGGGGTGCCGCAGCATCTGCTCAGTGCCGCCAACACTTGCGAGCTCGGGCTGCAGCTCGCATTGCCCGCGCTGCTGTTCGCCGCGGTTGGCGCGTTGACCGCGCAACTGGCCGCCACCGTGCGTGGCGCGCGGTTGCTCGCGGCGGGAATTCTGGTCGCGGCCTTGATTATCCGCATGCCCGCCGACATCGGTGCGGGCATTCCGTGGCTGCGATGGCTGACGCCCCTGGGCTGGTTCGAGGAACTGCGCCCACCGGCCGCGCCGCCGCTGCTCACGCTGGCGGCGATTGCCGCCGGAACGGCTGTGCCAGTGGCGATTTCCGCGTACCTGCTGCGGATCCGAGATATCGGCCGGGGCGTGCTCGGGGCCCGGGACAGCAGACCGCCACGGCGACTCCTGCTCGGCTCGGCGTGGCAAGCCGCCCTGCGTGAGGAGATTCCGCAGCTGAGTTTCTGGTTCGCCGGGACCATCGCCTACACCCTGCTGATGGGCGGCCTGGTCAAGACCATTCTCGACTTCATGCAGCGCACCCCGGTCTTCACACAGTTCTTCGGTCGCCAGATCGCCGTCGACGGCTTTGTCGCCACGCTCTTTTCGCTGGTCCAGTTGCTGGCCGCGCTCTTGGCGGTGACCTTGGTCGTGGCGGCCCGCAGCGAGGAATCGGCGGGCCGGTTGGAAGTCGTGCTGGCCATGCCGCACTCCCGGCTCCGATGGTTGTCCGGCCGCGCCGTGCTGGCGGGGTCCTTGGCGGCCGGTTTGACGCTGGTCGCATCGGTGGGCATCTGGACCGGCGCGGCGCTCACCGGCGAACGCCTTCGATTCGGTTCCCTCCTGGCGGCGTCGGCGAACAGCCTCCCGCTCATCGTGACCACCGTGGGCGCCGCGACCGCGGTGCTGGCGCTTGCACCCCGAGCCGTCTCCTTCATGCACGCCCTGGTCGCCACGGCATTCCTCTGGGACTCCGTGGGCACCGCACTCAAAGCCCCGGCCTGGTCGCTGGAAGTCTCGCCGTTCCACGCCCTCGCCCGCATGCCCCTGCAGCACTTCGCCGTCTCGCCCGCCCTCGTGCTCACCACGCTCGGCCTGGGGCTGTTCGCGCTGGCGCTGCTCATCTTCCGCCGCCGCGATCTAGCGCTCGCCTGACGACCGGGCGGCGACAGCTGCTCGTTTCCGGATCAGCCGCCTTGTCAGTGGCGTTGGCGTTTACCGTGTTCGGCCGGTCGCTGGACCAACCCGGGGCCGCACGCTGACGGTGTCCTTGCGATCAGCCGGGTCGCGACGGCTGCGGCTCCCCACGTCGGAGGAACGGTTCCCTGGTTACCAGCCCTCGCACGACTCGGCGTCGGTGCGGCGCAGCACCTGGCCGGGGCGGGTGCCGGAACGGTAGACGGTGATGCCCTTCGCGCCGGCCTGCCAGGCGCGCTGGAAGGCCCGGCGTACATCGTCGGGGGTTGCGGATTCGGGGAGGTTGACCGTCTTCGAGACGGCGGCGTCGGTGTGGCGTTGGACGGCGGCCTGCATCCGGATGTGCCAGATCGGCTCGATTTCGTGTGCGGTGACAAATGTACGGCGAAGCTCATCCGGCAAGCCGATAGCGCCGGAAGCTGTTCCGGTAGAGAGGATTTCGTCTTCCAGGACGGTGGACCACGCCCCTGCGGCCGTGGCGCGTGCCCGGAACAGGGGATCGATATGCGGGAAGTCGCGTCCGAGGATATGCCGGGTGTAGGCGAGCCCGTAGAGGGGTTCGATGCCGGCGGAGGTGCCTGCGATCAGCGAGATGGTGCCGGTGGGTACGATCGAGGTGACCTGCGCGTGGCGCATGGGGGACCCGGTGGCCCACCGGCTGTGGGGGAACAGCGGGAACGGGCCGCGCTCGGCGGCCAGTTGCCGTGAGGCGGCGTGCGCCCAGCGGGCGATGCGCGCCATGAGCCCGCCGGTGAACCGGACGGCGTCGGTGCTGTCGTACGGGAGACCCAGGGCGGCAAGCATTTCCGCGAGGCCCATGACCCCGAGGCCGATCTTGCGGGTGGCACGCGCGGCGGCGGCCAGTTCGGGCACGGGATACTCGGACACGTCGAGCACGTCGTCGAGGAAGCGGACCGCGATCGCGACAACCTGTGCGAGCCTCTGTTCGTCGAGTCCCTCGCCGGTGACGAAGCGTGCGAGATTCACCGATCCGAGCGTGCAGGACTCGTACGGTGCCAGCGGTACCTCGCCGCACGGGTTGGTGGCCCGCAGCGCGCCCAGCTCCGGTACCGGGTTGGCGCGGTTGACCGCGTCGAGGAACAGCAGGCCCGGTTCGCCTCCGTGCCAGGCGGATTCGGCGATCCGATCGAACAACTCGCGAGCCCGGACCTCCCGGACGAGGCGGCCGGAATGCGGATCGATGAGCCGATGCGCGCGATCCTGGTCCGCGGCGTGCAGAAACTCGTCGGTGACCGCCACCGACAGGTTGAACGTGGGCAGGGCCTCCCGGTCGGATTTGGCCGCGACGAACTCCTCGATGTCGGGGTGATGCGCGTCGAGTACCGCCATATTGGCCGCCCGGCGGCGCCCGCCCAGCCGGACCACCTGTGCCGCAGCGTTGTAGAGGCCGATGAACGACACCGGTCCGCTGGCGGTGCCGCCACTCGCGGTGCGTGCGCCGCGCGGGCGTAGTTCGGAGAACGAGTATCCGGCACCCGCCCCGCTCCGGTGCAGCAATGCGGCGGTACGCAGGGTGGCGAAGATGGACTCGAGCGAATCGGCGACAAGGAGAACGAAGCAGCCCGAGAGCACGCCGAGCGAGGTCCCGGCGTTCATGAGAGTCGGCGAGTTGGGCAGGAATTCGCGGGCACGCAGCACCGCGGAGAAGCGCTCGGACCAGAGAGCCGATTCTCCCGGTCGATATTCGTCCTCGGCGCGGGCGACATGGGCCGCCACGCGATCCATCATGCCGCCGGGGGTTTCGCGGACGACGCCGGCATCGTCGCGAAGTAGGTAGCGCCCGGCGAGCACGGCCTGAGCCGCCGGATCGAGCCCGAGATCGTCGACCACGGCATGCGGGTTCCCGGCTCGGAGATCGCTCATTGCGTGACGATCCGGGGCAAAATCGTTGCCGTATCGCGGGATACGACCTCGGTTCCGGGCGGGTCCGGGACCACCAGCACCGGGCAGGGCGCGTGGCGGACGAGATCCTGGGTGATGCTGCCCAGACGCGCCGTACGGGCGGACTCGGGATCATGCCCGATCACGACCAATTGCGCAGTGGCGCCGAGGCGTTCGACCGCGGTGGCGGCATCGCCGACCACCGTGACGGGCCGCACGTCCACATCGGGGAAGTCGCGTCGACACTGCCGCAGCTGGGCGTCGGGGACGACCGAAGTCGCCGCGTGGTGATCGGGCGGAAGCCCCGACCACATCGCGTAGTCGGGTGGTGACGCCCACTGCCGCCCCTGCCATACCCGCGCCACGGTGACATCCGTGCCGCGGTCCCGTGCCGCGCGGAACCCGGCGAGCAGGGCCGCACGGGCGGTGTACCAGGTGCCGACCACGACCAGGATCGAACCGTGCTCGGTTGCGGGCCGTCTGACCAGCGCGACCGGGCAGCAGGCATCCCTGGTCACCGCCAGCGCGGTGGATCCCAGCACCATGTGCGAGAGAAACCCGACGTCCCGGGCGCCCAGCGCGATGAGCATCGCTGACCGCGAGAGCTCGACGAGCACACGATCGGCCTGCCCTCGCAGCACGGCGGTGCTGATCTCGAGCGGGTCCGCATCCTGACCAGCGGGGTGCCGCGCGAGGACCGCGGAGCGCGCGTCCTCGAGTGCCGCGTGGGCCTCCCGGTGCCGCTGCCCGCCCGGCCGGAATGCGGGCTTGTCGATCGCGGGCACGGTCGAGACCAATCGCAGTGGGGCATGCCGGGCGATGGCCTCGGCCGCGGCCCACTCGGCGGCGTGCACCGCCACGCGGGAGCCGTCGATGCCGACGACGACCGGATCGGGTTCAGCGGTCACCGCGGTGGGGATGTTCGTCTCCATATAGCCAGGGTTCGCCGCGTCGCTCCCGTCGGCTAGAGACCGCGCACCTGGGATCGCGGGACCAAAGTCACCGGCGAAAGGACAACCGTCCCCGGCAGCGACGACTCGATGCCCTACAGAACCGGTGGTCTGGAGCGTGAAATCTAGTGTGTCAGAACAGTTTACCTCTCGTAAGGAGGGATCATGAGCCTGCTGCCCGTACATCGTCGGCGCGGTTCGCTGCTGCCCGACCTCGCCGAGCTGTGGAACGCCATGGCGGCGCCCGCCGTCCCGATGTTCGGCACCCACCTGATGCGCGTCGAGGACACCGTCGAGGAGGGGCGTTACCTGGTGCGCGCCGAGATTCCCGGTGTGGACCCGGCCAAGGACATCGAGGTGTCCGTGCACCAGGGGGAGCTGACCATCAAGGCCGAGCGGACCGAGAAGCACGAGGAGAAGGGACATTCGGAGTTCACCTACGGCTCCTTCGTCCGCACTGTCGTACTGCCGCCGGGGGCTCAAGAGGAAGGCATCGACGCGAGTTACGCCAAGGGCATCCTGACCGTCAGTGTTCCGCTCGGTGAGCCCGAATCGCCCATCAAGACAGTCGAAGTCAAGTCCGCGGAGTGACATCCGGGCCCCGCGAACCGGACGGGCCCACACCCGAGAGAAGGCGGCCGATGCCGATCGTGACCTTGACCATGAATCCCGCGATCGACATCGCCGCCGGTGCGGACCGCATCCGGCCGACCTCCAAGACCCGCTGCACGCCACCGCGATTCGATCCCGGTGGCGGCGGAATCAACGCCGCGCGCACCATCGCGGCTCTCGGCGAGCCGGTGACCGCAATTTTCCCGGCGGGCGGCCCATCGGGGCGGCAGCTCGAGGACCTGGTCCGTGACGCCGGAGTCCCGATGCGATCGATCCCGATCGCCGGCCATACCCGGGAGAACCTCGCGGTCACCGACAACGAAACCGGCGACCAGTTCCGATTCGTGTTTCCGGGACCCCGGGTGACCGCGCCGGAGCTGCATCTCTGCCTGAGTGAAATCGAACGCGCGGCAGTCGGTTCCCGCTATGTGGTCGCAAGCGGCAGTCTGCCGCCGGGCGTCCCGGACGACCTCTATCAGGTTCTCGCCGACCTGCTGCGCGACCTGGGTGTCCCGCTGATCCTGGATACGTCGGGCGCAGCGCTGCGCGCGGTCCGGCGCGGGGTCCTGCTCCTGAAACCGAGTGTGCGCGAGCTCGCCGAGCTCACCGGTCACCCGCTGCCCGACCGCAAGTCGCAATTCGCGGCCGCGCGGGAGCTCATCCTGGCGGGAGTCTGCGAGATCGTGGTCGTGTCGCTGGGGGCGGGCGGCGCGCTGGCGGTGACCCGCCACGACGACGAGTGGTTCCCGTCGCTCGAGGTGACCGTCCGCAGCGGCATCGGAGCCGGCGACGCCATGGTGGGCGCCATGACGGTCGGCCTGTCACGCGGCTACCCACTCGATGACGCGGTGCGGCTGGGCATCGCCGCCGCCACCGCCGCCCTGACCACGCCGGGCACCCGGCCCGGCCATCCCGCCCGCATCGCCGAGCTGTACCAGCAAGAACCTGAGACCCGGCCGAGCTGCTTCGCACCGGCCGGCTCGGGCAGCCCCGAAACGCCTGTTTCACAGAGGAGGACGTGATGACACACGAGGACTACGACGATCCGTACCAATTGGCCTCGGCCGGTGTCGTGGTCGGAGTGGACGGATCGCTCGGATCGGAGCTCGCCCTGCGCTGGGCCGCGAGCTATGCCGCCGAGCGCCGCCGGGAGCTCCAGATCGTGCACGCCCTCGATCTGGGCGGAGTCAGCAGTTCCGGAGGCCCCTCCGGCGTGGTGCCGCCATCGGTGGTCGACGCGGCGCGGGCCCGGGGGCAGCAGCTCGTTCGCGAGGCCGAGGAGATGGCGCTGCGGATCGAACCCGGATTGCGGACCGCGACACGGCTTTCGGTGACCAATGCGAGCAGACTGCTGGTGGAGCTGAGCGCGACCGCCTACGCGGTAGTGCTCGGAGCGACCGGAAACGCCGGGACATTCATCCACCTGGGATCCACGCTGTTCGCCGTCACGTCCCATGCCCACAGTCCCGTGATCGTGGTGCGACCGGATCCGGATGCGCACGACACCCTCCGCGAGTCCGGACCGGTCGTCGTCGGCGTCGACGGCAGCCCGGTCAGCGAGGCCGCCATCGCCATGGCCTTCGCCGAAGCCGCCGAACGCCGCGCCGACCTGGTCGCCGTACATGTCTGGAGCGATTGGGATTTCGGCGAATACCTCGGTGACCGAGCCCCCGCTGACCTCGTCCAGGTGGACGGACTCGAGGACGCTCTCCTGACCGAACGACTCGCGGGCTTCCAGGAGAAATATCCGGACGTGCAGGTGACCCGCCGCATTTATGTGTCCGCCCCGGCCGAGAAGCTGCAAGGGTGGTCGAAACACGCGCAACTGGTCGTGGTCGGCAACCGCGGCCGTGGTGGTTTCACCGGCATGCTCCTGGGTTCCACGACGCACACGCTGGTGCAGCACGCCCATTGCCCGATCATGGTTGTCCGTCCCGCGGAGTGAGCCGAGTAGCCGCTGAATCAGGAGACGTCATGGAAGAGAATGCTTTTCCCGCAACGAGTTTCGGGGATTCGGATCACGATGATCTGGGGATCGTCGTCGGCACGGATGGGTCCGAGATCTCCTATCAGGCGGTGATGTGGGCGGCCGTCGAAGCCGATATGCGAGGCTGCCCGCTGCATATCGTCACCTCGTACGCGAACCCGATCGTGGCGGGGGCGACGGAACAGAACCCCCACGACAGGCGTGACCTGAGGCAGCGAGGACAGCAGGTGCTCGCCGACGCCGCGCGTATCGCCGCCCACGCCGTGCCGGGGGCGAGCCTGCACATCAGGACCGAACTGATCTTCGGCATGATCATCGGCGCGCTGATCGAGCGCTCTCGGCGGGCGCGGCTGCTGGTGGTCGGCAATCGGGGGCTCGGTGCGATCGGCCGGGCTGTGCTGGGGTCGGTGAGTACCGTGCTGGCCCGGCAGGCGCACTGTCCGGTCGCGGTCGTGCACGGTGTTTCGGAGGCGGACCCAGCGTCGGCGTCGAAACCGGTGGTGGTCGGGGTGGACGGATCGGCGAACAGCGTGCCGGCCATCGAGCTCGCCTTCGGGGAGGCGTCGCGGCGCAAGGTCGAGCTGATCGCGGTGCAGGCGTGGAGTGACACGGGTGGCTTCGATTTGCCCGTGATGGGGTGGGATGCGATCCGCAGGACCCAGGATGTGCTGCTGGAAGCCGCGCTCGCCGGCTACGCCGAGCGTTGTCCGGAGGTCACCGTGCACCGGGTCGTGTCCTCCGATACGCCGGTGCGTGCGCTGCTGGAGCAGGCCGAGAACGCGCAGCTCGTGGTGGTCGGCAGCCATGGCCGGGGCGGATTCGCCGGGATGGGGCTGGGCTCGGTGAGCACCGCGCTGCTGCATCTGGCGCAGTGCCCGGTCCTGGTGGTCCGTCAGCCATCGCAAACCCGGGCCGAAGAACCCGCCGGACAGTGACTTTCGGCCGTCACCGGCGGCCTGTCACACGGGCCATGCTGAGTGAGGGCACGAGAATTCCGAGGAAGGACAGGCGATGTCGACTCTCCCCGATCACGACACCATCCGCGCCGCCGTGGCGCTGGCGGTGCGTGCGCCGTCGGTGCACAACACCCAGCCGTGGCTGTGGCGGGTCGGCGACACCACGGTGCACCTCTACGCCGACGACAGCCGCCGGCTGCCCTACACCGACCCGGACAGCCGGGAGCTGGTGGTGAGTTGCGGTGCGGCACTGCATCATCTGCGCGTGGCATTGCGCGCGGTCGGCTGGGAAACGGTCGTGCACCGGTTCCCGAACCCCGCCGAGCCGAGACATCTCGCCGCCCTGGAACTCCACCACGCCGAGCCCGACGCTTCCGCTACGCGTCTGGCGCGCGCTATTGCGCGGCGGCGCAGCGACCGTCGCCGGTTCACCTCGTGGGAGGTGCCGCCCGCGCAGGTATCCGCGGTCGTCGCCGCGGGCTCGGCAGTACCGGGAGTGCAGGTCCGCGAGATCGACACGACCGGGGAGCACGCCCGACTGATGCGCGCTTTCGTCGACGCCGCGACCGCCCACCGCGGTGACGCCGGCTACAACGCCGAGCTGGCGGAATGGAGCGGTCACCACGCCAGCGCGCAGGGCGTACCCGCGCGCAACGCGGTGGTCTCGTCGGATGCGACGGTCCGGCCGTTCGGCGACCCCCGCCTGCCCGAGGCGGTCGTGAGTGACACCGAGGAGGCCGCGCGAATGCTGTTGGTGTGTACCGCGTCGGATGATCTGTGGGGCTGGCTGCGCGCCGGCGAGGTGGCGAGTGCGGTATTGCTCGAGGCCACCGCGCGGGGGCTGGCCACCTGCGCGCTGAGCGAACCCCTCGAAGTCACCGGTGTGCGGACCCGGATCCGCCGGGATCTGCTGGGCGACTTCGGTTATCCGCAGCTGATCATCCGGATGGGCTGGGCGGCGACCAGCGCCGCGCCGGTACCCGCCACACCCCGGCTCCCGCTCGAGGACGTCGTTCGTCCGCTCGAATCCCTGAGCCTGTCGGGTGAGCAATAGCGAAGACACGAGTGTCAGGAGCGAACAAATGACTGAAGACCTTGCCCCGCAGGTGGATCCGAATCCACCGATCGTCGTCGCCGTGGACGGCTCGGCCGTCTCCTACCAGGCGGTGGCCTGGGGGTCGCTGGATGCCGCGCGGCACGGAGCCCCCTTGCACATCGTCACATCGATCTGCGCGCCGACCGGGCTGCCGCCGACCGCCGTGCTCGAGGCCCCCGATATCGCGTCGCTCGAACTGGACGGCGAACGCATCGTGGGTGAGGCGACTCGCATCGCGTCCGAGACGCTGCCCGGCGAAGGGGTCGAGATGTCCTCGGAAGTCACCGAGGAGCCGATCATCTCGCGCTTGATCGACCTGTCGCGGGACGCCCGGATGGTTGTGCTCGGCAGTCGCGGACTCGGTGCGCTCCGGCGCGGGCTGCTGGGGTCGGTCGCCACGGCGGTGACCCACCACTCGCACTGTCCGGTCGCCGTTATCCATACGACCGCGGCCGCGGATCCGGTGTCGGCGGGGCAGCCGGTGCTGGTCGGCGTCGACGGCACCCCGAACAGCGTTGCGGCGCTGGAACTCGCGTTCGAGGAGGCGTCGCTGCGCAAGACCGGCCTGACCGCTCTGCACGCCTGGAGCGACGTCAGCGGACCCTACCTGCCGATGTCGGGGTGGGAGACCGTGGAGGAGCAGGAGCGGGCGACCTTCGGCGAGGAGATGGCCGGATACACCGAACGTTATCCCGATGTCGCGGTGCGGCGAATCCTGGTGAAGGATCGTCCGGTTCGGTCGATGCTGGACGAATCCGAACACTCGCAGCTGGTGGTTGTCGGCAGCCACGGACGCGGTGGCTTCACCGGCATGCTCCTGGGCTCCACCAGCAACGCCCTGCTGCACAGCGTCGACTGCCCGATTGTCATCGTGCGTGGTAAGTGACCGGATCACTCGGCGGCCGCCGGTTCACCCCAGCGGCACCGCCCAGTGCAGCAAGGTCCCCGCTCCCTCGGGGTTGCGGCCGAAGGAAAAGGTTCCGCCCATCTCCTCGGCCCGGCGCTCCAGGTTGTGCAGCCCACTCGGGGTGATGTTCTCGGGGATCCCGCAGCCGTCGTCGGCGACCAGCACGGTCAGATCGTCGGAGACGTCGATGGTCACCGAAACGGTCGCGGCCCCGGCGTGTCGCACCGCATTGGAAACCGCTTCGCGCACCACGGCTTCGGCATTGTCGGCGAGTTCGGCCGCCACCACCGACAGCGGCCCGGTGATGCGCAACGACGTGCGCAGGCCGGTATCGGCGGTGTGCGTGCGGATCACCTCCTCGATCCGCTGCCGCAGCCGGGTGCTGCTCGCCGCGCCGCCGTGCAGGTCGAAGATCGAGGTGCGGATCTCCTGGACCACGTCCTGCAATTCGTTGATGACGTCCGAGATCCGGTCGCGCACTTCGGCCGAACGCGCGCGGGCGACGGTGCCCTGCAGGCTCAGACCGGCCGCGAAGAGCCGCTGGATGACGTGGTCGTGCAGGTCGCGGGCGATGCGGTCGCGATCGGTCAGCACGTCGAGTTCGCGCATGCGCTGCTGGGCTTCCGCCAGCTGGATCGCCAGCGCGGCCTGATCGGTGAAAGCGCCTGCCAGTTCCTGTAATTCGTCCGCGAACGGGGGAGCGCCGGCCGGGCGGACCATGACCAGCACGCCGAAGGTCGACTCCTGGGCGTTGAGCGGCAGAATCAGCGCGGGTCCGGCGTCGAGCGCGGTGTCGAGGCCGAGATCGTCGCAGTCGCCGAGGCGCAGGGCCACACCCTGGCGGAATGCTCGCCCGATCGCCGTCCCGGATGTGCGGACCATTCCGGTGTGATCGTGACCGTTCGGCCCTGCGCACTTGCTGATCCGCAGCCCCTCGGCGTCACTGTGGTTGCTGTCGGGTTCGTCGTCGACGGCGAGGAACGCCCATTCGGATTCGGTGAGCGTGCGCGCGTGCGTGACCATGTGGGCGAGAACCTTGTCGGGATCGGTTCCGGCCAGGAATTCGGTGGCGATGTCTCGGGTGGCTTCGATCCAGGCTTGGCGGGTGCGGGTGGACTGGTAGAGCCGGGCGTTGTCGATCGCGGTCCCGGCGGCCGCGGCGAGGGCCTGCACGATGACCTCGTCGTCCTCGGTGAAGGGTTGCCCGCCGGACTTCTCGGTGAGGTACAGGTTGCCGAAGATCTCGTCGCGGATCCGGACGGGCACGCCGAGGAAGGTCCGCATCGGTGGATGGTGGTCCGGAAAACCGACCGACGAGGGATGATCGGCGATGTTGTCCAGGCGGATCGGCTTGGGCTGGCTGATCAGCAGACCCAGCACGCCGCGGCCCTCCGGCAGATCGCCGATCCGGGCGCGCGTCTCCGCGTCGATGCCCTCGTAGATGAACTGTTCGAGCTGATCGTCCGCGCGGACGCCGAGCGCACCGTAGCGGGCGTCGACGAGGCTGATGGCGGTGTGCACGATGGTGCGCAGGGTTTGATCCAGATCGAGGCCCGAGGTCACCGAGAGCATCGCCTCGACCAGGCCGTCCATGCGGTCGCGAGCGTCGATGATCTGTTCGACACGGTCCTTGACCTCGGTGAGCAATTCCCGCAGCCGCAGCTGGGAGAGGGTGTCACGTACCGAGTAGGAGCCGTCGGGCTCAACGGTCATCTCGTGTTTTCCTGTACTCGTGTCGGGCGAGCGCGACCTGTTCTGTTACGGCTGTTTCATTTTAGGCGCGCGCCCGACGACGATAGTGCAGGTGAGTGGACGGCAGTGTCACCGCCGGTCCGGCTGGGCAAGTGCGCGGTCCAGGAGCACGCGCCGTTCGGCGGCTGCGACGGCGTGCCGGGTGCGCTGGACCGCATCGGGCGAGACGGACACCGACGTGATGCCCGCGCGCACGAGATGCTCCACGAATTCCGGACGGGTGGAGGGCGCCTGGCCGCACAGCGACGAGGTGATGCCGAGCCGGCGGGCGGTGGTGACGATCTGCGCGATGGCGTCCAGCACCGCCGCATCGGATTCGTCGAACAATTCGGCGCACTCCTCGGAATCGCGGTCCACGCCCAGCATGAGCTGGGTCAGATCGTTGCTGCCGATGGAGATTCCGTCGATCCCCAGTCCGACGTACTCCGGTAGCCGGTAGATCACCGACGGCACCTCGGCCATGACCCAGCGGTGCAGGCCCCGCTGGCGTCCGAGCGGGCTCGCGTCGACGAGCTCGAGGCACTGCTCGAGTTCCCAGCGGGTGCGGACGAACGGGATCATCAGGTGCACGTTCGGGGTCTGTTCGCGCACGCGTGCGAGCGCGGCCAGTTCGAGCCGGAACATCTCCGGCTGGCGTACGTAGCGGTAGCAGCCCCGGAACCCGATCATCGGGTTGTGCTCCCGGGGCTCGTAGCGCTCGCCGCCCTCGAGCGCCCGGAACTCGTTGCTGCGCATATCGCTTGCCCGGTAGACGACCGGGCGCGGCGCGAAGGCGGAGCTGATCCGTTGGATGGAGGCCGTCATGCTCTGGACGAACTTCTCGTCCTCGCCGCGGGCGATGAGATCGCGGGGATGGCGGCCGCCGAGCGCCTGGGTCAGCAGGACCTCGGCGCGCAGCAGGCCGACCCCGTCAGCGTCGCCGGCGGCGACGCGTTCGGCGACTTCGGGCAGCGCGAGATTCACGTAGACGCGGGTCGCGGTGGCCTCGGGTGCGGTGGTCTCGGGGACCGGACGCGGCACCGCGGTGATGGTGGCCGGAAGCGGGTTTCCGGCGTACACCTGGCCGGCGGACCCGTCGACGGTGACCTCCTGGCCGGTGGTCAGCTGGGAGGTGGCCGTGCGGGCTCCGACGATGCACGGGATACCGAGTTCGCGCGCCACAATGGCCGCGTGGCAGGTCATGCCGCCGCTGTCGGTCACCACCGCGGCGGCCCTCGACAGGGTCGGCAGCCAGTCCGGATTGGTCATGGGAGCGATCAGTATCTCGCCGTCGCCCAGCGCGGATCCCTCTGCGGGAGAGCGTAATACGCGCGCGGGCCCAGTGGCGCGGCCGGGTGCCGCGGCCAGCCCGCGCACCAGCACCCGACCCTCGACGGTGGGCGCCACGGGCGGTTTCGCCGCGGCGTCGCCGGGCAGTATGGTGATCGGCCGCGCCTGGACCAGCCAGAGATGCTCGTCGTCGAAGACCCATTCGACGTCCTGGGGGCGGCCGTGGTGCGCCTGCACCTCGAGCGCGAGCCGGGCCACGGCGACGGCCTGGTCGTCGGTGAGCGCCGGCGCCTCGGCCTCGGATTCGGAGAGCTGAATTCGCTGATCGCCGTCCGCGCCGGGCACGATGGCGAAGCTCTGGCTGCCGACCTCGGTGCTGAGCAGTGTCGGTCCGGCCGCGTCGAGTATGTAGGTGTCGGGTGTGACGGCGCCGGACACCACCACCTCGCCCTGGCCGCGCGCGGCGTCGATGACGATGCGATCGAGCGAACCGGTGGCAGGGTCGGCGGTGAAGGCCACGCCGGCCGTGCGGGCGGCCACCATCCGCTGCACCACCACGGCCATCTCGGGACGATTGTGCATGCCGCGCCGCGCCCGATAGGTCAGCACGCGCGGGGAGAACAGCGATGCCCAGCAGTCGGTCAGCGCGGTGATCAATTCATCGTCGCCGTGAATATTGGTGTGGGACACGTTCATTCCCGCGAACGACGCGGTCGCGCTGTCCTCGCCGACTGCCGAGGACCGCACGGCCACGGTCACCGCGTCGCCGAGCCGGTGGTAGGCCGACAGCACGGCATCACGGACGGCCGGCGACATCGGGGTGTCGTGCACGAATTCCCGCATGCGGCGGCACAGCTCGTCGAGCTGCTGTGTCTCGTCGCGGGTCGCGCCCTGCGCTGCCGCGAGCCCGCGGGTGTGCAGTTCGTCGAGTTCCGGGCCGTGCGCACCCGCGCAGATCACCTCTTCGTAGGCGGATTTCAGCACGACGAACCCCGGCGGCACGGGCAGCCGCGCCGCGACCAGTTCGCCGAGATTGGCGCCCTTGCCGCCGGCGCGGTCGGCATCGGTCAATCGCAGTTCATCGAAGGTGGCGACGTAGTCACCCATGACGGCTCCAGTTCTTTTTCGATCCGGGCAGCACGAGCAGCAACAGGATCGGGACGGCGAGGATGAACAAGGCGGACAGCATCGCCAGCGGCGACGCGCCGCTGAGTTCGAGGCCGGTGACCACGAAGGGAAGTGCGATGACGAACAGAGGGGCGTGCCGGATCGTCACTGCTGTGCCTCCGGAGTCTCGAAAATGCCCGCGGAGGTGAGAATGTCACTGAAATCGGCACCGAGCAGCAGGCGCCGCAGGGGTACCGGAAGCTGTGCCAGCACGTGGTCGAGCTGGCCGGGGGAGAACAGCTGAGCCAGCGCATCGGTGACCGCCGCGGACATCCGCCTCGCTTCCTCCGCCGACACGTCCGCCGTCCGGGCGAACTGGTGCAGGAACGACTGCGGATCATGGCGCACCGGAACACGTCCCGGCGTCCAGCCCTCGTAGTAGACACCGCGCAGCAGCGTGGGCAGCTGGGCGCTCAGGTGTGCAGCCGCGCCGATGTCGAGGCGGTCGCGCACGGTGTGCAGCCAGGCGCGCAGGGCCCGATGCGCCTCCATCCGGTCGTCGGTGCCGAGCCGGTCGGCGACGGTGCGCAGCCAGATGCGGCCGGTATGGATCGCCGGGGCGAACGGATCGGTGTGATGGCTCATCGGCATGGCCTTTCGCGAAGACGGGATGACCGGGGGCGTGCGGGTCAGGGGTGGGTCGGAGTGGCCTTGGCCTGCGGCAGGTGCAGAGCCTGCGCGATGGTGTCGGTCCAGATCGTGATGTCGGACCAGTCGCGCAGGTCCCCGTAGCGGGCACCGCCGAGCACGCGGTACATGGCGCGCGCGGGCAGCGAGACCCCGGCGCGTTCGTAGTGGCCGGCGAACGCGTGGAAATCACGCGGTGTGATCGAATCACGCAGGGCGGCAATCTTCTTCGGGACGAGATGGCCGATGCGCCGCCCGGTCGGACCGACCAGGGCCGGCCCCAGCCCGACGCTGAACAGCCACACCGGGTACGCCTGCAGTTCGTGGCGATGCGACCGGACGAATGCGGCCATCTCCGGCAGCAGGGCCAGATCGTGCACGGCGCTGCCCAGCACGATGGCATCGAAGGGCGTGAGTTCGGGAGCGTGCTCGACGTCGGCGACCTCGACGGTCGCGCCGCGGGCCGTGAGGTAGGCGCCGATGAAATCGGCGATCTCACGGGTGGATCCCTGGGCGGTGGCGTAGATGACGGCGACGCGGGGAGCGGTGGTTTCCATGCATCGAGCCTGCTCGCGTGGCCGGATTTCGGTGAGAGGACTCCTACCCGTGGTGACCGGGACCATGGTCCTCGACCGCCTCAGCCGGCCGCCGCCGCGGGGTGGGACAGGTCGGCCAGTGCGGCGGCGAGCAATCGACGGGCTTCTTCGGCCGGTCCGGCGAGCTCGGGCCTGGCCAGGACCTCGGCGAGCAGCGTGGGATCGGTGGCCTCCACGAGCACGCCGGTCCGGTCGGCCCGCACGACGACATTGCATGGCAACAGCAATCCCGCCTCTCGGTCGACGGCGAGGGCGCGACCGGCGAGCTGCGGGTTGCAGGCTCCGAGGATCAGGTACTCCTCGATGTGCTCACCGGTCCCCTCCCGGAGGGCGGCCTGGACATCGAATTCGGTCACGACGCCGAATCCGTGCTCCCGCAATGCGATCCGGGTGCGGTCCACAGCGTCGGGAAACGTCACCTCGAGGTGGACGGTAATGGCCGCGGCGGGGGCCACCGGAATCCGGATCTCGGTGATCAGCAGACGGGGATCGCTGACCTCGTCGGGGCCGATGAGATACGCCTCCGTCGGTGGTCCGATGGGTCGATAGCCGTTGCCCTGCAGCCACTCTCGCAATGCGCGGTACCCGGCGTCGATGTCGCGATAGCTGCCGCGATGACAGGTGCGAGCGACCAGCGTGGGCGACTGGATGGTCAGCTCCGCACCCGAACTCGGGCCGAGGGCGGGCGCGGCCTCGATGGGGAGCCCGAATTCGACGACGATGGCATCCTCGGCGGGCAGTTCCCGATGGAAGGTGATCATCGGCGCGCCGTTCGCGACGAGCCCGGCCCGCTCGGCCACCTCCGCCAGCCGGTTCATGCCGCCGACAATGCCGTCGCTCAACAGGTCCGGGCGGATCTCCAGCGGTATGCGCAGCACCGCCTGCGGCGGGGTGTCGCACACGTTCACCCGGTACTCCATGACGCGCCTCCTTCGACAGTTCGTGCGTTCAGCGTGCGTCCGGACGTAGGGGCGGCACAGAGGACAAGGTCACGGTGGCGGGGGAACAAACGCACAGCCGTGCGGCGCGATCGGCCGGAGTGGACCAAGGTCCCGAGATCGTCCGACCATGGTGGCGTCACAGGCAGGGCCGAGAGCGACGACGTCGTCCCAGCGAGTGGTCCCGCCACAACGGCGTGGCGGCGGTGCCCGCGGCAATGACGAACCCGGCCCAGGACGCGCCCAGTGCCCAACCGGCAACGATGTCGCTGACATAGTGGACGCCGAGATAGACACGGGAAGAACCCACGGCGACAACCAGAACGACCGCCGCGGCCCAGACGGCGAGGCAGGTCCGCCGGGACCATCGATACGCGCGGGTGAGCATCCACGCCGACACCACCGCGACCACGGCGATGCCCGCGGCATGACCGGACGGGAAGGACGATCCGTCGACGGCGATCGCCCGCTCCGCATCCGGTGGGCGGGGCCTTCCCACCGCCAGTTTCACCGTCACCACCATCAGCCCGAACCCCGCGAAGGCGGCCGTTCCCAGGGCGACAGGTGCGAGCGTGCGCACTCGGATGGTCGTCACGGCTGCGGCGGCGGCGATGGTCGTGGCCAGAACGGGCGGATTGCCCACGTCGGTCAGCCCGCGCATGATCGTGGTGAGTGCCGGTTCGCGATGTGCCGCAATCCATGCCGAGATCGGCCGATCCCATGCGGTGAATCCGTCCCCGTCGAGGACATTGTCGAGGATCGCCGCGAACAACACCGCCAGTGCGCACACGGCCGCCGCTCCCGCTGCTGTCACGAGTACCGCGATGCCGCCCGGAGTCAACCCCCGACCCGGTCTCCCACGATCGGCAGGCCGGGGCATGTTCACAGCCGTTCGTCGGCGGCGAGGGCGAAATAGTTCTCCTCCTCCTGCACGAAGTGCAGGCGCAGCACGGCGTGCAGGCCGTAGAGGCAGGCCAGCAGGTCGTCGATCTGATCCGGGTCGAATTCGCCACGCGCGTGGGCCAGTTCGAGATGGGTGCCGATGCGGGTGGCCAGCCGTTGGATCTCGGCGTGCGCGCGGCTCATGGTGGCCGTTGCCTCGGTGCCGCCGAGCGGCCCGGCGAGTGCGGGATAGAGCTGGGTCTCCTCGGCCACCTCATGGGGCAGCAGGTCTTCGATCAGAAAACGGTGCACGTTGTCGAGTGCCGCGAGGGCAGCGTCGTCGGGGCGGTCCGCGACCCGGTCGGCGACCGCGCGGAGCTTGGCGAGGGCGTCCTGCATGACATCGTGTTCGGCGGCGAAGCGGTGGAGCAGCTCTTCGGTATCCGCCGGCAGGTCCAGACTGGCGGCCGGATTACCGCGCAGTGCTCGCAGCGCGTTCAGGATGACGGCGACGTCGATGGCCTCCTGAAGCAGCGCGCCCGCCGCGGGCGGCAGCCAGCCGACGGCCGCGACGATCATGGCCGCCAGCGACAGGGACATGCCGACGGTCGCGCTCTGGACCGCGATCCGCCGCGACCAGCGGGCGATGTCCATGGCGTCCGCGAGCCGGTCCAGCCGATCGGTGGTGAGCACGATGTCGGCGGCCTCGGACGAGGCGGTCGAACCCCGCGCTCCCATGGCCACCCCGACTGTGGCGGCGGCGAGGGCGGGCGCGTCGTTGATGCCGTCGCCCACCATGACGGTTACCTGCTGCTGGCTCTCCCGACGCACCGCCTCGACCTTGTCGGCCGGGCTCTGGCCCGCGTAGACCTCGTCGAGGCCCAGCACCGTCGCGACCTCGCGCGCGGGCTCGGGGCGATCGCCGGTGAGCATGACGAGGCGGTTCAGCCCGGCCTCACGCAGCCGGCGCAGGGTGCGGGGCGCCTGCCGCCGCAAGGGATCCCGCAGCAACACGACACCCCTGGGGTCGTCGTCGACGACGATCCAGGCGACGGCGGCGGAGTCCAGCCGTGCCCGATTCATCACCGGCCGCGCCCATTCCGGGGTGATCATCGACTCCGGCAGCTTCCCCACCTGCACGCGATGACCGTCGACCGTGCCGGTGACGCCGCGACCCGCCTGCTCGGAAACCGCTGTGGCAACGTCGAGCTGGAGCTTGCGGGCCAGCGCCTCGGTCACGATCGCCTCGGCCAGCACGTGCGGCGACAGCTGATCCACCGAGGCGGCCAGCCGCAACAGCCACGCTTCATCCACGCCCGGAGCGGCGGCGACTTCCGTGACCACGGGCCGTCCGGCCGTGACGGTACCAGTCTTGTCCATGACCAGAGTTGTTGCGCGACCGAGATTTTCCAACGCCCCGCCGTCGCGCACCACCACGCCGACCCGTGACGCGCGTGACAGCCCCGACACGATGGCAACGGGTGCGGCCAGCAACAACGGGCACGGTGTCGCGACCACGAGCACCGCCACCGCGCGCACCAGCGATCCGCTGAACCAGTACGCGGCACCCGCGACGAGCAGGGTCAGCGGGAGAAACCACACGGCATAGCGGTCCGCCAACCGGACCGTGGGCGCAGTGGCGGCTCCCGCCTCGCGTGCCAGCCGCACGATCCCGGCGTAGGTGCTGTCGTCGGCCGTTGCGGTGGCCCGCATCTCGAACACGCCCCCGGCATTGAGCACGCCGCTGCGCACCGGCTCCCCGGGGGCGCGCTCGACCTGGAGCGGTTCTCCCGTCAGTGCCGATTCATCGAGCGCCGCAACGGTATCCATGATCCTGCCGTCGGTGGGAACCACCTCGCCGGCGGCGATCACCAGGATGTCGCCCGGAACGATCTCATCGAGATCGACGACCCGCACCACGTCCCCCTGCCGTAGCCGTGCCGACCGCGGTGCCCGCTCGAGCAGGGCCCGCAGATCCCGGGCCGCGCGCCGCTCGGCGGCGGCATCGAGCGCATGCCCGCCGCTGAGCATGACCGCGATCAGCGCGCCCGCGAGGTACTCGTGCACCCAGAGCGTGCCGGCCAGCGACAACACCGCGATGAGGTCCACTCCGGCGCGCCCGCGGCGCAACGCCGCGACGACCCACCACACCGCCGGGACCATGGCCACCACCGTGCCCGCGGCCCAGCACCGGTCGGCCACTCCTGTCGCCCCCGCGGCCCAGGCGACGCCACCGGCGACCAGCGGTGCGATCGTCCCGGCCAGCAGCGCCGTTCCGAGGATGCCGCCGGCTCGATCCAGCCAAGCGTGCAAACGTGAATCGCCCACCATGCTCTCGTCCCTTCACCGGGTGTGCACTCCCGATCAGTGCATCGCAGTTGTCCGCCGGAGTGGCAGGGCCACAGTCCCCGAACACCACTGCCCTTCGTCCCTGTCGCGGCCGGACCACGGCTCCTGATGCGGTGTGCCCGATCGGGCAACCTGAGACAAGGATCTCGGTGTGCGAGTCGGTGTTGCCGGGCTCATCGGTGCCATGTCGGTTGTGGGCTGTGCCGTGTCCGATGGATGTCCGAGACAGGACCTTCGGCCCTGTGGGGGCGCCGGTGCGGGTGTTGACATGGATCGAGGAGATGCAGTGCCGGGATCAGGTGAGAAAGGGTTTGCAGTTGAACCGTGGGTATCAGTTCGCTCCGCGCGCCACCGTGAGTCTGGGGCGTGTGGAAGCGCTGCGGCTGCTGGCCGGTGTCCCGTTCGGGAGGGTCGTCTTCACGCGCGACGCGTTGCCCGCTGTGCGGCCGGTGAACCATCTGGTCGACGAGGGCGAGATCATCGTCGTGCGGACCCTGCTCACGTCTCGGCTGACATCGTCCGTGCGCGCGGATTCGAATGTGGTGGTGGCGTACGAGGCCGACGACATCGACCCCGTCGCGGGGCTGGGATGGTCGGTGGTGGTGACGGGGATCGCCCGCACCGTGACGGATCCGGAACGGGTCGCACGCTACGAGCGCCTGCTGCAGCCATGGGTCGACGGGGAGATGGACACCATCGTCGCCATCGAGCCGACGCTGGTGACCGGAGTGCGGCTCGTGGCGAAGCAGGCGGTTTAGCGGGTTCAGGACGCGGAAGCGCCCGCCGCCGAAGGCGTTCCGGTGGCGAAACGCGCAGCGCGACGGCGCAATCGATGATCGGGCCGGCGATCGCGGGCGGCCGGGACGGCGGGGGGTGTCCGGAAGAACCAGTGCTTCGCGGTTTCCGCCAGCGCCAGGTACACGACGATCATGGCGAGCAGCGCGACGAAGAAGGCGCCGGGCAGCGGCTGGAAGCCGAGCGTGGCGGCCAGCGGCGTCAGGGGCAGCAGTGCGCCGATTCCCACCGCGGCCAGCGCGGCGGTGAGCAGGGCGACGCTCGGGTGGCTGCGGAAGAAGGGCGTTCTGCGGGTGCGGATCACGAACAGCACCAGGGTCTGGGTGGCAAGCGATTCGACGAACCAGGCGGTGTGGAAGAGGGCTTCGCCCGCGTGGAAGACCCACAGCATGATGCCGAAGGTCGCGAAGTCGAACACCGAGCTGATGGGACCGAACACCAGCATGAATCGCCGGATCAGCCCGATGTCCCAGCGCGCGGGCCGGGCCAGCTGCTCCTCGTCGACGGTGTCGGTGGGGATGGCGAGCTGGCTGGAGTCATAGAGCAGATTGTTGAGCAGGATCTGCGAGGGCAGCATGGGCAGGAACGGCAGGAACGCGGAAGCGCCCGCCGCGCTGAACATATTGCCGAAATTGCTGGACGTGCCCATCAAGACATACTTCATGGTGTTGGCGAACACGCGCCGGCCCTGGGTGACGCCGTCCGCCAGGACCTGCAGGTCCTTCTCGAGCAGCACGACGTCGGCGGCGTCCTTGGCGACGTCGGTGGCGGCGTCCACGGAGATTCCGACATCGGCGGCGTGCAGGGCGAGCGCGTCGTTGACGCCGTCGCCGAGGAACGCGACATCGACGCCGAGCGACCGCTGCGCGCGAACGATGCGCGCCTTCTGCTCGGGATCGATGCGGGCGAAAACTGTTGTGGTGGCCAACTTCCCGGTGAGCTCGGCGTCGGTGAGCCGGTCGAGGTCGGCGCCCGACAGGGTCTCGCCCGCCGGTAGGCCCAGCTGTTCGCAGACCCGCGCGGCCACTGTCGGATGATCGCCGGTGATGACCTTGACCGCGACGCCGAGTGTGGCCAGGCGGCTGATCGCCTCGCGCGCAGAGGCTTTCGGCGGGTCGAGGAACACGAGGAACCCGGCCAGTCGCAGACCGGTCTCGTCGGCGGCCGTCAGCGACGTCCGCCCGGGCGCCGGACGGGTCGCGACGGCGACCACGCGGTGCCCGGCCGCGAACTCGGTGCCGAGCGCCCGGGTGGCCGCATCCGGCACGTTCTCGCAGCAGGCGAGGACGGCTTCGGGTGCTCCCTTCGTAATGATCGTTCCCCCGGTGTCCGGTGCATCGACCAGGACCGAGACCATGCGCCGCCGATGATCGAAAGGCAGTGTGGCGAGCCGGGTGTGCCGCTCGGCGCCGTCTCGCGGTGCGAGCGGCGCGGCCCACAGTGCCGTGTCGAGCGCGTCACCGCCGGCGAGCCGGCCGTTCTGGATCACGCCGTCGGTGCAGGCCATGCCCAGCTCGATGACATCGCCGCCGGTGTCCGGTTCGGCGGTGACCGCGCGCATGAATTCGATCCGTCCCTCGGTCAATGTGCCGGTCTTGTCGGTGAACAACACTTCGATGTCGCCGAGATCCTCGATGCAGACCAGCCGCTTCACCAGTACCTTGCGCTGCGCCAGGATTCGTGACCCGGCCGCCAGGCTGGTCGACACCACCGCCGGCAGCAGTTGCGGGGAAATGCCGACCGCGATCGCCAGCGAGAACATCAGCGCGTCCAGCAGCGGCCGGTGCAACACCAGGTTCACCCCGAAGATGCCGATCGTCAGAACGGCGGCGACGCGCACCAGGAGCATCGAGAACCGGCGCAGCCCGGCCTGGAACTCGGTCTCGGGCTCCCGGCGCGCCAAACCGACGGCGATACGCCCGAATTCGGTGTCGCCACCAGTCGCGGTCACGACGCCACGGCCGGTCCCGGCGGCGACCACCGTGCCCATGAGTGCGCAGCAGGCCAGCTCGGACACCGGGCTTCCCGCCGCTACCGGGTCGGTCGATTTGATCACCGGTTCCGACTCGCCGGTCAGTACCGATTCATCGCACTGCAGTCCGGTCACGGACAACAGCCGCATATCCGCGGGCACCAGCTCGCCGGGCCGCAGCTGGACGATGTCGCCCGGTACCAGCTCCGCGAGGTCGACCGATCGTGCCTGTCCGGCACGCGTCACCACGACTCGATGCCGGATGCGCTCGTGCAGTGCGGCCGCCGCCTGCTCGGCACGGAATTCGTTGACGGTGCCCAGGCCGACGGACATCGCCACGATCACCCCGATGACCACCGCATCGCTGCGCTCGCCGAGGAAGAACGACACCAGGGCGGTCACGGCGAGCAGCAGCAGGAGCGGCGAGCGCAATTGCCGCGCGATGACCGGCACGATGCGTGCGCGATGAGCCTGGATGGCGTTCGGCCCGAAAAGGCGTGCCCGTCCGGCGTATTCGGATTCGGTCAGCCCTTCGTCGCCGGTGGCCAGTGCGGTCAGAATCCGGTCGGCGGGCCGCGCCGCCGCGTCCGTGGCGGGTACGGCCCGAACCGTGTGCGGCAGCGTGCGATTCGTGGCCGAGGACAGCGTGTGGACGTGCATACAGTCGAGGGTTCCGCTGTCCGGGCCGGGCCGATAGGGCCTGCTCGCATCCGGGGAGGGGACCAAAGACCTTGCAACCGAGGACTTGCCGCCGCCGTTGGATAGCCCCGGCCTCGGGCGTGGGCCTGTCGGGCCGGTATGGGCGGATGCGGGAACGCACGATCGCCGCGCCTTCGGCCGAAGACGCGGCGGGGGGAGCGAGGTTCGCGCTATTGCGGACGCGGATGGTCGCCACGCAGCTTGGACGCGTAGACCGCGGCCTGGGTGCGCCGCTCCATGCCGAGCTTGGCGAGCAGCCGCGAGACGTAGTTCTTGACCGTCTTCTCCGCGAGGAACATGCGTTCGGCGATCTGCCGGTTGGTCAGCCCGTCGCCGAGCAGGTCGAGAAGTTTGCGCTCCTGGTCGGTGAGCCCGGCCAGCGGGCCGTCGGACTGGGTGCTGCGGCGCAGCCGATCCATCAGTGCCGCGGCGGCGCGGTTGTCCAGCAGCGAGCGGCCGGCGCCGACCTCCTTGATGGCCTTCGCCAACTCCATGCCCTTGATGTCCTTGACCACGTAACCGCTGGCTCCGGCGAGGATCGCGTCCATCATGGCCTGCTCGTCGGTGAACGAGGTGAGGATGAGGCAGCGCAACGCATCGACGCGCGAGAGCAGATCACGGCAGAGTTCGATGCCGTTCCCATCCGGCAGCCGGACATCGAGGACCGCGACATCCGGTTTCAACGCCGGGATTCTGGCCAGGGCCTGGGCCACATCGGAGGCTTCACCGATGACGGTGAGTTCTGGGTCGCTCTCGAGCAGGTCGACGAGTCCCCGGCGAACGATCTCGTGATCGTCAACAAGAAAAACCTTGATCATGGCCGGTTCCCAATCTGTAGGTCGTCGTAGTCGAACATAGTTCTCCGGGCGGATTATCGGGGATGGCCGGACGGAGCTGGGCCGCCGGGGGTGGCGGGAGCGGTGATCTCCAGGATCTGTTCGAGGGGCAGCCGTGGGGTATGGGGCGGCTGCCGGTCGGAGGCGGGAACCGTGCCGACCCGCACCAGCACCTGGGGCTGCTCCACACGGCCGGTGAGCTCGCGGATGACCGCTCGGCTCTGCGGCACTTCGGTGACGTGGGTGATCGGGCAGGTCGCATAGCCCGCGACCGTGCATTCGAGCAGGATGGTGGACAGCGCCTCACCGCAGCGCAGCAGTTCCGCGGAGCTGTTGCCGCTGGACACGACGAGAACCACGGACCGATCGTCCTCGATCTCGGTCCGGCGCGGCTCCTCGTCGACGGCCGGGAGTACGCGGCTCAGATCGACCCGCTCGCGCTCCGCCGCGGACACCCGGGCCGTCGGCGGGATGCCCTCCGCGGGGAGTGAATGCCCTGTCCACCACTGCAATTCGGCTTGATAGCCGGAATCGTAGCGGCGTATCGCCGCGGTCAGCCGTGAAGCGCGGGCGAGCTCGGTGCGGGCCTCGGGCGGCAGCACGGTGATCACCGCGTCGAAGGGGTCGACGATGACCGGCAGCACCGGTTCGAATTCGCGCCAGTCCGCCGGTGCGGAGAAAGGGAGCCGGTCGGTGTAGCGAACCGTGATGGCGGCGGCCCGATCCCGGTCGGCGTCGGTCACGATCCGCGCCGGCTCGAAGGTCACCGTCGCCGGCTGATCGTGCCGGTTGGGGTTCGGGAAGTACGTGACCTGCGTCTGCCACCCGGCCGCGGCCAGCGCGGCGCGCAGATGCCCCAGCGCGAGGCCACAGCTGATCATCATCTGCCGCCCGGACTGGTCGGTGGCAGGCAGCATGCGCGATGGTACCGAGAACAGGTGCAGGGCATCGCCGTCGAAGACCCAGCGCCACGGCTGGCTGTTGTGCAGGGAGGGCGCGCGACCGGCCAGCCGTACTGCCTGCTCGATCGTGTCGCCGCTGGGTAGTTGGCTCATGGACTCACGCTAGGACGGGTGGCGTGTGCGCTACAGGGGCCGTTGGTCCTCGTTACGGTGCTACAGGACCCTTGGCCCGGCGCCCGGACGCACGCACGCTGAAGCCGTGGACGACAACATGCAGCCCGCGCCGCTGATCGACGCGCGGCGCCATGACGCGGTGATCTTCGATATGGACGGTGTGGTGACCGACAGCGCCCGCGTCCACGCGGCGGCCTGGAAGGAGATGTTCGACGACTTCCTCGCGCATCGGATGCCGGCCCCGGGCGAGAACCTGTCGCCCTTCACCGACGACGACTACCTGCGGTGGGTGGACGGTGAACCGCGCTACCGGGGAGTGTCCGATTTCCTTGCCGCACGCGGTATTTCTCTGCCCGAAGGCGATCCCGCTGACGCCGAGGACGCGGGAACGGTGTGCGCACTCGGCAACCGGAAGGACCGGTTGTTCCTCGAACGGCTCGCCCGCGACGGCGTCCCCGCGTTCGACTCCACCGTGGCCCTGGTGCGGCGCCTGCAGACGGCGGGTATCGGTGTCGCGGTGTTCTCCGCCAGCCGCAACTGCGCCGACGTGCTGCGGGCCGCCGGTATCGGAGACCTGTTCGCGGTGCGGGTGGACGGCATCGTGGCGGCCGAGCTGGGCCTGGCGGGCAAGCCCGACCCGGCGATGCTGCGCGAGGCCGCGCGCCGGCTGGGCGCGGAGCCGGAGCGGACGGTCGTCGTCGAGGACGCGGAGGCCGGTGTCGCGGCGGGCCGGGCCGGCGGATTCGGTCTGGTGATCGGCGTCGACCGGGGCGGGCACGGCGATCGGCTGGCCGAGCGCGGGGCTGATGTGGTGGTGCCGGACCTCGATCGGGTGCGGCTGCGCAATGGTTTCCGGCGGATGTCGGAGGTGCCGGAGGCGGCCGCGGGGCGGCTCGGTGATCTGCTCGACACCGAAAAGGCCTGCGTCCTGCTCGATTTCGACGGCACGCTGTCGGCCATCGTCCCCGATCCGGCGGCCGCGACCCTGGTGGAGGGCGGCGCGGCGGCGCTGACGCGGCTCGCGGCGCAGTGCCCGGTCGCCATTGTCAGCGGGCGTGAGCTGGAGGATCTGCACGATCGGGTCGGTGTCGCCGGACTCTGGTACGGCGGGTGTCACGGCTTCGAATTGCAGGCCCCGGACGGCACGACGTACGTGCACGATGCCGCTCCGGGCGCGGAACGGGCGCTGGCGGCAGCAGCGGAAGAGCTGGCGCGGTCGTTGAGCGCGATCGAGGGGATCCTGGTGGAGCACAAGCGCTTCGCGGTCGCCGTGCACTATCGGCGGGTCGCCCCGGAACACGTCGGCGCGGTGACGGCCGCCGTGCACGCGCAGGCGCACCAGCGCGGCCTGCGCGTGACGGGCGGACGCAAAGTGGTTGAACTGCGGCCGGACATGGACTGGGACAAGGGCACTGCGCTGCAGTGGATCCTCGGCCATCTCGTCACGCCCATGTTGCCGATCTACGTCGGCGACGACCTCACCGACGAGGACGCCTTCGACGCCGTGGAGGCCGAGGGCGTCTCGATCGTGGTCCGGCACGACGAGAACGGCGACCGGCGGACCGCCGCGCGCTTCGCGCTGCCCGGACCCGAGGGCGTGCCCTCCTTCCTCGACGATCTGGCCGTCCTGCTGGCCGCCGAATCCGCTGGGGCCGTGTCAGATTCGTGGGTGTTCGCCTTCGAGGGGTACGACCCGGCGCACGAGCGGCTGCGGGAGGCGCTGTGCACCGTCGGAAACGGATACCTCGCCACCCGCGGGGCCGCGCCGGAGTGCGCGGCAGGGGAGCACCACTACCCGGGTACCTATGTCGCCGGCATCTACAACCGGCTCTTCGATCAGATCTCAGGGCGCACGGTCGACAACGAGAGCCTGGTGAACCTACCGAACTGGCTACCGGTCACGTTCCGGATCGGCGACGGCGACTGGCTCGATATCGACACCGTCGAATTGCTGTCCTATCGACAGGAATTCGATCTGCGCCGGGCAGTCCTGCTGCGGCACTTCCGCTTCCGGGACGGCATCGGTCGCATCACCGCGGTGCGACAGCGGCGGTTCGCGGCCATGCACGCGCCGCACCTGTGCGCGCTCGAGACCGCGGTGACCGCCGAGAACTGGTCGGGGACAGTGGTCTTCCGCTCGACGGTGGACGGCGCGGTGAGAAACAGTCTGGTGGCGCGGTATCGGGACCTGTCGGAGGATCACCTCGAGCGGGTCTCGGCGCGGGAGCTGTCACCTGAATCGGTGCTGGTGGTGGTGCGCACCGGGCAATCCCGGATTCCGGTTGCGACCGCGGCGCGTGGCACGCTGCACCGAGAGAGTGTGAAGCTGTGTCCCGCCACAGAACTCGTCGAGAGCGACGGGTCGATCGGGCACGACCACGGCGTCGCGATGACCGAGGGTGACACGGTCGTGCTGGAGAAGATCGCGGCCGTGGTCACCGGCCGCGACCACGCGGTCTCGGCCCCGGACGACGAGGCCGCGCGCGCACTGCGCAGTGCCGGCCGGTTCGCGGACCTGCTCGAATCGCACACGGCCGCCTGGGAACATCTCTGGGATCGGCTCCGAATCGATCTGGGCGGCGGTGAGCACGCGACCCGGGTGATCCGGTTGCACCTGCTGCATCTGGTGCAGACGCTCTCGCCACACACCGCCGATCTGGACGTGGGGGTCCCCGCGCGGGGTTTGCACGGCGAGGCATATCGGGGGCACGTCTTCTGGGACGAGCTGTTCGTGCATCCGGTTCTGAGTCCTCGCTTCCCGCGACTCGCACGCGGTCTGCTGCGATACCGATACCGGCGGTTGCCGGAGGCGCGGCGCGCGGCGGCGGCCGCCGGGTTGTCCGGGGCGATGTTCCCGTGGCAGTCCGCCTCCGACGGCCGTGAGGAAAGCCAGCTCATGCATCTGAATCCGCTGTCGGGGCATTGGAATCCGGATCCGAGCCCGCGCGCCCACCATATCGGCAGTGCCATCGCCTACAACGTCTGGCAGTACTTCCAGTCGACCGGCGACCTCGAATTCCTCACCGACTACGGCGCCGAGCTCATGGTGGAGATCGCCCGGTACTGGGCGAGCCTGGCCGACTACGACCCACGCCACGACCGGTATCACCTGCGCGGGGTCATCGGGCCCGACGAATTCCACACCGGTTCGCCGAGCGCGCCGGGATCCGGCGTTGACGACAACGCCTACACGAATGTGATGGCGGTGTGGACGTTGCTGCGGGCGCGCGACGCGCTGGAACGGCTGACGCCCCGTGCACGGGCGGAACTGCTCGAATCGCTGCGGGTCTCACCGGTGGAACTGACGCGGTGGGAGCATGTCGGGCGGCGGATGTATGTGCCGTTCCACGACGAGGTCATCAGCCAGTTCGACGGTTACGAGCAACTGGCCGAACTGGATTGGGACGGCTACCGGCAGCGCTACGGCGAGATCCAGCGGCTCGATCGCATCCTCGAGGCCGAGGGCGACGACGTCAACCGCTACCGGGCCGGCAAACAGGCCGATGTCCTGATGCTGTTCTATCTGTTCTCCGCCGACGAATTGCGGGAGGTGCTCGGACACCTCGGCTATGACCTTCCCGGGGAGATGATTCCGCGGACGATCGACTACTACCTGGCCCGCACGTCGCATGGTTCGACGCTGAGCGCGCTGGTCCACGCCTGGGTGCTGGCCCGCGCGCACCGGGCGCGGGCGATGGAGTTCTTCGACCGGGTGCTGGACTCCGATATCGCCGATATCCAGGGCGGGACCACGCAGGAGGGAATCCACCTCGGCGCCATGGCCGGAACCATCGACCTGGTCCAGCGGTGCTTCACCGGAATGGAGATCCGGGCCGATCGCCTCATCTTCAACCCCTGCTGGCCCGACGAGCTGGGGGAGCTGCGCTTCTCGATCGTCTACCGCGGGCACCGGCTCGCGATCATGGTCAGCGCCTCCGCTCTGGAGGTCGCCGCCGATCCGGGCGTGGCGGACCCGGTGGAGATCCATTACGACGGGTTCACCGAGCTGCTGCCGGCGGGGGCGACGATCCGAATGCCGGTGAGCCGCAAGGCGTCCGATCCGGATCCGCTCACGACCGCAGCTGACTGACGCCCCATCGCGCCAGCCCGATCGCGACGGCCAGGTATTCGATGAGCGCGAGATACACCAGCACCGCGCCGTACAGCTGAGCCCAGAGGGAGATGTATTCGGTCGCGGCGGGAACCGCGACCACCATCGCCGCGCCGAGGACCAGGGCCACGGTCGCCACGGCATGCGGTGTTGCGGGAGGATTCATGGCAGCAAGTTTTGTCGCGGCTCGCGCGAATCAGCAGGGCCGATGTTCCCGACACCGGTGGGACCAACGGCCGAAGCCCCCAGGCCGCTCAGCCCGTCGCCGCGCAGAGGTCTTTGGTCCTCACTCCGAGGACGATCGCCTGCAGAGGGCGGTCAGGTCCCATTTCTACCGTGAGAGTACGAGCCCCTCCCCGGGCGCCGACGATTTCACCTCACCCCGGAGGTCAGGATGACACACCAGGAACTCGACGATCCGCATCGGCTGGCCTCGGCGCCCGTCGTGGTCGGCGTGGACAATTCGGAAGGTTCGGCGCGGGCGGTGCACTGGGCCGCGAACTACGCCGCACAGCGGCAGCGGCGACTGCACATCGTCCACGGCCTGGATCTGGTGGCGGTCAGCCGTGGCGTCGGTCCCTACTCGGTGGCGGCGCCGTCGCTGGCCGAGGCCGTCAAGGCCGCCGGTGCGGCGGCCATCGCCCGGGCCCGGCTGGCCGCCGGCGACTACGAGCCGGAACTGACGGTCACGTCCGCGGTGTCGACCGACAGTCCCGCCCAGGTGCTGATCGATCTCAGCGAGTCCGCCTTCACGGTGGTAATCGGAGCGACCGGGACGGCCGGCACGCTCTCGCATCTGGGATCCACCCTGTTCTCGGTGACCAGTCACGCCCGGGGCGCGGTGGTCGTGGTGCGGCCGGATCCCGACGCGGCCAATGCCGTTCGCGGCTCGGGTCCGGTCGTGGTCGGCGTGGACGGCAGCCGCGTGAGCGAGGCCGCGATCGGCGCGGCGTTCGCCGAAGCCTCCGAACGGGAGGTGGGACTGGTCGCCGTCCACGTCTTCAGCGATTGGGACACAGGGCAATTCGCCGACGCGGTGATCCCGGTGGTGACCGCGGAGCTGGCCGGCATCGAGGAGGCCGTCCTGGCCGAGCGGCTGGCCGGCTGGCAGGAGAAGTATCCGGATGTCGAGGTGACCCGCGAGGTGTTCGCCTCCGGGCCCGCCGGGCGGCTGGGGGAGCTGTCGAAGACCGCGCAGCTGGTCGTGGTCGGCAACCGCGGTCGTGGGGGATTCCTGGGAATGCTGCTCGGATCCACCACCCAATCCCTGGTGCAGCACGCGCACTGCCCGGTGATGGTCGTGCACGCCGATGACGAGGAGACGAAGCGATGACGATGACCATGCCCGGCGCCGGAACCGGAATCCGGGACGATCTGATCGATCTGGACGCGTGGTGGCGGGCTGCCAACTATCTGGCCGCCGGGCAGATCTACCTCATGGACAACCCGCTGCTCACCGAGAAGCTGCGGCCCGAGCACATCAAGCAGCGGCTGATCGGCCACTGGGGAACCGTGCCCGGGGTGACCCTGACCTACGCCCACCTCAATCGGGTCATCATGCGGACCGGGCAGCAGATGCTGTTCGTCCTGGGCCCCGGGCACGGTGCCGCGGCGCTCACCGCAGCGACCTGGCTCGAGGGCACCTATTCGCTGAGGCACCCGGAGGTCGGCCAGAACCTGGCCGGGATGCGAGAACTGTTCCGGCAGTTCTCCTTCCCGGGCGGTGTCCCCAGCCATGCCTCACCGCATCTGCCGGGTTCCATCCACGAGGGTGGCGAACTGGGCTATTCGCTCGCCCATGCCACCGGCGCGGCGCTGGACAATCCGAATCTGGTGGTGGCGTGCATGATCGGTGACGGCGAGGCCGAAACCGCGGCCCTGGCCACCAGCTGGCACGGGTCGCTGTTCCTGGACCGCGTCATCGACGGCACCGTACTGCCGATCCTGCACCTCAACGGCTACAAGATCGCGAATCCGACGCTGCTGGCGCGCATGCCGCGCGGCGAGCTCGACGCCATGCTCAGCGCGCAGGGCTGGGAGCCGATGTATGTAGACGGCGACAATCCGGCCGAGGTCCACGACCGGTATGCGACCGTGCTCGACGAGGCGATGGAGCGGATCCGGGAGATTCGCGAGTTCGCCGAGCGCGGCCTGGGTCCGCGCGACCCCTGCCGGCCGATGATCGTGTTGTCGACTCCGAAGGGGTGGACCGGTCCGGCGATGGTGGACGGCGTGCACGTGGAGGGCACCTTCCGCGCGCACCAGGTGCCATTGCCGGGCGTGCGCGAGAATCCGGAACGCCTTGCGCAACTGGAGGACTGGTTACGGTCCTATCGGCCCGAGGAGCTCTTCGACGACGAGGGCCGTCCGGTGGACCGGATCGCGCGCCTGCATCCCGAGCATCTGCAGATGAGCGCCAATCGCGCCGCCCACGGTCATGACAGCGTCGACCTGCAGCTGCCGTGCCCGACCGATTACGCCCTCGAATTCCCCGCTCCCGGAACCGAATCGGCGGAGGCGACGCGGGTGCTGGGCGGGTATCTGCGCGACGCGCTGGTCGAGAATCCGCACAATTTGCTGTTCTTCTCGCCGGACGAGCACACCTCCAATCGTCTGGATGCCGTGCTCGAGGTCACCGGCCGGCGCTGGCGCGGCAGGCGGATCGCGGGCGATGATCGGCTGTCCCCGGACGGCCGCGTCTTCGAGGTGCTGTCAGAGCATCTGTGCCAGGGCTGGCTGGAGGGCTATCTGCTGACCGGCAGGCACGGTGTGTTCTCCACTTACGAGGCCTTCGCGCACATCATCGACTCGATGGTGGTACAGCACGCCAAATGGCTGCACATGGCGGCGGAATTCCCTTGGCGCGAGCCAATTCCCAGCCTGAACTACCTGATCACCTCGCACGTGTGGCGGCAGGATCACAACGGGGCGTCGCATCAGGATCCCGGCTTCATCGACCATGTGCTCAGCAAGCGGCCCGAGGTCAGCCGGGTGTACCTGCCGCCGGACGCCAACTGCCTGCTGCACGTTTTCGACCACTGCCTGCGCAGCCGCGGCCGGGTGAATGTCGTGGTCGCCGGGAAGCAGCCCGCGCTGCAATACCTCGACGACGAGGCGGCGCGGCTGCACTGCGAGCAGGGTCTGGGTGTGTGGCATTGGGCGAGTTCGGATTCCGATCGTCCCGCCGAGGTCGTGCTCGCCTGTGCCGGGGACGTCCCCACCCAGGAAGCCCTGGCCGCCGCGGCGCTGCTGCGAGAGCTGGTGCCGGACTTGGCTGTCCGCGTTGTCAACGTGGTGGACCTGGCCCGCCTGTTCCCGCCGGATCGCCATCCGCACGGCATCTCGGACGAGGAATACCGCTTCGTCTTCACCGACGCGCCGGTGATCTTCGCCTTCCACGGCTACCCCTGGCTCATCCACCGCATCGCCTACCGCCGACCCGGCCACGACGTCATGCACGTCCACGGATTCACCGACAACGGCACCACCACAACACCTTTCAGCATGTGCGCCATGAACGGCATCGACCGCTTCACCCTGGCGGCCGCCGCCCTCGCCGAGGTGCCGCGCCTGTCCGAACAGCTCGCACCGCACACCGAAGAGCTCACAGCCCGCCGTGAGGCCGCCGACGCCTACGCCCGCCGCTACGGCATCGATCCACCGGAGATCGCCGACTGGCGCTGGCCCGTCTAGCCCGGGCCGCCCGCTGCACCGAATCGCGCCATTGGCAAGGGAGAGGTGCAGCGGGACGCGGGGCATGTGCGGGGGTGCGGTCCAAAGCGTCCGCCCGCCGCATGCTCGGTGTCTGCATACTGCGACACGGTTGGGTGGCGTACTAGGTTACTGATCAGTTGCCCAGTCTGTTTCGTCCGTTTTGGCTGGTCGCTTGGTCTTGTAATCTCCCGTATGGGGATTGTCTGGTGACTCATGCGAATGCGCTGATCAGGCATGTTAATTGGAGTAACACATATCACCCCCTAATCGGCGGCCAGCCTGGTGGATATCGGCGGCGCGCTCGATAGGGTTCCAATCATCCACTACAGCAGGAGTTTTCGATCCCGAGTCGTGTCACGCGGAGAGGATCGAGGAGACGTGAGCCGCTCACCCCCTTCGCAGCGGCTCACGGTTGTCCCGCGGATTGCCTGCAACGATCCCGGTGACGACGTCAAGGTCGACGCCCGGGTGCGGTCGGTTTGCCGCCTGCCCCGGGCGTCGGCCCCAACCGGCGCCAGGGGGAGTTGCTGGAGGTCAGCGGTTTCGCCGATGCAGCGGTGCCGGGGCGGCCCGGCCACGGGCCAGGGTGCGGATGCTCGCCGGGGATTGCTCCGCGCCCGGAACTCGATGGCCGCCAGTCGATCCGGGTGGCGCTCGTCGGGAACGCGCAGGATGTCGGTGTGCCTGTCACGGTCGGCCTAGGCCCTGTGCCGAAGTGATCCGAGGGGCGGCACCGCCCGGCAAGGCGGGGATGTCGGCATGCGGCGATGGGATACTCGGGCATGGCCGGAGCGAAGGTACTGGTAGTCGGCGCGGGAGTGATCGGCCGCATCTATGCTGCGCGACTTGCCGCCGCCGGCAGCGACGTCGATCTCCTGGCGCGGGGAAGGACGCTGTCGAACCTCGCGGCCGGTGCCTTGACGTTGCACACCAACGGCCGATCGACCACCCAGCAGATCTCGGTGCTCCAGGCACCACGAGCGCACTACGACACCGCCTTCGTCACGGTGCGACGCGATCAGATCGACGCCGCACTGGATCTCGTCACGCGCGTGCACTGTGACCACGTCGTCCCACTCTGCAACAACCCGCTCGGCGTCGACACACTGCGCGAGCGGATCGGGGCCGAGCGACTGATCGCTGGATTCCCCGGTGTCGGCGGCTATCTCAACTCCGATGAGAGCGTCACCTACCTGCAGATCCGGCAGCAGCCGACGACTCTCGAGCGCCGAGGCGGCGCGGAGCGCGCAACTGCCGAACTGCTTACCGGGGCAGGGTTCACCGTCGCATGGACCGACCACATGGCCGACTGGCTGGCTACCCATGCCCTGTTCGTCACCACCGTCTGCGCCGCGCTCGATCGCGCGAACTACGATGCTCCGACGCTCGCTCACGATCGCGCCGTCATGCACGATTTCGTCCGGGCGACCCGCAGCGGCATTCGCGCCCTGCGCCGCCGCGGGATCGCCGTCGCCCCGGCTGCTCTGGTCTTCCTGTTCACCAGGACTCCGACCGAATTCGCCGCCCGCTACTGGAGTCGGCTCCTGCGCGGCCCGCTGGGCACCGTCGCCCTCGCACCCCATGCCCGGGCCACCCGTGACACCGAGATCGCCGCCCTCCGAACCGATGTCCGGTTCCTGCTGCCTTCGGGTGCCGCTCCCGACCTGGACACCTTCGTGTATGCGGGCAGATAGCCCCCAGAGTCGAGTTGGGCCGACTGCAACGAGGCACCGGATGGGGAGTTCGATACCGGCTGTACTGACCATTGACTTTGGGGACGGCGTGGCGAGCTGACCTGGCTAAGACCTCCGAGTGAAGTGCGAGCTTCCAAGCGAGCACATCACTTTCGGCGGTCTTCGTGTCTCACAGGTGAGTACACCTAGGGGCAATGGTCATCTCGAGTACGACCTGTCGACTCTGCTGAGCCTGCCGGTGGCTGCGCCAGGCTCGGGAATGCCGACCGGAGAGGACCGATCCCATGACCACCGCCCGCGCCTTCATCACCGCCGCCGTCTTCCTCTGGCTGGGTATGGTGCTGGCCATCTCATTCATCGAGGCGCCACTGAAGTTCCGCGCCCCGAATGTCACGCTCGCCATCGGACTCGGTATCGGCCGCCTGGTCTTCCGTGCCCTCAACGGTGTCGAATCCCTGCTCGCCATCCTCATCCTCACCGCCGTCTGGGCCGATCCCCCCGGTATGGCCACGACCGGTGCCCTCACCGTCGCGATCGGCGCCCTGGTCCTGCAGCTGGCCTTCGTGCGTCCCCGGCTGACCCGGCGCAGCGACGCGGTGCTGGCGGGCCACGAGGGGCCGCGTTCGCGCAGCCACTATGCCTACGTCGCCCTCGAAGTCCTGAAGGCGATCGCCCTCCTCAGCGCCGGCGTGCTCGTCCTGGACAGCGCGATGCGATGACTTCGCACGCTACGGTGCTCTGATGGGTGACGCCACAGGTCGGTGGCTGCCCGGGACCCGACAGTTCCGGGGTTACCGGCGCGGCTGGCTGCGGACCGACGCCGTGGCCGGAGTCACCGTGGCGGCCTATCTGATTCCGCAGGTGATGGCGTATGCGACGGTGGCCGGTCTGGCGCCGATCGCGGGTCTGTGGGCGGTGCTCGGCCCGCTGGCCGTCTATATGGTGCTGGGGACCTCACGGCTGCTGTCGGTCGGGCCGGAATCGACGACCGCGCTCATGACGGCGGTGGCGCTGGCGCCGCTGGCCGCGGGTGACTCCACCCGCTACGCGGCCTTGGCCGCAGCGCTCGCGCTGCTGGTCGGAGCCTGTTGTGTGGCCGGCGCGATGACCCGGCTGGGGGTGCTGGCCGACCTGCTGTCGAAGCCGGTACTGGTCGGCTACCTGGCCGGGACGGCAGGAATCATGATCGTGGGCCAGCTCGGCCGGGTCAGCCGGGTGAGCGTGACCGGGGAGTCCATCCCCGATCAGCTGCGGTCCTTCGCGGCGCATGTCGACGAATTGCATTGGCCTACCGTGTGTCTGGCCGGCGGCACCCTGGCCGTGCTGTTGCTGGCGGCGTGGCGGGCGCCGCGGCTGCCGGGGCCGCTGGTGGCGGTGCTGGGCGCGACAGCGGTGGTTGCGGTGTTCTCGCTGCGGGAACACGGGATTCGCGTGGTGGGTGAGATCCCGTCCGGGCTACCGGTTCCGGGCATACCGCACGTCGCGACTGCGGACCTGGCGAAACTGCTGCTGCCCGCGGTCGGTATCGCCCTGGTCGGATTCTCCGACATGGTCCTGACCGCCCGCGCGTTCGCGGCCCGGCACGGCGTGGACGTCGACGCGAATCGCGAACTGCTCGCCATGGGCGCGACCAATCTGAGCGCCGGTGTCTCGCAGGGATTCCCGGTCAGTTGCAGTGGCAGCCGCACGAGCATCGCCGACGCCGCGGGTGCGCGCACCCAGCTGTACGCGGTAGGGGTGCTGCTGACGGTGCTCGCCGTCTTGTTCTGGGGACGGACCGTGCTCGCCGCGTTCCCGGCCGCCGCGCTGGGGGCGTTGGTCATCTACGCCGCGCTGCGGCTGATCGACCTGCGGGAGTTCCGTCGCCTGGCGCGATTCCGTCGCAGCGAGCTGGTGCTCGCGCTCAGCACGGCCCTCGCGGTGCTGGCGGTCGGCGTCCTGTACGGGATCCTCATCGCCGTCGGCCTGTCGATCCTGGACCTGCTGCGCCGGGTGGCCCGCGCCCACGATGCGATCCAGGGCTTCGTCACCGGTCTGGCCGGCATGCACGACATCGACGACTACCCGGCGGCGACGACCGTGCCCGGACTGGTGGTCTACCGGTACGACGCGCCTCTGTGCTTCGCCAACGCCGAGGACTTCCGCCGCCGCGCGCTGGCGGCCGTCGATACCGCCGCCGCGGCGGTCCCGGTCCGCTGGTTCGTCCTCAATGCCGAGGCCAATGTCGAGGTCGATCTGACCGCACTGGACGCCGTCGACCAGCTCCGTACCGAATTGGCCTCCCGTGGAGTGGTTTTCGCGATGGCGAGGGTCAAGAAGGATCTGCGCGCGGCGCTCGACGCGGCCGGGCTCACCGCCCGGATCGGCGCCGATCGCCTGTTCCCGACGCTGCCGACGGCGCTGGCGGCCTATCGGCACCAGACCGGCGACCTCGGACCGGCGGATCGGTGACTTTCGGCCGTCACCGAGCGGCCCTGGACGCGAGATGCTGAACGGGCACACAAGAAACTCCAGGGACGAGGTGCGAGGCCATGTCACACAATTGCTCACTGCCGTGGCGGGTGTGGCGGATGCGGCCGTGGAACACGAATCCGCTCATGCGGACATCCGACCGCTGGGAGTCGGCGCTGCGTGTGCTGGTGGTCGTCCTGCTGCTGCTGGCCGTGCCGGTCGCCGCCGCGGTAGGCACCGAGACGTACACCCGCAGCGCCGCCCACATCGGTGTCGCGAACGCTTCGAAGACCACGGTCCACGCGACGGTGCTGACCGCGCCGAAGGAAGTCCAGCCGGCCGGTCCCGCGCAGTCGGCGCGTTTCGAGTCACACGTGCAGTGGCAACACGACGGGAGCCTCGCGACCGGAACGATCGAGATCCGGCGCGATACGAAGGCCGGTGACACGGTGCAGATCTGGCTCGGGCCCGACGGCCTGGTCACCGACCCGCCGCGGCAACCCGAGATGGCGATGTGGGACGGCGTCGGCACCGGTGTCGCGCTGCTCGTGGGAGCCGGATTCGGAGCACTCGCGCTGCTCTGGTGCGTCACGCAGGGGCTGGAACGCCTGCGTGACGCGCGCTGGGAGGCGGAGCTGCGCGGGCTCGGCCGTCCCATCGGCACATAGTCACCACCGACCACCGGGAGGATACCGATCATGAGCGCCGACCCCAGTTCTGTTGCCGGGCAACCGATGTCGCGCATCATCATCGCCGCCGTCGACGGCTCGGCGACCTCGTACCGGGCGGCGGTGTGGGCCGCGGTGGCCGCGGACCTGCACGGCTGCGGACTGCACCTCGTCACCTCCATCTCGCTGCCCATCGGCGAAATCCCGGGCGAGTTGCTCGGAGACACCGACCTGGAGCTGCTGGACCGGGACGGTCAGCGAATCGTCGGCGAAGCCGGCCGTGTGGTGCGCGCCGCGGCGACGGGTGCGGCCGTGCCGATCACGACCGAGGTAATTCGCGAACCCATCATCGGCTATCTCCTCGACCAGTCCCGGCACGCGCGTGCGATCGCCGTGGGCAGCCGCGGACTGGGCGCGATCCGGCGCGGACTACTCGGCTCGGTGGCCGACGCGGTCACCCGGCACGCGCACTGCCCGGTAGCGGTGATCCACGCGACCGCGGCGGCCGATCCGCTGTCGGCGGAGAAGCCGGTGCTGGTCGGCATCGACGGCTCACCCCACAGCGTGCCCGCAGTGGAATTCGCGTTCCAGGAGGCCTCGGTGCGCAAGGTCGGGGTGACCGCGCTACACGCCTGGACCGACGTTCTCGGCTCATACGTGCCGCTGATCGGCTGGGAGCCGCTGCGTGCGCAGGAGAACGAACTGCTCTCCGAGCGGCTCGCCGGGTTCGGCGAACGCTATCCCGACGTGCCGGTCCGTCGCATGCTGGTGACGGAACGCCCGGCTCAGGCTCTGCTCCAGGAATCCGAGCACGCGCAATTGGTCGTGATCGGCAGCCGCGGCCGCGGCGGCTTCACGGGCATGCTGCTCGGTTCCACCAGTTCCACCGTGTTGCACAACGTCGAGACCCCGACGATCATCGTGCGCGCGTAATCGAAGATCAGGTGTCGGTCATGACCGAATTACAGCCGCTGGACGCGGGATTCATCGAACTGGAGGACTCCGACCGGCATATCAGCCTCGGTATCGCCGCTGTCGCGATCCTGGCCGGTGTGCCTCCCGATCGTGCGGAATTCACGGCGGCGCTGGCCGGGCGGGTCTCGGCCAACGACCGCCTGCGGCAGCGTGTCCGGCGTGCGCCACTGGACCTGGCCGTACCGGTATGGGAGGACGACCCGAATTTCGATCTCGCCCACCATCTCCGATGGAGCGCGCTGCCCGCGCCTGCCGACGAGCCCGCCTTGCGTGAATTCGTCGCCGGTGAGCTGGTGGAGCGCCTGGACCGCGATCATCCGATGTGGGAGTGCGTCGTCATCGACCACCTCGCGGGCGGGCGCTGGGCCGTGATCGTGAAGGCGCACCACAGTCTGGTCGACGGTGTCTCCGGCGTGAATCTGTTCGAAAGCTTCTGTGATGAAACGGAAGCGGAGAGCCGGCAGGAGCCGGAGCCGGACACCGATGCCGCCGAAGGCAGGAACTGGTTCGACTGGGCGGTCACCGGGCTCCGGTTGCCGGTCGAGGTGCCACGGTATGCGCTGAGCCTGGTCCGCAGCCTGGCCCCGGTGGCAGCGGCTCTCGTCTCCACGCCCGCGGCCTCCTCGCTCAACGGTCCGATCGGCAGGCAACGGCGCTATGCGATCGCCCGAGCCTCGCTCAGCGAGATCCGGGAGATCGGCCACGGCTTCGACGCGACGGTCAACGACGTCGTGCTGGCCGCGGTGACATCGGCGTACCGAGCTGTCCTGCTCGGGCGCGGGGAAGAACCCACCGGGAACAGCGTGCGGATTCTGGTCCCGGTGTCGATGCGGGCTGCCGACGCGAAATCGTTTCTCGACAACCGGATCTCGGCGGTCCTGTCCCTGCTGCCCCTGCACCTGGACGACCCGGTCGAACGACTCACCGCCATTCACCGTCGGATGGCCCGGCACAAGTCGGGCGGGGCCGCGCAAGCCGAGAAGTCGCTGCTCGCCCTCGCCGGCCGGCTCCCGTTCGCTCCGGTCGCCTGGGGCATGCGGCTGTGGTCGCATCTGCCGCAGCGCGGCGTGACGGCCGTGGCGACCAACGTCCCGGGCCCGCGCCGCACCCTCACCATGCTGGGTCGCGAGGTCCTGGAGCTGATACCGGCAATTCCCATCGCCATGCGCCTGCGCACCGGCATCGCAATCCTGAGCTACGGTGATCAGCTCACCTTCGGCATTACCGGCGACTACGACTCCACCCCGGACCTCGAGGTGCTCGCCGACGGAATCCACAGCGCCATAGCCGAACTGCTCACCGCGGTGCGAGCCCGCTCGCAGCGTCCGGCCGGGTAGGCCTGCTGTGTTCGGGGGCCACCGTCGGACAGCCAGAGGTCCCGCTGCCCGCGGGACCAAGGTCCCGCCCACGGTGCCGCCGGCGATGGACCGGCAGCGGCGAAAGGCCGTCGGGCGTGGGACTTCGGCTTCTGTCTGCGTAGCCCGGTCGCGGCGGACGATCGGATCGGCGGGCGGATCGACGCGCTCGCGGACGGAGGACACAATGGTTACCGAGTACGGGGGCCACGGCATCGGGGCGGCGGTCGTGCGGCTGCCGAACACACTGCGACATGCGCTGGAGGAGTACAGGACACGGCATTCCGGCGCGGTTGTCGAGCCAACGGCGCCCGAGCCAACGGCGCCCGCGTCGGCGGTGCCCGCGGCGCGCGGGGCGCGCGAGGTGCGCGCACGGTGGTTCGCCATGGTGACGGCCGGAGAATTCCTCGGGTTCCTCGCGCCGGCACTCGCCGGTGCGCTCATCGCACACTCGAGTGGGGCGGCGGTTGCCGCCGTCATGCTGACTGCGGGGGCCGTCGAAGGCGCTGTCCTCGGGTACTTCCAGGCCCGGGTGTTGCGAACACTGTTGTCCTGCTTGCGAATTCGCGAATGGATGGCGGTCACCTCGGCCGGGGCGGTCGCGGCGTGGTCGATCGGGGTGCTGCCCATGCTCTACGGCGAACGATTCGGCGCGTGGCCCACGTGGGCACAGGTTCCGGTGGCCGTTTCGGGCTCGCTGATCGTGGTGTCCTCGATCGGCGTCGCGCAGTGGACGGTGTTGCGCCGCTTCAGTGATCGGTCCGCACTGTGGATCCTGGCCAACGCGGTGGCATGGATCGGTGGGCTCATCGCCTTCACGGTGGTGGCGCCGCCGCTGTGGCAGCCGGGTCAGCCGCTGATTCTCACCGCTGCCATCGGTGCGCTGGGCGGTGCGGCCATGGCCGCCGCCATGGCGTGGGTGACCGGTGCCTTCCTGACCCAGGTATTGGCCGACGGACATCGCCGGACGCCGCCTACGGAGCGCCGATCCTGAAGCCCCGTAACGGATTCCCCCCTCGAGACCATGCTTGACCCTTTGTTCCGAACAGGAGAACGACATGAACCCCGAACCCTCCACTGTCCGCTCCGTCCGACTGCGCGGCGACCTGGACGAACCGCTCTCCCGCTGGCTGTGGCTGGTGAAATGGATCCTCGCGATACCCCACTACATCGTGCTGTTGTTCCTGTGGATCGCCTTCTGGGTGGTCACGGTGGTGGCGTGGTTCGCGATCCTGTTCACCGGGCGCTACCCGCGCTCCCTGTTCGACTTCACCGTGGGTGTGATGCGCTGGTCCTGGCGGGTGCAGTTCTACACCTACGCGGCACTGGGCACCGACAAGTATCCGCCGTTCACCCTGCGGCAGACCGACTACCCGGCAGATCTGGAGATCGACTACCCCGAACAGCTCTCGCGCGGGCTCGCTCTCGTGAAATGGTGGCTGCTCGCCATCCCGCACTATTTGATTCTGGCCGCCTTGTTCGGCGGCGGTGTGATGCTCGGCGGCGACACGGGCAACAGCAACGGCAACAACACGATTCCGCTGATCGGCGTGCTGGTACTGATCGCCGCGGTCGCCCTGCTGTTCACCGGCCGCTACCCGCGCGGACTGTTCGGATTCGTCCTCGGCGTGAACCGGTGGTTCTACCGCGTCCTGGCGTATTCGGCGCTGCTGACCGACGACTATCCACCCTTCCGGCTCGACCAGGGCCCGCGGGAAGCAGCCGAGGATGTCGTGCCGTGACAACGCGATTCCCCCGGGTGCCGGAACGCTGGGCGATCATTGCCGTGCTGCTGGCGGTCGCGGTGGTGCTGGCCGCCGCGGCCCTGGTGGCGATCCTCTGCGATCGCAATGACCAGTCCGCGCCGGCACCGCCGGCCACCGTCGCCTCGTCGGCCGGCGCCGACTTCCGCTACGAACCCCTCTGGCCCTTCCGCAGCCTCGCCGAACACCTGGCCGCTCAACCGCACAGCACGACGGGACAGGGGGAGTGATGCAACAGATCCCGGCTCGTGGAACCGAACAATGCGGCGGTCGCGGAGCTGCGGGCGCGGGTGCCGACCACCAGTAGCTGGGAGTCGTGTCCCGCCTCCGCCAGAACGGTGGCGGGTATGCCGGGAACGGTCACCTCGGTGACCTCCACGTCCGGGTGAGCCAAGCGATGCGGGGCCAGCGCACTCGTCAGGACGGCATCGTCCGTGGCCGTGTGGCCGGCTGCCGGTCCGATCGGCACGATCCGGTTCCCCGGCCGGCAGTGCACGGCGGTCAGCGGCACCGAGAGTGCTTCGGCGAGTTCGAATCCCAGCGCGAGGGCCGCAGTACTGGGCGGGGTGCCGTCCACACCCACCGTGACCGGTTTCCGCCGCGGAATGCGCCGGCCCGCTCTACCGCGCCATACCGCGACCGGGCACCGCGCGTGGCGTGCGACCTCCATCGTGGTCGGGCCGACCAGCCGCCCATCCCAGGCGGTCTGGGCCCCGACCACCAGGATCCGGGCGTGCGTGCTGCGCGCGATGAGCGCGGGAGCGGCCGCCTCGGGGGTGACCTCGGTGGTGACGGGCAGCTCCGGCGCACAGGAACGGACCAGTGCCACAGCATGTTCGGTGGTGTGCGCGGCGATCTCGTGCCAGCGCACCACCCGTCCGCTCGGGTGAGTGTGCTCCGCCTCGCCGTCGCCGCGGGGAGCTGGCCACCAGGTCGATGAGCCGGGGTGTGGAGTAGGTGTCGACCAGGCCGGTGGTGATGGTCAGGTCCCGGATCCAGATCTTCTCGAGGTGCAGGGTGGCGGGCTTGCCGTGGACGCCGATATTGGCGACGTGACCGCCCGGGCGGACGAGGTCGACTGCGGTTTCGAACGTTTCGGGGATGCCGACCGCTTCGATGGTGACGTCCGCGCCGAGGCCGCCGGTCAGCCATGCGATCACGTCGGCCGGATTGTCGCGGCCGCTGTTGACGATCACATCCGCGCCCAGTTTCGCGGCGGCGTCGAGTCGGCTGTCGGCCAGGTCGATGGCCACGATGTGGCCGGGGCTGTAGAGCCGGGAGGTGACGATCGCGGCCAGCCCGATCGGACCCGCGCCGATGATCGCTACCGTATCGCCCGGCCGCACAGCGCCGTTGAGGACGCCGACCTCGTAGCTGGTGGGCAGAATGTCGGCGAGCATGAGCATCTGCTCGTCGGAGATGCTCCGGGGGATCGGATAGGTCGAGGTATCGGCGAAGGGGACGCGCACCATTTCCGCCTGCGTGCCGTCGATGAGATGGCCGAGGACCCAGCCACCACCGCCGAGGCACTGCCCGTAGCGGCCCTCCCGGCAGAATCGGCATGCGCCGCAAGCGCTGATGCAGGAGGCCAGGACCCGCTCGCCGACCTTGCGGGTGTGCACTCCGGTACCCACCTCGACGATGGTGCCCACGGCTTCGTGACCGAGAATCCGGCCGGGCGCGAACTCGGGGACGTCACCCTCGAGAATGTGCAGATCGGTGCCGCAGATCGTCACCGCCTCGACGCGGATGATCGCATCGGTCGGTTGCGTGATGATCGGGTCGGGAACCTCATCCCAGGATTTCTGCCCGGGTCCATGAAAAACCATTGCTCGCATGGGAATACCTCCTGTGCGCGGACATGTCGACCGGCCTACCGGTCCGGTGCTGCCGCGGTGCGTGATCGGCGGCCGTGCGTATCGGTCGCGGCGTCGAGGGAATCGGCGAAGTCGATGAGCTGGTGGACCTGTTCGCCGTGCCGGCGCAGGAAGTCCTCGCGGGCGCGGCCGCGGCGGAAGGTGAGGAAGGCGCGGCCGGTCTCGAGCTGCCAGGTGTACCAGAACAGGTAGGGGATGGTGAGGACGAAATTGGCTATGCCCCAGACGATCCAGACATCATTGTTGAACCAGCCGTCCGACGGCATCACCTTCGGGAAGATGTTGTAGATCGCGATCACCAGCATGAGCACGGGCAGCGTGTAGATGCGCGCCATGATGTAGAGCTCTGGGCGGCGCTTGACGAGCGGATAGATCTCCGCGACCGCGAGAATGCAGATGCTGGCTGCGAAATGCTCTTCCTGCGGGGGATATCCGCCGAAGGTGAAGCACAGATTCCAGGTGGTGTAGAGGAAGTTCCACGCCATGGTCGTGTAGGCGACGAGTTCGGCGTTGCGGCCGGGCAGCACTTCCCAGAAGCGCGGGCAGTAGGGGATCGTGAGGCACAGTCCGAGCCCGACCGCGGCGTTCCAGTAGTTGCCGATCTGGGCGTCGCGCAGGGTGGCCTCGGCGATGTTGAGGAACAGGATCGCGTACGGGAACCACAGGAATCGCGGGTTGCGCAGGATCTCCCACACCCGTCCGGGGCGTTGCTCGGCCACGGAGATCCGCATCGCGCCGACCAGGGTGAGCGGGATCAGCACCGACAGGATCTTGGCCCAGGAGAACCAGTTGATCAGGCCGATATCACGCCCGGGCCCCCAGATCCAGAGCGGGAACGTCAGCAGCGACAGTCCCCACACCCACATCGCGGGTCGTGGATGGGTGCGCATGTAGTCGACGATGAGCCAAAGGATGCCGCAGAACACCAGCATCGAAACCGCCGTCACCCACGTGAAGGGGGCCGGATTCCCGGACACCGCCTGCGACGCCGCGCTGATCATGGTGGATACCGCCTTTCACTTACTGCGGAGGAGAGCGATCGGGCAACCGACGAGCAGGCTGATTCCGCCCATCTCGAGCCGACCGCGTGGGCAGCCGCGGACGGCGCGCCGTGCGGCCGGGGAGCGGCGCCGCGCTCGCCTGTGTCAGCCCTGTTCGATCGTGAGGATGTCGGCCAGCGGGCGCCGGGGAGTCGGCGGCAGGGGCGGTTCCCCGTCCGGTACGGTGCCGATCCGCACGACGATCTGCGGTGTGCCGGGATGCCGCAGCAGATTGGTGAGAATGTTTCGGGCCGTGGGCAATTCGGTGATGTGGGTGAGCGCGCAGGTCGCCAGCCCGGCCGCCGTGCATTCGAGCAGCACCGCCGAGAGGGCCTCGCCCGTCGCCAGCCACTCGGGTAAGGAATCGCCCTCCGAGCTGAGCATGACCGTGCCGGCGTGGTCGTCGGTCTCCGCGCGCCGCATGGAATGCGCCGCGGACGGGAAGACCCGGCCCACCCGGACCCGGGCGAATTCCGCGTCCGAGACCAGCGCCGCGGCCGGAACGCCCTCGGGATCTCCGGAATGCCCTGCCCACCAGCCGATTTCGGCCTGGTACATCATGTCGTGTCGGCGCAGCGCCGCGGTCTGCTGGGATACCGCGGCCAGCCTGGCCTGTACCGCGTCGTCGAGCGTATCCAGCTCCAGGTAGTGCGGCGAGACCAGCATTCGCAGCCTCCGCTGGAGGTCTTCCCAGTTCGGGGGCGCGCCCAGCGGCAGCCGGTCGGTGCGGCGGTGCTCGATGGCGCCCGCCCGGGCCACCAAACCCGATGGGGGATCGGGCCAGGGCCGGAAGCTGATCTCGGCCAGGCGGCCGGGATCCAGTGGGTCCGGGACCCGGGTGGTGTCGGTGTGCCAGCCCTGCGCGCCGAACGCGGTGCGCACATGGTGCAGCATGGCGCCGCAGCTGATCACCTGCTGGCGGCCGTGCGGGTCCGCGGCGGTGAGCAGCCGATCGGGATCGGTGCGCAGGTGCAGCCGCGCGCCGTCGAAGCGCCAATGCCAGGGCTGGGTGTTGTGCACGGAGGGCGCGCGTGAAGCCAGCAGCATCGCGGCCGTCAGCGTGCGGTGGTCGGGTACGGCGAGCGGGGTGGCGTTCATTGCGGTCATACTTCGAGTGTTCGCGTCGGCCAGTCCGGAACATACGGGCTTTCCGCCTGCTGACCAGGGACGTTGGTCACCAGGGTGAGTGCCGGCGCGGTCCGTTCGGCACGCTCCTTGATGCCCCGCAGCATCTTGGCCTCCATGATGAGGCTGCCGGGCTCCATGATCAGCATGTAGAAGAGACGTTGCAGCAGACCGGCATCCGGTAGCGCGATGCGGTTGCGGCTGATCAACCGGGTGCCCTCGGCGGTCGGGTAGAGGCCGAACGCCCACACCCAGTGGTGGTCGGTCGAGGCCAGCACGAAGGCGTGCGGACGGTCCAGCACAGCCACCCGCATCGCGGGACCGGACTTGCCCATCGGCAGCACATCGTCCACCGCAAGCTGCTGATACTCCGGCAGGATCTGGTCGGCGCTGTGCATGTCCAGGCCGAGCAGATTCTCGATCCAGTCGTAGGTGTAGGCGCCGGCCCGGCCCGGTCCCATCTGAACCAGCCACGGCCAGATCTGCTCCGGCGTGGCGGCGACGGTGATCGCACGCGTGGTGACGGTGCCGGCCTCGGGCAGCAGTTCGTCACCGGGCATCGTCCGCCCGACCTCCTCGGCGGTCGAGCCCCAGGTCACGCACTTGGTGCGTGCGAAGAGCCGGTATCCGGCCGCCAGCCCGGTGAGGGCCGAGGCCACGCCGATCACGGTCGCCAATGGTGTCTTCACGGTTCTTCCTCTCGGTGGTCCGTCGATATCGATCCTCGGCCGCGCCGCGGGATTTCCGCAGGGACCGATGGCCCGACATCCGCCCTCGGAACCGGTGACTTTCGGCCATCTCGCCGCAGCCCACCCGCGCGGGATGCTGTGAACGAACGGCGGATTCGCACGGATCGGAGGACAGGCCATGACGGAGTTCGTGGACCGGAGCGCGATCGTCACCGGCGGTGCGCGGGGAATCGGCGCGGCGGTGGTCGCGGAACTGGTGAAGGCGGGCTTCGGCGTCGTCATCGCGGACCTGCGCACCGACGCCGGGACCAAGCTCGCCGAAATCCATGGGCCGAAAGCACGATTCCATCATCTCGACGTCACCGACGAGACGGAGTGGCAGCGGGCGCTGGAGAAGACCGAGCGAGAATTCGGCCCGCTGGGCGCACTGGTGAACACCGCCGAGATCCTCGACCTCGGGACCGTCGAGTCCGAGTCGCCCGCCCTGTTCCGGCACGTGCTGGACGTCAACCTCTACGGGCCCTGGCTCGGGATGCGGCTGGCCACGCCGCGCCTGCGTGCCGCGGGCGGCGGCACGATCGTCAATATCTCCTCGACCGCCGGCCTGGTGGGCTACCCGGGCATCAGCGGATACGTCGCCAGCAAGTGGGGACTGCGCGGATTGACCAAAGCCGCGGCGCTGGAACTGGGTTCGTCCGGCATTCGCGTGTGCTCGGTGCACCCCGGGCTGATCCATACGGCGATGACCACCGGCCTGGCCGAGTCGATCTCCGCCGCCCAGCCGCTGCCGCGATTCGGCGAACCGGAGGAGGTCGCGGCCATGGTGCGGTTCCTCGTCACGGAGGCGACTTTCTCTACCGGGTCGGAATTCGTGGTCGACGGCGGCGCGACCAGCGGTCAGGCCGGGCTGATCGAAACGTCTGGTGCAGACCAGCGGTAATGGCGACACGAAAGAACTGGAGGCATCGCCATGATGTATTGGTACGGCCACGACATGAGTGGCTGGGGCTACGCCTGGATGGGCGTGGGCATGTTGGTCTTCTGGGCACTGCTCATCGTCGGGATCGCGCTCGCGGTCCGGTTCGCGGTATCCGACCCGGGCCGCTCGGGCCGCTATGAATCTCCGTCGCCGCAGGAACTGCTGGCCCAGCGTTTCGCACGCGGCGAGATCGACGAGACCGAATACGCCAATCGCCTTGCCGCACTGCGGGCCTCGGGCGCGCGGCAGTAGACCGACGGGAGCGTGAGCATGTCGAAGATCTCCGAAACCCCTGGCGGGCAATTGAATCCGCCGGTCGTCGTGGCAACCGACGGATCGGCCGTCTCGTACCTCGCCGTGGCCTGGGCGGCTGTCGATGCGGCACTGCACGGCTCGCCGCTCGAGATCGTCACCTCGATGGCGGTCCCCGGCGGATGGGGGCCCGGTGCGATGCTGACCAATACCGACACCGATTGGCTCCGCCTCGATGGCGAACGGGTGGTCACCGAAGCGAGTCGCGTGGCGCGCACCGCGGCCGTCGGCGACGGCCTGTCCATCCGCACCGATGTCACCTTCGAGACGGCGATTCCGTCTCTGATCGAACGGTCGCGGCACGCGCGCCTACTGGTGGTGGGCAGCCGCGGGCACGGCGCGATCCGGCGCGGCCTGCTCGGATCGGTCAGTACCGCGGTGACCCGGCATGCCCACTGCCCGATCGCGATCGTGCATTCGACAGCGGCGATCGACCCGGTGTCAGCGGAGAAGCCGGTGCTCGTCGGCGTAGATGGCACACCCAACAGCGTGCCTGCCCTGACGCTGGCTTTCGAGGAGGCATCCCGTCGCAAGGTCGGGCTCGACGCGCTGCACGCCTGGAGCGACACCAACCGTGACGGCCTGCCGCTGCCAGGGTGGGACGCCGTCCGCGACCGTGAAACCGAACTGCTCGCCGAACGGCTCGCCGGATTCGGGGAGCGCTATCCGGACGTCCAGGTCCGCCGGATCCTGGTCCGCGACCGCCCGATCCAGTCCCTGCTGGATGCGGCGGAGAACGCCCAGCTGTTGGTGGTCGGCAGTCATGGACGCGGCGGTTTCGCCGGCATGCTGCTCGGCTCGACCAGCAACGCGCTGCTGCACAGCGTGGAATGCCCGATGATCGTGGTGCCGACCCGCTGACCGGGCCGACATGGTCTCGGCGTAGTGGTAACTGCAGTACCGCCCCCGACAAGGGGGTGCATGCTGCTCATTGATTGCATGTTTTCTAAACTAATAACCTAGCTTATTAGTGAAGGAGAATGTTGCCATGGACGATCAGACCACTGCGGAGCGGCCGGCAGCAGTACTGGAGCAACCGACAGCGTTGAAATCGGCTCTGGTGCAAGAACTGTGAGCATGCGGGCACTGTTGCCGGTCTGGTCGGACTGGTGTGCGGGCGTGCGTGCTCCGGGCGCGGATCTGCTGTCCGGGCTGATCGTCGCCCTGGTCGCGCTGCCGTTGGCGCTGGGCTTCGGGATCTCCTCGGGCCTCGGCGCGGCTGCCGGCCTGGCGACCGCGGTGATCGCGGGCGCGGTTGCTGCGGTCTTCGGCGGATCACGGTTCCAGGTGTCGGGGCCCACGGGGGCGATGACCGTGGTGTTGGTGCCGATCTTCCATCAGCATGGTGCGAGCGGGGTGCTGGCCGTGGGGCTGCTGGCCGGGCTCGTGCTGGTGGTGCTCGCGGTCGCCGGGGTCGGGCGTGCGGTGCGCTACATGCCCGCCCCGGTGATCGAGGGCTTCACCGCCGGTATCGCGGTGGTCATTGCGCTGCAACAGGTCCCGGCCGCGCTCGGTATCGCGCACGCGCACGGGGACAAGGTGTGGCAGGCCGCCGCGGACGCCGTGCGCCAGTACCTGGGGCATCTCGACCCGTTGCCGATCGTCACCGCCCTGCTGGTGGCAGCGCTCATGCTGGTCGGTGGCCGGTATCTGCCCCGCTGGCCGTTCGCGCTGCTGGCCGTGGCGCTGGCGACCGCGGCGGTGGCGGTGTTCGATCTGCCGTTGGCCCGGATCGGCGCCATCCCGTCGGGATTGCAGGCCCCCGACCTAGGCTTCCTCCATGTCGACCAGCTGGGTTCGCTGCTGGCGCCGGCGTTGGCGGTAGCCGCGCTGGCAGCATTGGAGTCGCTGCTATCGGCCACGGCCGCCGACGCGATGGCGGTGGGGACCCGCCACAACTCCGACCGCGAGCTGTTCGGTCAGGGTCTGGCCAATATCGCCGCACCGCTGTTCGGAGGTGTCCCGGCCACCGGCGCGATCGCGCGCACCGCAGTGAACGTCCGCTCGGGCGGTCGCACCCGGCTGGCCGCGCTCACCCACGCGATCGTGCTGGCGGCCATCGTCTTCCTGGCCGCTCCGCTGGTCGGGCAGATTCCCCTCGCCGCGCTGGCGGGGGTGCTGCTGGCGACCACGGTGCGGATGGTCGAGACGGCGTCGCTGGCGGCGATCGCCCGCGCTTCGAAGGGAGACGCGGCGATCATGGGCGTCACGTTCCTTGTCACCGTCGCCGCCGATCTGGTGACCGCGGTGGCGGTGGGTGTGGGGATCGCGGTGGTGCTCGCCTTGCGCTCGGTCGCGAAAGAGGCTCGCCTACAACAGATTCCGCTGGACGAGGGAGATCATCTGGCCGAGGAGCACGACCTGCTCGACGAACACATCGTCGCCTACCGGCTCGACGGGCCGCTGTTCTTCGCCGGCGCGCACCGATTCCTGCTGGAGCTGGCCGAGGTATCGGATGTGCACGTGGTGATCCTGCGCATGTCGCACGTCACCGCCCTGGACACCACCGGTGCGCTGGTGCTCAAGGACGCGATCGGCAAACTCGAACACCGCCGCATCGTCGTGCTCATGTCCGGTCTTCGCCCCGATCACCAGCGCCGTCTCACCGCGATCGGAGCCCTGCCCGCGGGCGGCGCCGACCACCTGTTCACCCACACGCCCGATGCCATCACCTGTGCGCACCGGCTGGCGCCCGCACCGGTCCGGGACGGTCACCGAGCGGGCGCCTGACATCCCTGGTCCGCGCTGTTCAGCGCGTGTTGGTGGAGGGGCGGGCCGGGAGCCCCAGGGCGGAACGGTTGCAGGCCAGGGCGAGGTCGGTAGCGGTCACCAGGCCGGTGAGGCGGCCGCTGGGGTCGGTGACGGCGACGGCATCGAGGTTGGGGCGCAGGACGATTCGGGAGATGACGTCGGCGAGCAGATCGTCGGAGTGAGCGATCGCGGCCGGGGGGAGCGGGCGGGCTAGGTCTGCGACCCGGAGGCCGGGGTGCGGACGTGCGCCGGTGCGCAGGAGATCGGCCCAGGCGAGGACGGCGCACGGGTGGCCGTTCTGGTCGACGACCGGGAAGAGGTGGTGGTGGGTGTAGACGAGGTCGGATCGAAGGAGCTGGTCGAGGGTCCATGCGGCGTCGGCCATCCGCGGCGCGGGGGTCATGATGTCGCCGATGGTGGTGGCGCCCAGACGATGTCGCAGGCCCGCCATGGTCAGCTCGCTGTTGGCGGCGCTGTAGAGGAACAATCCGAGCAGTATCAGCCACAGGCCGCTGAAGTCACGGAACACGATGATCTCGGCACTGCCGAGGCCGCCCAGGGTCATGCCCAGGACCTGGCCGGTGCGGGCGGCCGCGGTCACGGCGCGCAGGCGGTCGCCGCTGCGCCACCAGATCACCGCCCGCACGACGCGCCCACCGTCGAGGGGCGCGCCCGGCAGCATATTGAACACGGCGAGAACCACATTCACGGTGGCGAGCCAGACGAGGGTTGCGGTGACCGGACCGCCGGGGGAGAAGACCGACGACACGGCCGCCGCGCCGTAGGCCATCACGCCGAGAAGCAGACTGGTGGCGGGGCCGACCAGGGCGACCCGCAGGTCGGTCCGGGCATCCTTGGGCTCGTCGGTCAGCTCGGAGGCCCCGCCGAGCAGCCACAGCACGATGCGTTCGACATGAATCCCATTGCGGGTGGCCACGATCGAATGCGCCAGCTCGTGTGCGAGCAGGCAGGCGATCAATCCGAGAGCGCCGACGATCGCCGCGACCCAGATGATTCCGGCGCCGGCGGTGCCACGGAGGTAGGTGGCGAGTATCCACGTGAAGAGCCCCACGGTGACGGCCGCGGACCAGTGCGCGGCGATACGGATGCCGCCGATTCTTCCCAGTGGGACAGTGGATCGGATCTGCATGGTGTCCTCGTCTGTCGTGCCGGTCGGATCAGCGCTCGGACCGGGTCAGCCCCTGCGTGAGCAGGATGCGGTGGGCCTGCTGCGCGGCCGAGAATCCGCCGTGCTCGTCCGGTCCGGCGTCGGCGGGATACTCGAGGCCACGCACGAGTGCGGTGACGGCCTCGGTGAGCGCGGTCAGGCGTCGTTCGATGTCATCGGTCTGCATCTGCCCCGGCTGTGTCAAGACCGCAGCGCCCCCGGAGACTGCCGCCAGGTCGGTGCCGAGCAGGAGGAAGCGCAGCGCCACCGGCAGCTGCGCCAGCACATGGTCGAGCTGACCAGGAGAGAACAGGTCGGCGAGGGCATCGGTCACCACCCCCACCAGCGGCACGGCCTCCTCGGGAGTGACACCCGCGGCATGGGCGAACTGGGCGAGGAATGACGGCACATCGCGCGGGACCGGCACGTGGGCCGGGATCCAACCCTCGTAGAACGTGCCGCGTAGCAGCTCGGGCAACTGGGCGCTGAGATGCGCGGCGGCATTGACGCCCAAGCGGTCGCGCACGGTGTGCAGCCACGCACGCAGGGCGCGATGGGCGAGGAATCGATCCTCGGTGCCCATCGCTCCGGCCACGGCCGCAAGCCATTCGTGGGCGGTGTGCACGCTCGGTGCGAACGGATCGGTGTGATGGCTCATGGCGACACGGCCTTTCGGGAGATGAGTAGGCACTCGGGTGATAGGTCGAGCCTGCGCTCCCCGCAGGCCCGACGGCAGAGGACTGGTGCCACCGCACCGACGACAGAGGTCACCGCCGCGATGGTCTTTGCGCCCTGCCGGCTTCGGGGGCGCCGTCGCCGGAGCCGGCGGACCCGCTGTGGGCGGCCCGATGCCGAACCAGCCAGCGGCGAAGTTCGTCCGCGCCCCACACGATGAGTGGGAAGGGGACGGTGAAGGCGAGCATGGCGGGGGTGAGGGAGGCCGTGCCGAGGAGGGTGTGCAGGGGCGGGAGGTAGATGATGACGGCGGTCAGGGCTGCCTCGAAGGCGATGCCCCACAGCAGGAGTGGGTTGGAGAAGATACCGATCGAGCGCAGGGAGGCGTATTCGGTGCGGGCGGCGAACGCGGTGCCGATCTGGCCGGTGACCATGCCGAGGAAGGTCATGGTCGTCGCCTGCCGATAGGCGTGGTGAAGAGGGGTGCCGGGGCCGGTGGGCGCGCCGGGATGCCATCCGGCGCGCAGGAGCACCCAGAAGAAGCCCACCATGGCCAATGCTGCGCAGAGGATGCCGAGGAACAGCCAGGCGCGAAACAGCATCGGCGCCCGGATGACCGGTTCGCCGCGTGGGCGGGGCGGCTGGTCCATGAGGCCGGGTTCGGCGGGTTCGCGGCCCAGGGCCAGGGCGGGCAGGGTTTCGGTGCCGACGTCGAAGGACAGCAGTTGCAGCACGGTCAGCGGGAGCGGAACGGCGCCCCCGGAGAGCGCGAACACCAGGAACGGGACTACTTCCGGGGTGGCGTGGGCGAAGATGTAGAAGATGAACTTGCGGATATTGACGTAGACGCGCCGCCCGGCCTGAACGGCGCTGGTGATGGTGGCGAAGTTGTCGTCGGTCAGCACCATGGTGGAGGCTTCGCGTGCCACGTCGGTTCCCGAGCGGCCCATGGCGATTCCGATGTCGGCGCGCCGCAGGGCGGGCGCGTCGTTGACTCCGTCGCCGGTCATCGCGACCACGTGTCCGGCTTCCCGCAGCGCGTCGGCGATCCGCAGCTTGGCCTCCGGTGAGGAGCGGGCGAAGATCAGCGCCGAGTCTCCCGCGAGTAGCCGGTCGAGGTCCTGCTCGGACATGAGGTCGAGTTCGTCGCCGGTCACGATGACCGGCTCCTCGTGGGTGATGCCCACCTGTGCGGCGACCGCGGCTGCGGTCAGGCCGTGGTCGCCGGTGATGACGATGATCCGGATCCCGGCGGTGTGGCAGGCGCTCACGGCCTCGGCCACTCCGGGTCGGGGCGGATCCACCATCGCCACCAGGCCCACGAGCATCAGTTCGCACTCGGCCTGATCAGGTTGTCGTGGGTCCGGCGCACCGTCTTCGAGGCGGCGTTCGGCGACGGCGAGGACCCGCAGACCCTGCCGGGCCAGTTCGTCGACCAGCGCGCCGAGCTCATGTCGGCGGGCGGCGGTCAGGGGCACCGCCTGCCCGTCGTCATCGAGTTCCGTATTACACAGTGGCAGAAGAGATTCCGGTGCGCCTTTGGCGTGCACGACATGGACGCCGGGATCCTCTGTATCGAGCGTGGACATTCGCTTGCGCGACGAATCGAAATGGAACTGCCGGACCCGACGCCGCAGGCGCAGCTCGGGATCGAGTCGAATGCCCAGCGCCGCAGCGGTTTCGAGGATCGCCACCTCGGTTGGATCGCCCATCGCCCGGTCATCGCCGCCGGGGCCGTGAAGGCGCGCGTTGTTGCAGGTGGCCATGGCGGTGGCCAGTCGGATCAGGGTGAGCCGTGGTGCGGGTGGCGGGTGCTCCGGTGTGAAGTCGAATCGTCCACCGGCGGTGTGCGCCACCACGACTCGCATTCGGTTCTCGGTGAGAGTGCCGGTTTTGTCGGTGCAGATGACATCGGTGGACCCGAGCGTCTCCACCGCGCTGAGCCGCTTCATGACCGCGCCGCGGTGGGCGAGTTCGCGGACCCCGATGGCCAGCGCCAGCGTGATGACCGGGAGCAGCCCCTCCGGGACATTGCCGACCAGCAGCCCCACCGCGAAGACCACCGCGTTGACGAACGAAAGCCCGGCCGCGAGGGTGGCGAGCGGGATGAAGGCCGCCCCGAGCGCGACCGACACCAGGGCGATGAGCCAGGCTACCCGGCGTACCTGATGTTCGAGCGGACTCTCGTCCCGTCGCACGCGCTCGGACAGGGACGCGATTCTGCCCAGCTCCGAGCGCATCCCGGTGGCGTACACCACCGCCCGCGCCTCGCCCTCGGTGCAGGTGGTTCCGCTGAAGACCAGGTCGGGCGCGTGCAGCAGTGGCACGCCGGCATCGGCCAGGTCAGCCGCTCGATAGACGGGCATGGATTCGCCGGTCAGGGCGGACTGGTCGACCTCGATGCCGCCGTCGAGCATGCGGGCGTCCGCCGAGATCCGATCGCCCTCGGAGATCACCAGCACATCGCCCGGAACCAATTCGGTGGCATCGATTTCCGCGACGGCCCCGTCTCGCAATGCTGTCGCCCGGGTCGGCAGATAGGCGGCAAGTGCCTCCACCGCCTGCTCGGCGTGGCGTTCCTGTACGAACGCGAACCCGGCGTTGATCACGATCACGATCACGATGGCCGCCGCGATCGGCGCGATGCCGACCGCGGCGGCCAATCCGGCCGCCGCCCAGAGTAGTATCGCCAGCGGATGAGTGAACTGCCGCAGCAATTCTCGTGGCCAGGTGCGGCCGCCCCGCCGCTGAAGCTGGTTGGGACCGACGTGGACGAGTCGCCGCCGCGCCTCGCGATCGGTCAGCCCGGTGCGGCTGCTACGCAGATCCCGGAGCAGCAGGTCGATGCGCTCGGTGGGGTCCGGCGGCACCGCGGATTCGCCACCGGGCGCGCTGCCAGACGTGTCGGCTGCACGCGCATCGGTGTCGGCTGTCATGCGGATCAGCCGCCACGGTTGGGCAGGTCGATGGCGGCCGGATCCGTATCGGGAGAACTCGCGGAACGTCCTACCGCGTTCCACTCGCGCAAGGCCTGGGCGACGGTGGCATCGATCGAGGTGGTCGTGTCCACTGTTGTCGCGTCCGGCCACGGAGAGCTGGTCGTGGCCAGTGCATGCGCGATATCGGGGGTGGCCTCGGAATCGCCGGGGCGGCGCGTGCGGATTCGCGTGGCGTACGTCTGGGGCGGGCATTCACAGCGCAGCGGGATCAGCTCGGCGTGGGCATGCGCCGCGAGTGCGCGGGCGCGGGTCCGTTCGGCGGCATCGATCCAGGAGGCGTCGAGTATCACCGAGACGCCGAGCGCGAGCCGCTGCCGTGCCAGTTCCAGCATGTGGGTGTACACCAGTGATCTCGCGTCGGGCCGGTAGGCCCCGGCGTCGAGGCCGCCGCTCGCACCGGTGATCGCTCCCGAGGCGCGGAGCCGGGTCCGCACGGTGTCGCTCGAGATGACCTCGGCGCCGGTGGCTTCTGCGAGACGGGTTGCGACGGTGGACTTTCCGGTCCCGGGCAGGCCGCCTACCAGAGCCAGCCGCACCGCGCCGACCTCCAGGTGCCGTACCGCGAGATCCAGGTGCCGGATCGCGTGACCGACGAAATGCTCGTCGCCCTGCGCGGCCCGGATATGGTTCGTCTTGGCCCGCACCATGGCCCGGTAGGCGATGTAGTGGTGGCGCAGCGAGGCCGGCGGCGAATCCCCGGCCGCGCGCAGGTAATCGGTGAGAAAGTCCTCGGCGAGCTGCGGCCGGCCGAGGAACTCCAGATCCATCGCCAGGAAGGCGGCATCGTCGAGGCCGTCGACAGCGCGGAGGGAGTCGTCGAAGTCGAGGCAGTCCAGGATCCGGAAGCCGTCGGGGAGCGCGAAGATGTCTTCGGTCAGCAGATCGCCGTGCCCATCCAGAATCCGGCCGTCCGCAATGCGTTCGGCCAGCAGCGGCGAGCGGCCGTCGATGAAACGCATGGCCAGCCGCTCGATGCGGTCGACCAGCAGGGGATCGAGCGCGCTGAGTGGATGGGATCGAGGGCCGCGCAACACGATTCGCCATCGCTGCCGCAGGGCCTGTGCCGTTCCCGCCTGATCGATCGTGCTGCTCCGACTGGCATTGCGATGGAATCGGGCCACCACCGTCGCCAGTTCGGACAGTTCCGCCCGGCCGATCGCGCCGCTGGTGACCAGTCTGCTCAAGCGCCGAGATTCCGGCATACGCCGCATGATCAGCACGGGTTCGCCGGGACTGTCGAGCGGACCGGTGAGATGATCCAGGCCAAGGTAGACATCGGGCGCCCAGCGCCGATTCAATTCGAGTTCGCGGCGCAGCGCGTGTTCCCGGGCCTCGGTCGTCGCGAAATCGAGGAAGTCGGTGACGATGGGCTTCTTCACCTTGTACGCCCGATCCCCGACCAACACCACCAGGCCGGTGTGCGTTTCCCGGAGCTCCGCGGCGCGCGCATCGTGGCGGGTCCCGCTGCGCAGGTGCTCGGCAGCCACGGCGCGGTCGACCGCCCGCTGTCGCAGGTCGTCGGGCCGGACGACAGGACGTGAGGTGGAGGCGTTCGTGTCCATGCCTCCCACACTCCGCGCGCCGGGCTGCCGGAAACAGAGGACTTAGGTCCCCGCAGTGACGACAACGGTCCCGTCGCCGGCGATCGCCCGTAACTACATCGCCGATCAGCAACTGCCGGGGCGGTCTCAGCGCATGAGCATGCGGTGTCGTGATCACCGCGGGGCTCCAACCCGCGCTTTTCCGGAAGTTCGACACCGCGCATCCTCCCGGGCGGGGGAGCCGCGCACACATGAAGTGGCGTGCTGTTCTCGCTACGACGCTCGGAGGGACTCGATCGCGTGCATCAACCGGGTGTTCTCGGGGTCGGCTGTGGGTGCCGGTAGGACGATGCCGTGGACGAGGCCGGCGTAGCGGTCACGCACGAGGTCCGGCAGGGCGTCGTAGTCGCCGCAGATGAGCAGCGCGTCGAGGACGTCGTCGGTGACCACGTCGTGGAGTTGGTCCCAGCGTTGCGCTTTCACCAATTCGCGCAGGCGATCGAACAATTCGGGCAGACCGAGGCGGATCAGCGTCGGCCGGTAGGACGGGGTGGAGTAGAGGAAGGCGAGCAGCCGCCGTTGCCGCTCACGGTCGCGGGCCACCTCTTTTGCCGTGGCGCCCGTGGCGATCGGGACCGCGGCGATGATTCCGGGGGCCTTGCGTGAGCGTTCCGCGGCGCCCGCGTGCAATGCGGGCTGGACGACGTCGCGCAGGTATCCCGGATCGGAGTTGGTGGAGTGGGTGATCACGCCGTCGGCGAGTTGTCCTGCGAGGCGGCACATCCCGGCATTCACCGCGCCGAGCAGGATCGGTGGCGGGGCGATGTCGTCGGGGCCGGGATTGAAGTAGGGCTGCAACCGGGTCAGCCGGTAGCTGTCCCCCTCGAAATGGATCGAATCGCCGGATGCGAAGGCGGCGAACAGCTCCCGCAGCACGGTCACGTACTCCCCGATCCGGGCGACGGGTTCGGTCCACGGCATCCCGAAACGGCCTTCGATGTTCTGCTTGATCTGCGTTCCGAGCCCCAGCTCGAAGCGCCCGCCGGAGAATTTCGCGAGATCCCAGGCGTTGTACGCGACCAGTGTCGGGCTCCGGACGAAGGCCAGCGTGATCGCGGTGCGCACGGTGATCCGGCTGGTGTGCTCCGCCGCCAGCAGCGCGACCGCGAACGAATCGTGGATCGTCTCGGGGATGTGAAGCCCATCGAATCCGAGGTCCTCCACCCGCCGCGCCACCCGCGGCACCTCGGACAGCGGCAGTCGCGGATCCAGGGCTGCATAGACTTTCATCGACCGTCTTCCTCGGCGTCGGTGCATTCTCACCGGAGACGGTAGCGGGCGCACCGCTTCAGGCCGTCGGGCTGCTCCTGCGGATCAATGCCGGCGCACGATCACGCCAAGATCTCCGCTTCCAGATCCTGCCGACCTCGCTCCTCCGCGAACGTCAGTGCGCGCCCGTGCAATAGGTCCACGAAGTACCCATACGGGGCATCGTCGCTATCGACGGCCATCATGAACAGCAACACCAGAAAGTCGTTCGTCGACTCCTGCGACCACCGGTAACCAACCGCCGGACCGTACCGGTCAAAGATCGGCGCACCGTTCTGAGGTGAGTTGAACCAAACACCCTCGACACGCCGCACCATCCACTCACCGATATAGGTGATGAATTGGTCGGCGAGATAACCGTTTTCGGGCGCGTACCGTCCATCCTCGCCAAGCACAGCGGTGTCGATCAGGGAAACGATCCAGTCGAACGCAGCGGCGCTGAATCGGTCATCGAGCGAGGGGCGGCCCTCGCTGCCCTGTACCGCCTCCAGCCGGGGCAGCGTCTCGGTGAACAACGTCTCGATGCGGGCATCGATCGCAGCCTGGTCGCTCCACGCGAGCCAGGCCGCGGACTGCTGGGCGTCGTCGTCGAACCATCCGGGGTCCAGATCGCTATCGGCCGCAGTGGCCCGTCTCGCGTGAGTCCTCACGTTCCCCTCGTGTGCGTGCATGCCGTTGATGGTCTGCCGGATGATAGACGATCTCGCGCTGCCACAACGGTAGAGCCGCCGAGGTGCTGTTCGAGATTGTGGCTGATCATTGGGTGTTCAAGTGGAACCGCGCCGGTCAGCACCGGCACATACTGTCGCATGAGCGGCACTGTGCGTCATCGATGGAATGCGACTGCCGCGATAGGTTTCTCGGTGCCGACATCCCAACAACACCGCGTCGGCGCGCAAAGGGTTAGCGCCCGCCCGGGCGGCAATTTCTTTCAGCGCGGCCCGGGCGGGCATTCTGTGTCCACGGATAATGATCTCAATCGCTTCGGGATTCACGCCACATGTGGCCTGCGTGGACTGCACGAGTAGCGCATAAGGGAGTGTTCGCGTTCGAACGCCTCGATAGCTTCACGACACCCAGCGCAGATGATGCCGCCTGGACCGACGGGGTTCTTCCCACATTTGGCACTGATCGACCCTCAGACCAGGTCGTTGAAGTCCCCTCGAATGATGCCGGCGGCGAAGGCATCCCATTCGCCGGGGGCGAAGACGAGGGCGGGGCCGGTCGGGTTCTTCGAATCGCGAACTCCGACCGTGCCTTCGGTCAGCCAGGCCACTTCGACGCATTCGGTTTGGCCGCTACTGTGGCTGCTCTTGAACCACTGCGCTCCGGACAGGTCGATGTTCATGCTGTATGACTCCTTGCCACCCGTCTGAGCAGGTCTCGTGTTGCTGTCTCGTCCAATGCGGTTTCCCTTATGGCCGAGGCTATTTCATGGTAGCGCTGCATGTCGTCGCTGCTTTCCATGTAGATGTCCGGTTTGCCCGCTCCCTCGAGATAGACGAGAGGCGGCTCGATCGGGCGAGATTTGGCATTCTGTCCGAACTCGAGAATGACAAAGGGGCCATGCAGCAGACCACGGCTGCACCCACTCGCGAACGGCTGAACGCGCAGCGAGACGTTCGGCAGCTTGCCGATCTCGGCCATGTGCTGCAGCTGAGCAGCCATGACGCGCGGTCCGCCGATCATGCGGTGCAGTGCCGACTCGTGAAGCAGCAGCTCGAGTTTCACCGGATCGGTTTTGCGAGTGATGATCGTTTGCCGTTTGAGCCGCAACTCGACCCGGCAGTCGATGTCTTCCCGGCTGCTGTCGACATAGAACGCGCTGATCAGGGCGCGGGCATAGTCGGCGGTTTGCAGGAGGCCGGGAACGATCTCGTGGTAGGTGATCAGACGCTGGGCCGATGCCGCCAGTCCGACAAACATATTGAACGTCGTATCGCTGTAGAGACCGCCGAATGCGGTGTACCAGGAGGTGACCTGCGCCTGCTTGGCAAGCTCGACGGCCCGATCGGTATCGGCGGGAGTGACCTCGTACAGCTCGCACAACGCTCGGATGTCGCGAATGCGAAGCTTTTTCACGCCGCCGGTCTCGATGCGATGCAACGCGGTCTTGCTCAGCTCTACCAGGCGAGCCGCACGATCCATCGAGAATCCACGGCTGTCGCGGGCCTCGCGCAGGATCCGGCCCAGTTGCCGCCTGGGCAGTGTCGAGGGTTCGTCATCGCTGGTCATGTGTGCATCCTGTGGATTTTCGGAACGGAACACGCGCCATCGCGGAACAGACTGTACGCCGGGCGCGGACCCCGTCCTGGCCAATCGAACCAATCGTGTTCGGAACGTCCGAATTCGCTGTCTCGCCAGGACATCGGTGGTGTCCTGATCGCACGCCCGGCGAGAAATCACACCATTTGGTTCTCCAAATGCTCGGCGCGGCATAGCCGTCCGACGAGTAGGGGGTCGATGATGTCCAGAAACAATCCGTGGTCGGTGCAGTCGATCATCGACCGCATCGAACGTGAGAAGCAGCGAACCGTTGACACAGAGCACGCCGAGGTCGACGCGGCCGGGTATGCGGTGCGTGGGCTGTGGTCGTGCTACGACGATCCCGGCACATTGACTGCCGGACAAGCGCATACCGCAATGCAGGTGCATCTCGGATGCGGGGTGGACAGCTGCTGGGTGCGGTGGCGGGCGCGGACCGCGCTGGTCGCAGCCGGGCGAATGGTGCTCGATCCGCGTGCGGCACGGGTGCCGGGTGTGCACCGTAGGTCCCTTCTCGTCGTGTTGCGGATGGCGGTGTTCGGTTGTGGCGCACTGTTTCTCGGAGGTCGTCATGCCCTGCGATGACCCCGGCCGGATCGAGATCCAGGTCATCCAGGACGTACTCGATACCGTCGAAGCCCGGCTGTGCGACCGCGAGCGTCGCGGGTGGCGGCTGACCGCTCCCCGTTCGCTCATCTACGCGGCCGTCCTGCACGTGGTCATCGTCAGCGCCCGCGCCTCCCACCGCCTGCCCGCCACCCTCGACCACGCCGCGGTCCTCGACGCCATCTTCGACGGCACCGAACCGTCGGAACCCGGTGAACGCGGCCGCCCGGTCGATGACGTGATCGAACGCCACACCATCAACATGAACTGACTGCCTTCGCCGCCGAGGCGGCTCCCGCGACGAGGCCGCCATCACGGTCGGCAACCGTCACGGCGCCTTACGCGGCGCGCTTGAATCCCCGTGCGTCCGTGCGGATTCCCAGCGCTCCCTACGGTCTCGCCTCCCTCCGGCCCCGCTGCAGCCCGGATCTCGTCGCTCATGGCCTGGAGCGGAACACCCGCCAGTTCTTGAACTCCCCACTTTCAGTCACGTTCGAAGTCCCGGTCGGCTACGTGGGTGTGGGCGTCGTGTCGCACTGCGCGGGCGGCTGCGATCTGAGGCTGGTGCTCGACGGCCCAGTCGGCGAGGGCGGACAGCGGCCCGAGCAACGAGTGACCGAGCGGAGTGAGGCTGTATTCGACGCTCGGCGGGTTGGTGGGGAACACCTCGCGGTGGACCAGGCCGTCGTGCTCCAAGCCACGAAGCGTGCGGGTCAGCATCCGTTGACTGATCGTCTCTATCCCGCGATGTAGCTCACCGAAACGGTAGGGGCGCTTGCCGAGCAGCACAATGACGAGGATCGACCACTTGTCGCCGATACGACGGAGCACATCGGTAACCGCACACCGTTCGTATTCCTCGACCGGGACGGGGCTCGGCAGTTCCGCGCTCACCATGGAAGGCACAGGGATGTTCGTATCGGACATGAAACTGCCTCCTTCCTCGAAGGGTCGTGGTTACCGATGATGACGGTACGCACGATCAGTAACCGCCGGAAGGACTTTGCCCATGCCCACACCAAGCTCGGACCGCTCCCGCGTCATCGTCATCAGCGGCGGCACCGACGGCATGGGCCGCGCCTTGGCCTTGGCCCGCGCCGCGCGCGCCGATCGCGTCGTCGTCATCGGCAGCAATCCCGGCAAGGGTCAGCGAACGGTCGCCGACGCCAACCGGATCGGCGTCGGCGGCCGGTTCGATTTTGTTCAGGCCGATCTATCCAGCGTTGCAGACACGCGTGCCGCCATCCGCGAGATATCCAGCCGGCATCAAGCCATCGACGCGCTATGTCTGTTCGCGAATAGACAGTCGCCGCGACGCACCATGACAACGGAAGGGCTCGAGCGCACCTTCGCGCTCTACTACCTCAGCCGCTACGTGCTCAGCCACGAACTCGAGCCGCTGCTGTCGCGAAGCGCGAGCCCGGTAATCGTCAATGTGGCTGGCGTCGGCGCCACCAAGGGCGAGATCCACTGGAACGACCTTCAATTGGAGCGTGGCTACAGCACCATCGCCGCGCAGCTCCAGGCCGGTCGCGCCAACGATCTGCTCGGCGTCGCCTATGCCGCGCAACCCGAGAACCCGATCCGATACGTGCTGTACCACCCCGGATTTACCAAAAGCGGCGACCTCACCCCGCTCCCTGCCGCAGCGCGTGCGTTCATCCGTGTCGCCGCTGCGCTCGCGGCACGCACCGTCGAACAATCTGTCCAGCCGATCCACGAGTTCATCGACCGCCCGCCCACCGCCGCCTTGACCGCGATCGACCGCGGCAAGACGCTTCCACTCACTCTCGCGACCCTCAACCCCGCGGACGCCGAGCGACTATCCATAGCCACAAGGCATCTCCTGGCCAACTCGGTGGCGAGGCCGTGATCTCCCGTTGCAATAGCATCGGCGGAAAAAGCGAAACCTCCCAATTCCCCTCGACTTCGGCGTGGCGGAAAGGCGCCGGACGATCATCGATTGGATTTCCGTCGTCCGTGGTACAGCACAGGAAGCCATCGCCCACCAGCTCACGGTCAATGGCTGGGAAGATCCAGAAGAACCCGGGAAGCGGCGTTGGTCGACTTCGCTGACGCCTACCACGTGTTGCTCGATCTGTTGGGCGGCGATCTCGACTATGCAGCACGAGTGTCCGAATCGTAAGGGCGCCTTCGGCTTTGGCGGCTACTGGGTTTGATGGTCGTTTCCATCGATGTCGACGACATCAACGACTTCGCGGATCGAATCCGCTGCATGACCTGGCGTGACTGCAGCGACGACCTTGGTACCTACATCTGGCCATCGAAGACCCTGTTCGGCGCACCACTTGGGTGCTGGACGGTCAGGACTTCGACCGATCCAACCGCAGGCCGGCAGCTGAACCGCAACCGCTCGCCGCGATCCATTCTCCTCAACTCGGCAATAGCGTGCACTGCCGGCGGCCGAGCGACCCTCAGCCCGTTGATCTTTCGATGCCCCGCGCTGGCCGGTTCGGTCAGCGCGCCATGCGGCATAGAAAGACGTTCTGTGCGTTGGATGTCTGGACGTGGGGAACGTCCTCCTGATGCGCTTGTCGGGCTTGGTGTCCCATCGCGGTAGGAGGACGTTCCATGGGTAACGGTAGTGGCGTGTCCCGGGGTGATCGCAACCGGAACGCGCGTTTGGCGAGGCTGCGGGGGTTGGTCCCGGTGAGCAACGCGATAGTCGGGATCGATCTGGCCGAACGCAAACAGATGGTGGTGGTCGTTGATCATGACTCGAAAGTGCTGGCGCGCAGAACTTTCTGGTGTCGTGCATGGGATCTTGGTGCTGGCCTGGACTGGGCGGCCGAGCACGCTGCCAGGGCTGGGGTTCGCCGGTGTGACGGTGGCGTGTGAACCGACCGGGCATCGGTGGCGGGTGCTGGGGCAGTTGGCCGCTGACCGGGGCATGGCCTTCGTGTGTGTGCAACCGGCGATGACCGCGTGGTCGCGCCGTGCCGAAGACCTCACCAGCGACAAGACCGATGAGAAGGACTCACCCCGACCCAGGCCGAAGCCGCGATCGCGGCAGCCATCCTGCGGCACCTGCATGCCGTCGTCACCACCGGCCAACACTGGGACGCCGAGATCGCCACTCACGGCAGACCGAAACCATCCACGATCTCGACCGCCGCCTGACCGGCGGCCGTCGAGCGGTCGGTCGGGGCGAGCCCTACGCGGCATCGAGACACCCCGTGATCTCGCCTGTAATCCTGGGCAGCCCCGACCTGTCGTCACTCAACCCGATTACACGCTGCAGGGAACCAACCCCATTACCGCTATGCCGGGACGACGACAGACCGAGGCACCGACCGAACCGCTTGACACAAAACGCCTTACGCTGATTACAGGACACTGCCTGTACGAGCAGCTGAGCGGAGGAACGCGCGGCGGAAGCCGCAAAAGGTCCTCGACGGTATCGGGGCCGGAATGTTCGGCTTCGATCTTCGCCGTCGACGTGACCGCGCCGAGCGGAGCCGTCTCGACCGCTTCGACACCGCTACCGCTCAACCGGTGGGTTCGGATTCGGTCAGCGCGGTATGCGGCAATACAGGATTTTCACGACCCCCAGTAGATCTCCCAAACTCCATCGTCCCTCTTGTAGATGCCTTCGAAGAAGGTGTGATGCACGTCGACGCCGCCGAACCACTGCGACTGCTGGCGAGTGCTCCTTTCCGTCTCGGCGATGGCGGCGGCAAGGTCACGCACCGTGAACCACTTACCGTTGGGCGCTCGGTGTTCAACGGGGTCACCGAACCCACGCAAGTTCAGCATGGGCGATTCCAGGACAACGCGGTCGAACTCGTTGACGGTCAAGTCACGAGCCTCCCCATTTTCGAACACATTCAGCGTGAACGAGACTCCCCTGATCGCCGCGGTTGCTGTCGCGCGCTGATTAGACAGGTTCGCCGCGACATTCTCGGTCGGTTCCGTCAGCTCGATCGCCAGCGTCCCGGACAACCCATTGAAGAACTCCAGTGACATATATGGATGGTGGCATGGAGCACCGACACTTCGCGCACGCCGACGGACCATCGATTGCACGCACATCGGCAGTAGCGGACGTTCGGCCGGCTCGGAGGGCTACGGCCGGTTGATCTTCCGCCGCACTGCGTTGGGCGGTTCGGTGAGCGCGGTATGCGGCATTACCGCACGAAGCAGCAGCTAGGTGTGTAGCCCAGCGGTAATCTCGACAAACGCCAGTCCGTCAGCGAAAGCGGGAGCCCCCGCCTCGACGATGATTTCGACCAGTCCCGGCGCTGCGTCCTCGGCGATGCTGAGGCCGGTAGAAAACAGTTTGAACTCACCTGGCGAAACATTGAGGTTCACCTCGCCCGCCCATGTGCGCTGGTCATCCGACAGCACTCCCTGGCACCCGCCCCCGGCGAGGTTGTCCCAAAGCCACCTGCTCGCAACGGGTGTGTGCAGTGAAACTGCCTCCGGCACAGTGATTCTGACAGTCTCCCGCTCGACGGTTTCGCTACCGGTGTTGAGGATCAGCAGACCTGCATAGACCAACTTGTCGCCTGGGTGAACTCTGCTGGGATTCTGTGGCTGAAGCGTGAGTTGACGGCCAACCTTCAACCTGAGACCTCGAGTGGGGTCTTGCCAGGGTGACGGGTCTTGAAGGACTTGCCATCTCGTCATCTATACACTCCACCATGGAGGCCCGATAGCCGCCACCCTATGCAAGGGCGCAGCAATTCCGCATCCAAGGGAATGGCTTGCGGCACTCGGCATGTGCGGATAGTTGAGATGTCATGTGGCTGAGGCCATGTAGGCGGCCAGGATGTAGTTCGGATGTCGATCGAGGTTGGTGCGGGCGCGGTCGTAGCGCATCGTTGTGCGTGGGTCGGCGTGGCGGGCGGCGATCTGGACATCGCGCAGGTCCACGCCGGCGTCGAGCATGGTGGTGACGAAGGTGTGGCGCAGCATGTGCGGGTGCAGCTTCGGCAACCGCACCGCCGATGCCTGGCTTAGGTGCCGCAAGCGGCGGGTGGCGCAGTGGCGGTCAATGCGCCGGCCGCGGAGGTTGAGCAGGATCGGGCCGCGCCCGCGGTCGTCGACGGCGCGGTCGATGGCCCGGCCGACCGCGGGCGGCAGTGGCACGAGTGCGATCTTCGAGCCTTTGCCGATGGTGTGCAGGACGCGGTGGCCGTGTTCCTCGCCGAGATCACTCATATCGCAGCGGCAGGCTTCGCTGATCCGTAACCCGAGCAGTCCGAGCATGGCGACCAGCGCGAAGTCCGGTGGGTTGTCCGAGTCGCGGGCTGCGCACAGCAGGGCTTCGAATTGCAGGTGTGAAAGTCCCAGTGTCGGTGACTCGTTCGACACCCGGGGCCGGCGCACGTACTCCGCGGGGGAGCGGTCAAGGATGCCGTCGATGACGCAGGTGCGGTAGAAGCCGGCGACCACGGCCAGGCGGCGGGCGACGGTGGCGGATTTGAAGTGGCGGATCTCCTGCATCCATCGCATGTACCGTTCGACCTCGGTGCGGGCGACGGTCAGTGGGGTGAGCTGGTGGTCGGTGCACCAGTAGAAGTACAGGCGCAGGTCGGATTTGGTGTGGATACGTGAGACCGCGGAGAAGCGGGGCGAGGTAGGCGAGGGTGGCCAGCTGGAGCACGAGGTCCTCACCGGCGAAGGTGACGTCGAGATCGGGAGAGGTAGCCATCCTTCACGATGCCGCAGTCCCGGCGAACCGCCAGAGCAGAACGCGCGGTACGCGGCAGTAGCGGACGTTCCGTCGCCTCGGATCCGCACGGCCTGTTGATCTTTGCTGCCCCGCCGGTCGGGTCGGACAGTGCTGCTCACGGCGTTGGGGGACGTTCATCTGGCACGACCGGAGGGGCGAGGGTGCTCGTCTGTCACGTCGGATTGCGCTGCCGAAGCGGCGGATCCCGGTTTCTCCCGCGTGGATTACGCGGTCGTGTCGAGGAACAGTTTCAGCAGTGCGGTGATGATGGCTGGATTGTCTTCGAGGCTGTAGTGGCCTGTGTCGGGGAGCTCGTTGACCTGGCCGTTGGGGAAGGCTGCCCGGAACAGCGGTAGGAAATGGTCGGCGGCGAGGGTGTCGTCGGCCATTCCCCAGATGGCCAGTGCTGGGCAGGATTTCAGATGTTCGCGGGCGTGGTCGGATGGAGTCTCGAAGGTATGGGCGCCCTGCGCGAAGCCCTCGGCCCAGCCGATGGCTCCGAGCGTGTCCGCAGCTGTCGGGAACGGGGAGCCGTAGGCACGCAGCCAGGTCGGTGTGATGATCGAATTGTTCTGGAAGCCATTGAGTTTCAAGGTACTCAGGATGTTGTAGCCGAGGTGCCCCAGCGTGCTGCGCAGACTGTCGCGGTCGTGGGCCTCGGCGATCCAGCGGAACCATGGCGACCGGGACGCGTTGGCGGTGAGGGTATCGAGGAGATCGGGTTGGCCGAAGGGTGTCGGCCCATTGACGCTGACGACGCGGGCGATGAGTTCCGGATGCCGGGATGCGAGGCCCATACCGACGGGGCCGCCGAAATCGTGCATGACGAGTGTGATGTCGCGCAGTCCGAGCTCGAGGACGAGGGCTTCGAGATTGTCGATGTGGTCCTGCAGTAAATAGGAACGGTCGGCCGGGGTCGCGCTCTTGCCGAAACCCATGTGATCAGGCACGACCACGCGATGCCCGGGCGCGAGCGCGGTGATGACGTGGCGGAACATGTAACCCCAGGTGGGCTCGCCGTGCAGGCACAGGATCACCGGACCGGAGCCCTCGTCCACGTAGTGCATGCGGAACCCTGCCGCGGCGGTGAAATGCGGTGGGAAAGGGAAGGTTTCGTCGAAGGTTTCAGCGGCGGGTATCATCGGGAAAAGCCCTCCATGGTTTTGATTTGAAACCATCATGGCGGTGATGGTCTCGATTTGCAACCATGGAGGATGTGGGTACCGAGACACTTCGAGCCGGGAGGATCATGAGTCGCGCAACGCCGGAGAGCGACTGGACGGATCCCGCGTGCCCGATCGCACGCACCATCGATCTGGTCGGCGACAGATGGTCGCTGCTGATCCTTCGCGACGCCTTCGACGGCAAACGGCGCTTCGGCGAGTTCCAGCGTAGCCTCGGCATCGCCAAGAACATCCTCAGTGCTCGTCTGCGCGGGCTGACCGACGCCGGGATACTCCATGTCGAACCCGCCTCCGACGGAAGCCGATTCGAGGAATACGTCCTCACCGATCGCGGCCGCGATCTGTTCGACCTGATCCTCGGGCTCGGTCAATGGGGGCGCGATCACGCCTTCTCGCCCGGCGAGCGGCATTCGGAACTGGTCGACATCGACTCCGGTGAGCCCCTGCCGAGGCTGGCAGTCATGACGCCCGAGGGATCCCGGATTGCTCCTGATCGCGTGCGGGTACGCAGACTCAACCAGTATTGACCAGGTGCTACGCGAACTTTGTTGTATTTTCGGCGATCTCACCAGTCCGGGACCCCTTGCCTCCCCTCGAAACCTGCGAGAGGCGGATAGAGGGTATGCCTATTGTGGGTGGCAGTCGCTGATGCCCACCTCGGAATGGTCATGGGCTTGATAAGCGCCCTGCCCCAAGCCGCCTTTCGTGATATGCACCGTACACAGCAAACGGTCGCCGACTCGCCGATCATCGAGTTCGCGGTCGGTCATCGTAATGTGCAGACGTCGATCCATTCTGAGCCAACCTGGCCGGCGTCGCCCTATAGTCAGATCGGGTGGGCGCCCTCAGGTCCGATCGCCTTCTGATGCATCGTATTCCCCGCCTGCCTCCGCATCGGCGCGCCAGCCGTCGGTGGAGCGGTGTCGGCCGAGCCCAACGACGTCAAATTCGTCGTAGCCGAGTCTGCCGCCCGATGCGCCAAGCCGCAGTAACGCCATCGAGATCGGGCCGCTGTATGGCTGCCCTTCCTGGGCGAAAGCCAGCCGCCCGGTGCAGTCAGCGGTATGAGCGTGCGCCCGGCTCCATTTCGAACGGGTCGGGCGATTGCTAGGGTCGCGCCTGTGAGTAGTTCGGATTGTCGGTGTGTGACCTGCCATGACTACGGCGATCGGGCCGACATGCACTCAGGTGATCAGAGATTGGTCGACAATATCGGCGAACACGGCTGGGGAGTGCTCGCTATACCCGGGACCGACACCACTGGCCCGTGGGCGTTCACCGTGGGTCTGTGGCACACCTATCGCGTGCCGGAGGTTGCCATCTTCGGGATACCGCCACAGAACGCGATGGCGATACTCAACCTCATCGGCGACCAGGTCGCCGCTGGCACACAACTCCACGTCGATCAGTGGATCGACGACGTACTGCCGGACTATCGGATGAGATTGCGACCGATCGCCGAGCCCTGGCGCAGGCCATTGTTCGGCACGGCGATTCGTTACTACCGCGCCACCCCGGAATGGCCCGTCCTGCAATGCGTTTGGCCGGATCGATCTCACCGATTCCCCGGTGAGGCTGGATATCCTCCCGCGTTGGACGAAAAGCAGCCGAGGCTGGAAACAAGACCTGACGAGCATCCCCAGGGCGGCTGGACTGCCTACCGTGAAGAGTGGCTGGCATGGACCACGAGGCAGTAGCGCAGGTGCTACCGACCTCGTACGTACATCGGTAGCTCACAGCAACCTTCGGCAGCGCCACGAGGCCGGATCGAACCGCGTGCTCCGCGGCAATTCCGGATGTGCGGTCACCTGCGTCATCATCATTCGATCTTCGTCAGCGTGACCCGAGGTTCATTCGTTGTCTGCCGTCCACGGAACGAGAGCCTCCAGGCGGACATCGAAGAGAAAAGGCAGACCGGCGCGGCTCATCGTCCACCACGGGCAGACTGTAGCGATGTCGCCATTGATCTGTTGGATCGTGCGGGCTGGCCAGCCAAGCCGGAGTGACCCGCCCGCTGGCGGGTCGGCGCGAGTCCGGCGATTGTCCAAAAACCAAGCACTTGTTAGGGTTTCGAGATGAAGCTTTCCGGTCCGGTGGCAGGTCCGATCAACCTGATCTCGACATTCTTCCCACTGGCCGATGTCGGTTACATCGCCGAGGAGTACTTCCTGTCCGGTACAGCCGGGTCCTACCGCCTGACCGGCTCGGCCGGTGACGAGGGGGAGTGGGTGACCGAGCCGGACGGCCTTGCACCGTTCACGACCAGACTCGTGGTGTACCGACCGGTCGAGGGCTACTGCGGAACCGCTGTCGTGGAGTGGCTCAACGCCTCCTCCGGCGCGGACGCGCCGCCGATCTGGCTGCTGGCACACCGGCATCTCATCCGGGCCCGGATGGCCTGGATCGGGGTTTCCGCGCAGTACGCACCGATTCACGGCGGCAGCGTCATGGCCGCGGCGGCCGAGGAAGACGACACCTGGAACTCGGTGATACTGCCGCCGCTGAAGCAGTCGGATCCGGTGCGGTACGCCGATCTGTCGCATCCTGGCGATGCCTACTGCTACGACATCTACCGGCAGGCGGGAGAACTGGTTCGAAGGCTGCTGCCACGGACCCGCCAGCTGCTCGCGGCCGGGCAGTCCCAATCCGCGGCCACGCTCGTCACATTTGTGAATGCCATTGCGCCGCATGGCTCGCCGTACGACGCGTACCTCATCGACGGGCGGCCGGGCCGCCCTGCCACGCTGACCGGCTTGGTGGACCCCGAGGCGCTGGAAGGCGGTACGCGGGTGCGTGCGGATTCGACCGCGCCGGTGCTCATGCTCCAAACCGAGACCGACGTGGTCGGCCTCATGCGCTCGATCGGCTCCCGCCAGCGCGACTCCGACCGCTTCCGGCTCTGGGAGCTGGCCGGCGCCGCGCACGCGGACTCCTACAGCGTCGGTGCATCGTTCACCGACTCGGGCTCTCTGACCGCGGAGGAACTGGCCGAGCGGATGGCGCCGCGACGCAATCCGCTGGGCGTCGATTTCCCCGAGCCGATCAATTCCGGGCCACAACATCACTACGTCGTGCAGACAGCCATCGCGGCGCTGTCCCAATGGGCCGACGGCGGACCCGCTCCGGCGCTGGCCGATCGGCTCACGGTATCCGCCGGGGAACTGGTGCTGGACGTCCACGGCAACGCGCTGGGCGGCATCCGCACGCCGTGGCTGGACGTACCATTGGCGGTGCTGTCCGGGCTCGGACAGGAGGACGGCGGCCCGGCGATCATGTTCGGCTGCACGCGACCACTCCCGGGACCCCCTCCGGACGACTACCTCCCAGCATTCCGAGCGGCAACCGACAAGACGGTCGCGGCAGGCTTCCTGCTGGCCGAAGACGTACCAGAAATCCTCGCCACGGCAGCCGCGAATCAGCGGAGATCGTTGCTTCTGGCCGGTGGCGACATCCCATAGGGGGCACTCGCGGACGGCGATCGCAGGTTGAGCACCCCGCTTCGATGACCGGCAGCTGTTCATAAACGCGCGCCATTCGGCAGTAGCGGACGTTCAGCCGGCCTCGGATCGGCACGGCCAGTTGATCTTCTGATGCCCGGCGCTGGCCGGTTCGGTCAGCGCGGTCAGCGGCATTTGCGGATGTTTGCCGCCATCCCGGGCCTTACCGGCGGTCAGACACCCCGCCCCGACGCTTTCCCCGCCACCGCGCTCGGACGTTGCGATGACCACCTCGGTCCCGCCGTGCAGCCACCCTCGGCCCGATCGATCACCGACAGGTTCCACCCGAGGCCGGCGGCCCATTCAACACCCCCCGACCAGGCAACCTTCTACGGCGGCACCCACATCGGCTACACCGACTACCTGACCCTCGCCCAACCCGCCCGCGGTGGACCGCCGGTGCCGCGGGTGCTTAGTCCGTGATCTGATGCGTACTATCGGGCGTGGTTAAAAGTGGTGCAGCCGTGGTCAGTTTGGCTTTTCTGGGTGGGTTGGCGGCCACAGTGGGGGCCCTCAGTGCAGTTCATGCCCTGCGTGACGGTTACAGCGCCGGCTTCGCCGACCTGTACACCGTCATGCCGCGGGGATGGTTGCGCGGCTACTACTGGCTGGCAGCCGTTTTCGATCCGAGCGCAGCGCTCCTACTGATCGTCGGTGCGATCCTGCTGATCGTGCGCCGAGGACCAGGACAGATCCTGGTGATGGCAGGTTGTGCCCTGGTGATCGTGCTGGGCGTCTTCGGAGCAGTCGTCAAACCGGACCTCCTCGGTACCGGCCCGGCAGGATTCATGGACCACGTGATCCGCCTTGCCCTGCTCGGCTTTCCGATCGTCACGATCGCCTTGGCGAAACCCCGCTTCACCCGCCGACCCGTTTGACGACCGCGTCCGCGACGGCACCCGCTGATCGGTCGGCCCGCCAGTAGAACGCGGGCGCGTTCGTGCCACCGAGGGTGCGGGCGAACCAGCCTCGTTCCACGTCAGTCAGATGACGGACGAGGCCGAGCAACGACAGCTTTGATGGTGACACCGCGTGCTTCCGCAGCTGGGCAGCCGAGAGCTCTGAACACTTCCACGCCAGAGTTTCTCGCTGATACTGGAGAAAACCGGTGAGCGTCTCGCGTTCTCCTGCAAACCGAGGTGGTTCTTACCGCTGGATCGACTTCATTCGATCATCCTCGCCTGGGTTCATGCGGTCGGCATTCGGAAGATCCCTGAGTTCGGCCGCCAGCGGCCTGGCCGGTCCGAACAGCCTTGCAAGCGGCAGAATAGGTCGTTCTATTGGGGCCGCCGAGGCCTCGGATGTTCTTGCACACTCAGCCGAGACCGGATGCCGGGTGGGTCGGGCATTCGTAGGCTGGCCTATTCGGGTGGCCAGATGGCGCTCAGCACGCGGCCTGGCCAGTCGTCGGGAATGCCGGCCAGGGTGACGTAGCTGCCGTAGAACGAGCCGATGAGCATGCCGGTGAGGACGTCGAGATCGGTGGACGCGGGAAAATCGCCCACTGCCAGGGCTTTTCGCAGCAGGGCGCGGCGCGGCTCGACTATGCGGGTCTTGAACGATTCCAGCAGTTCGGGGTGGCGGCCTTCCTCGGCGAGTAGTGAGCCGAGAATGGCCATGGCGGGACCGGCCCGCAGGTTGTCGTGGAAGTTCTCCAGGATCGCCAGGGCGTGGGCGCGCGGGGTCGCGGCGGCGGCGGGTGGCTCCACGACCCGCAGTGAACCGATCACCGCCGCAACCAATTCCGCCTTGTTTCGGTAGCGGCGGCGCAGGCTGGGGGTGGTGGTGCCCGCGGCGGCCGCGACCGATTCCAGCGACATGCGGGCGTAGCCGAGTTCGCCGAGCGAGTGGGCGGCGGCCGCCAAGATCGCTTGGTCCAGGGCCGGGTTCCTCGGTCGTCCGGCTTTCGGTTGCGGGGCGCTCATTACATTGCGATAGTACATCGGAACGTAATTGACAGATGGAAGGAACCATCATGACGGAGTCGTTGCCGGTGAGCGCGGTGATCCGTGTCGGACGGGCCACCTTCGACCCGAGCCTCTTCGCGGACTTCAGCGCCCTGGTCACCACGCAGGCGGACTACCTGATCCCGGCCATCAAGGAATTGCCGGGCCTCATCTCCTGGTTCACCGGCGTCTCGCCAGAGGGTTCGATGGTGCAGATCAGCATCTGGGACACCGAGGCGCACGCCAAGCAGATGGACGACCTGAAGTTGATGGCCGTTGTGGCCCGCGGCGAAATGGAAGCGATCGGCGGCCATTTCGAACGCCCGATCATCAACTACCCCATCAACTGGACCATCGCCGGATCGGTGCCGGCCGCCGCGGTCATCCATGTCGCCCGCGGCAGCTTCGACGCCGACCGGTTCGCCGAGGTCGAGACCCTGGCCATCAAGCAGGCCGAGTACCTGATCCCGGCCATCGAACGACTGCCGGGACTCGTGCACTGGTATACGGCCGTGTCGCCGGTGGGCGCGATCGCCAATATCAGCGTCTGGGACTCCAGTGACCATGCGGTGCAGATGGATTCGCTGCACGAAATGGTCACCGTCGCCCGTGGGGAATTCCAGCAGCTCGATGCCCTGACCTTCCACCCGATCGTCGACTACCCGATCAACTGGACCATCTGAGGGATCCGGTCCATACCCAAATTCGCGACGTGACAGCGATTCTCGAGAATGAGCGCTTGGGCAACGTCACGCTCGCGAGGAACGTCGGGAACGCTGTGTAGTCGGCAGTAGCGGACGTTCCGCGGGACTCGGATCGGTACGGCCCGTTGATCTTCCGAGGCCCCGCGCTGGCCGGTTCGGTCAGCGCGGTATGCGGCAGGAGCGGATGTTTGGCGCGGTCAATCACAGCGTTCCGAAACCAAGATGACCTCAGCGCGTTAATCGTCAGCTTCGAGCTTGTGCCCAGTCACCTTCCCCAACCACCCGATCAAGCAGACGACACAGGCAATTCCAACCCACAGCATGTTCGCCGAAACCCACGAGTCGGACCTGTCGTGCCAGTGCAGATAGAGGACCTCACCCGCGACCGCGATGGCTGCGAGAAGGACGACCCCGAACTGTGTCATCCTGATTCGGTCAACCGAGTCTCGGTAGTGCTGTTTGACGAAGGCGTAGACCCCTGCGGTGATCGCGAATCCCCTGAGATGAGGGCCACGATCACGCCAGCTAGCTGTATCCCGCTCACCTCGACCAGTATGCCCCGCGAGGCACGATCATCGGCAGAAGCGGACGTTCCGCCGGCGTCGGATCCGCATGGCCAGTTGATCTTTCGATGCCCGGCGCTGGCCGGTTCGATCAGCGCGGTATGCGGCAGAATAGTGCGTTCAGCAGCAAAGTGGAACCGCTGCTGCCTCGCCTACCAATCTCGGCGCACCGCGGCCTTGGGGCCAGCCACCAAGCTCCTCGCTGGCACGTCATCGGCCACGACTGCACCTGCGGCGACCACCGCGTCACGCCCGATGCTGACCCCGGGCAGGATCATCGCCCCGGCACCGATCCATACGTTCTCCGCCACATCGATCGGTGCACCGGTGAGGAATCGGCGCCGTTCCTCCGGGTCTACCGGGTGGCCCATGGTGATGAACGTGGCCTTCGGGCCGATCATCACGCCCCTGCCCAACCGGATACCGGCGTAGTCCAGGAAAGTACACCCCTGATTGATGAACACGCGCTCGGCCAAGTCCAGGTGCAGTCCATGGTCGGTGTAGAAGGGCGGGTAAATCGTGACTCCTGCTGGGAGAGGGCGGCCCAGGATCTGTTCGAGCAGGGCTGCCTTTCCGGTCTCGTCGTCGAAGGGCAGGATATTGAGACGGGAGGTCAACTCCGTGACCTGCACAACCCGCTCGTGCATCGCTTTGAACTCGGCACCGAGAACCCGTTCGCCCTGGGCAAGGAGCTCGGCATCGTGGATCAGCATGAAGTTGTCGCTCGCCATCCCGCCATACTTGCGCATCTGACCGACGAATGGATACTCGGTCATCGGCATGATCGTGCGTTCGGCCGGCTCGGAGGGCTACCGCCGGTTGATCTTCCGCCGCACTGCGTTGGCCGGTTCGGTGAGCGCGGTATGCGGCAGGACAGTGTGTTCCGGGCGCACTGCGAGCGCCACACCTGTTGGAGATGATGTTCGGTGTGTCAAGCATTCGCTACTTCAATACCACCGGTTGGCTCGCCATCTTCAGCGGAACCGAGACGCTCATGGCTCGGCAAAGGGATGTGGATGGCTGGGACCCAGCCACTGGGACTGCTCTGATCGTTGACCCTGAACGGGGCGTCCGGCGTCTGGTCACGGATTACCCAGATTTCTCGCATCTCGAGCGAGCGGGCCGTGTGGTTGCCGCCCTACCCGGTGCCGGGTGGCGCGTGCGCGGGCTGCCCTGGGGGCAGGAGGCTGCCCCGGTTGAGGAGGTGCTTGCATGGCTTGTCACCTCGGATGGCGAGTTGACGGCAGTCGCAGTGGAGAAGGAGACAGGAGCTTTCGGTTCAGTCGGAGTTCCCCAATGGTGCTTCCCTCCGGGAGAAGAGGTGAGTCAGTAGTACTACCGGCCATCGGTTCGTATCCGTGGTGGGTACGAACCGCACCGGTAGGCGCTGCACCGGGGATCCCGGTGCACGTCATTCGGCAGTAGCGGACGTTCCGCCGGCGTCGAATCGGCACGGCCAGTTGATCTTCCGATGCCCGGCGCTGTCCGGTTCGGTCAGCGCGGTATGCGGCTTCTTAGAAAATGGTGGGTAGGGCCGGGTCCCGGCCAGGACTCGGTCTAGGTGCCCGGCGGGATGCTCTCCTATGCGGCTGCCCGCCAGCTGGATCGGTGTGGCTCACTCATGGCTTGCCGTCCCGCCGGGACACCGTGCGGGAGTGGCTGAAAAAGGGGCATGCCCTGGCTCGAAGAAGCGGTGCCCTCCCCCGTGCACGCACACCACGAACCAGCCTCGGAGGGCAAGGCGATGACCGTCATCATCGGCATGGATCCACACAAACGCTCGGCCACCATCGAAATCATCGACCCTGCCGGGCACGTACTGACCGGCGGCAGATACACCACCGACCACCGCGGATTCACCGAAATGCTCACCACCGCACAACAATTCCCCGACCGCGTGTGGGCCGTCGAAGGCTGCAACGGCATCAGCCGCCATCTCGCGCACCGCCTGGTCCACCACGGCGAAACCGTCATCGACGTCCCCGCCAAACCCTCGGCGCAGGTACGAGTGTTCGCCACCGGCAACGGCCGCAAAACCGACGCCGTCGACGCGCACTCGGTCGCTGTCGCCACGCTGCACGCACCGAATCTTCGCCGCGTTCACGCCGATCCGGAACTCGTCGCGCTCGGGTTGCTCGCCGACCGCCGCGACGAACTCGGTCGTCTGCGCACCCAGACCGCCAATCGCATCCACCGACTGCTGCTGGACCTGCTGCCCGGCGGCGCAAAAAGATTCCTCTCCGCCATGCAGGCCCGCGCCCTACTGTCTCAGGTCACCGCCTGCGACCCGGTCACCGACGTCCAGAAACGACTGGTCACCGAGCAGATCGACGAGCTCGAAGCCATCGACGCCAAGATCAAGGCCGCCGACAAGCAACTGCGGCAACTCGTCACCGACCGCGGCTCCACCCTGATGACCCTGCACGGCATCGGACCATCGTCTGCAGCAAGGCTTCTGGCCGACACCGGTGACATCCACCGCTTCGCCACCCGAGCCCGGTTCGCGTCCTGGAACGGCACCGCACCCTTGGACGCGTCCTCCGGCGATCAGCGACGACATCGGCTCTCCCGCTCGGGCAACCGCAAGATCAACCGCGTCCTGCACATCATGGCCATCGTCCAACTCCGACATCACACCGCCGGGCGCGCCTACTACGACCACAAACGACTCGCCGGCAAAACCTCGATGGAAGCGATCCGCGCCCTGAAACGACGACTGTCCAACGTCATCTACGTCCGGATGCTCGCCGACCAGCGTCAACGCGAATCAGCAGGCCCGGCAGGGCAATCGGGAACGACACCTGACTCCAGCGCGACCGGCTCCAACCCGCACACCGATCCTTCGGACAAGCCACATCCCGGACCCACCAACAAGGCTAAACCCCAACCCCTAACAAAGTCTTGACCTAAAGGGGCGCCATGAGCGGATGGTCCCGCGGTGGGTGCTGGAGGTGTCAATACCCCAAAATATGTGAAATGAATTCGGTTCGCAATGCTGGTTCGGTGGCTAGGCTGCGAGCGCCCGGGCAGCAATCTCCGGGGGGGATCGAACAAGAGAGGTTCTGCACCGATGACTCTGAAATCACTGACCGGCAAGGGATTCGCGGTCGCGGCCGGTGCCGCGGCGGCCAGTCTCGCGGTCGCCGCGGCACCGGCGTCGGCGACAATCACCAACCTGACGGCGAGCTGTACCAGCGGCGGGTTCTCCGGCGGCTGCACTTACGTCGCAGTCTCCGCCAACCTGACGGATTCGACGCCGGTGTCGTTCACGATCAACGGTGCAGTGCTGGCAGGCGGCCCGTTCACTCCCACGCCGTGGACGGGCGGGTCGTATGCTCTCGGTCTCTGGCTCGATTGCATCGACAACCCGTTCCATGTGGTCGCGACCCAGAACAGCGCGACGGGCGGACCAGCCAGCCAGATGGGGGCCGATTACGCTGGCGACGCCGAGTATGTTCATGTCGTTGGCACCGGCAGTTCCGCGGTCGACAACATCTTGAAGACTGGCTCCAGCCTGCTCCCGCGTCCCTGCCACGTCGTCAAGCAGTTAGCGCCATAGGAAGGTCCGCAACTCGGCAGAAGAGGATGTCCTGGGCCGTAGTCGGTCTCGCCGCCGGCAGCGCCCGCTTTGGCTGATTCGAACCGCGCGGGATGCCGCTACTTAAGCCTGGTGCTAGACGACCGGCACTGTACTGCGGGCCGAACGACCGGCAGGACGCCTGCCGAGCTCGTCGCCGAGCCAGGCCCGGGAGGGTGTCGATGTGCTGGCTGGGCGTCGTGTCGGGCGGGTGGGTCAGCGGCTGAGGAGTTGGCGCACGGTGGCCGTGATGGCAGCGGCCGCCATGTCGGCCGCTCACCAGACACTTTCGGCCGCAGTCGGTTTCCGCAGGTCAGATCCGAGAACGGAATCCTCCAGCATCACCGGCTGTGTCGCCGCCCGAGTCGATCTTCGAGCCTGCCCGCGCCGCCGGTTCGAACCGCGTAGATTGCGGGCCCATTCGGGTGAGATGACCTCAGCCCGTTGATCTTCGGAGCGCTGACGCTGTCCGGTGCGATGGGGCTGATGCCTTCGTCAGCGGTGTGCCTGATTAGTTGCTGAGGTCCTGGATGAGATCCAGGGCTGGGTATAGGACGGGGCGCAGTGGACGGAGTCTCGACAGTGCCACGATGCGTTCGACCAGTGGGGCGGCTCGGCGGATCAGCAGTCGGGTGCGTTCCTGGTCAGGGCTGCGGTCGTGGACCCAGAACAGGACGATGCCCATGTGGGCCAGCCACAGCAGATTCGGTAGCTCGGCCATCAGCCGCTTGTCACCCTTGACATCTGTGCCGATGACCATGTCGCTCATGATGGCGGTGGATGTCTGTCGGGCGGGTCGGCTTTCGTCGCTGAATGGGCTGAGCGGGCTGGTGGGTTCGGCGGCGATGGCGAAGAATTTGCCGCCGAACTCGTGGTAGGGCGCGGCTACGTCGACGAAGGCCAGTTCCATCGTCAGCCATCGGGCGGCGAGGGAGTCGCTGCGGGGCCCTTGCTCGACCCGCTGTTGGTGCAGGGCCTGGATGTGATGGTAGAAACCCTGGACCAGGTGTTCCTTGGATGTGAAGTAGTAGTAGGCGTTGCCGACGCTGACACCGGCTTCGCCCGCGATCGCGCGCATGGTGGTCTTCGTATAGCCGTTCTGCTCGAACAGGCGCAGGGCGGCGTCGATGATCTGCTGGCGAGTTTCCTCGCCGCGTGCGGTCGCGGGCTCGGGGCGGGACATGGGGCTCAGGCTAGCTGGGCGGCGTCGACCGGAACCGGCGGGACACCGGCCTGCTGCTCCTTGTGCCGGCTGCGGCGGATCTTGTTCAGGGCGATCAGGTTTGCGAAGTGCATGCCGCCCAGTACGAGCAGGACCCTGCCAAGTTTCATGGCGAGTTCCTCGATTGCGACGCGCGCATCGCCGACTGGGACGCTGATGCGCAAAGCCAGTGCCACGAAGCCTGCGTTGACGAGCCAGAACCCGATGACCAGCAGATGATTCACGGCTTCGGCCAGGTCGCTGTCTCCATTCATGACATCCACCAGAAATCGTGCGCCGGTGCGATGCAAGACCCGCGCCACCCAGAACGTGACCGCCAAGCTGACGGTCGTGTAGGTCGCATATGTGACGACGACAAGATTCATTGTTCCAGCTCCCCGCTGATTTGAACGTGTTCAACTGCGAGACTAAGTCATTTTTTGAACGTGTTCAAGTATGAGCGGCGCAACACGTTGAGCGCCGAAGTCTGCGCCCACCATGGCATCTGCATGCATGACCGTCACCGGTCGGCTCGGCGGCACCGTCGCTCTCGCTGACTCGGCACCGGGACCGCGTAGCGCAGTCAGGCATACCGGGGTGCCGCACAGGGCATGAGCTGCGCTGTAATGGAGCCATTACCGGATATGTTGAGTGGCAGTATGTTTCGTTGGCCAACTGCCCGGTATGCAGCATGGGTTCGGTCAGGATTCGGGCATGGTCTCGCTGCCCTTGCGAGTGAGCGCAGCCAGGGCGGCGAGGTGAGCGTGGTAGGCGGTGCGCCCCTTGTGGGTGAGGGAGAGCCAGGTTCTCGGTCTGCGGTTTACGTAGCCTTTGGTGACGTCGAGGTATCCGGCGTTCTCCAGCAGAGTTACCGCCTTGGACAGGGTGGATTTGTTGAGGTCGCACAGGTTTGCGACGACCAGGAACTCGGCTTCGGCACAGCCGTCGAGGAATGCGACGAGTTTCGGGCGCGGCAGGGAGGCGAACAGCTCGTTCAGTACTTCCACGGCGCGGTGCGCGGTCCTGACTCGACGTACCAGACCCATCCACCCAGAATCACGCTGGCCAGCAGTCGTAGCCAGACGCCCAACCAGCCCACGACAGCCGGGGACGGCACAATCACCACCACCAGCCACCACACCGCTTGGTCCGTCCACCGCGACGATGGGCGAGGGATGACGCCCGCTGAATCTGTTGACCGCCATCGCTTCTCGAAATCGAATTCGCCTGACCGGGGTCGGGTGGTTCTGAGAGGGTCGCCGTATGAAGATCGGTGTTGCGCTTCCGCAGATGGCTCCCGGGTACGGACCGGGTACGACGGTCGACTGGGCTCGGCGAATCGACGCGGGTCCGTTTTCGAGTGTCTCGGTGGGCGAGCGGGTGACGTTTTCGAACCCGGAGATGGTTGCGACGCTGGGTGCTTGCGCGGCGGTGACGGAGCGGGTGCGGGTTCTGGCGAACCTCTGGGTGCTGCCACAGCACCCGGTGGCGATGGTCGCACAGCAGATCGGGACTCTCGACCAGCTCGCGAACGGACGTCTCGAGGTGGCCGTGGGCGTCGGCGGTCGCGAGCACGACTACCGCGCTCTCGGCGCTGATTTCAAGGGACGGCACCAGCAGCTCGACGACAAGGTGGCCGAGTTGAAGTCACTGCTCGCCGGTGAGCCGCCGTTCGAGGGCGCGGACCCGGTCGGGCCGGCGTGCGTGCAGCCGGGCGGGCCGATCATTCTCGCCGGCGCGATGGGGCCGAAGGCGATGCGTCGGGCGGCGCGGTGGGCGGATGGCATCTCCGGCTTCAGTATTCGAGGCGATGCCGAGGAGATCGCCAAGGTGGGCGAGCTCGCCGACCGGTGCTGGGCCGAGGCCGGTCGTGCGACGACCCCGCGCAAGGTCAGTGGCTGCTTCACCGCCCTGGGCGTCGCCGATGCTTCGGAGGCGTTGCACGCCTTCACCGCCCGCTACCTCGGCTTCCTCGGACCCAGGCTGGCCGAGATGATCGCCGCCTCGACGCGGGCGTCGAGTCCCGAGGTGCTCGCCGACATTCTCGACGGCGCGGAGCGGGCCGGGTGCGACGAGTTCATCCTGGTCCCGGCCGTCACCGACCTGAAATTCCTCGAGGTGGCGGCCGAGGTGGTGACCGCACGGCCTTGACGCTCGAGGAATGGAACCTGTTCTATTCCATGCATGACGCTGCGAGTGATCCAGTGGGCCACCGGTGGGCTTGGCCAGGCCGCGATAGGCCAGATCCAGCTGCACCCGGATCTCGAGCTCGTCGGGTGCTGGGTGCATTCGGAGGCCAAGGTCGGCCGGGACGCCGGTGAGCTCGCCGGGATCGGCCCGATCGGTGTCACCGCCACCAACAGCATCGACGAGATCCTCGCGATGGACGCCGACTGCGTCCTCTACTCGCCGCTGATGCCGAATCCTGAAGAGGTGGCGGCGATTCTGCGTTCGGGCAAGAACGTCGTCACGCCGCTGGGCTGGTTCTGGCCGACCGCGGAGGAGAAGGAGAGGATGACGGCCCCGGCCCGCGAAGGCGGCGTGACGCTGCACGGGACCGGGATCGACCCGGGCGGTGCCACCGAGCAGCAGCCGCTGTTCTTCACGGGCCTGTCCAGCGCAATCACATTCGTCCGCGGTGAGGAGTACTCCGACATCCGCACCTACAACGCCCCCGACGTCGTACGCCACCTCATGGGTTTCGGTCAGTCGCCCGAGCAGGCGATGAACGGTCCGATGCTGGCGTTGCTGGACAACGGGTTCGACCAGTCGGTGCGGATGTGCCTGGACGCGCTCGGCTTCGCCGACGCCGAGATCCGCAGGAGCCGCGAGGTGGCGGTCGCGACCGCGCCGATCGACTCGCCGATCGGCGTGATCCAGCCCGGCCAGGTCGCCGCCCAGCGCTTCGCGTGGGAGGCATTCATCAGCGACACCAAGGTCGTCAGGGTCGCGGTCAACTGGCTGATGGGCGATGAGAACCTCGACCCGCCTTGGAAATACGGCGACGGCGGCGTCCGGTTCGAGGTCGAGGTGAAGGGCGATCCCGACTGCTTCGTGACGATCCACGGATGGCACCCGACCAGCGTGGCGGCCGGCCTGCAGCGCAACCCCGGCATCGTCGTGACCGCGGCGCACTGCGTGAACTCGATCCCCCACGTCTGTGCTGCCGAACCCGGCCTGCTGACCTTCGTCGACATGCCCGTGGTCACCGGTCGGGCGCACCCGGACCTGGCGCGCTGATCGCACCGGGCGTCTCGCGCCGACTGGATCTCGCTGTGCCCATTGATCTTCTGGCGGCCCGCTTCACCGGGTAGACATTAGATCGTTTCGTGCGACACATACCCCATGCTGGACTGCGGGTTTCGGCGCAGCCAGCCCGCGATCTGCTGCGGTGACCAACGCTGGGCCAGCTTCTCGGCCACGATCCTCGCCAATCGCGGATCTCGCGACAGCGCGGTCGGTTTCGGCCGCACCGCCCGCGCCCAGGCCGCACGATCAGCCGCCAGCGCGCGATAAGCGTTGCGGCCACCGTTGCCGGCGACCTCGCGCGAGATCGTCGAGGGCGACCGGCCCAAACCTCGAGCGATCCCACGTAGTGAGTCTCCGGCCGCCAATCCACGTGAGATCTCCTCGTGCTCAGCCAGACTCAACGGCAGCTGGTTGCGGTGACGGGCTGCGGGACGGACCACGCCGCAGCGTTTGAGTAGATCCCGCACTGTCGAGGGATGCCGGCGCATCTCCCGCGCGAGGACTTTGATCGCCTGCCCGGATCGCCACCGCCGCCACACCTCCTCGACCTCGGCCTCGGACAACGGAGTTCGCTTCTCCGACAACGGTCTTGTCGAGCCCATCGCGCATCACATCCTCGGGTCACCAGGGCAAACCCAGTGTTGCGCTGACCCATTGAGACCACAGGCAATAGCGGACGTTCTGCGGCGCACCGGGTTCCGACCGCCGGCGCCCCGCGCTGGCAGGTTCGGTAAGCGCGGTCAGCGGCATAGCACGTTGCTTCAGCCAGTGCCGCAGCGCTGTCGCGGACCAGCGCGTGGGCCCAAGATCGACAAAGGGGAAGACTTCGCGGAATCGTTGCAACATGACGGGCCTGGCTTCCAGCGCTTTTGATGCCGCAGACGGGCTCGTGGGTGAATCGAACACGTCAATGCCTCGCAAATAGGCGATCCCGTACAGAGCGGACTCGTCGGCACCTCGAATCTTCGTCGGCACAAACCCGATGACCCGGAACACATCTGCGGCACCTTCGTCGAAGTCCATGAGGTTGAAGATGTACTGGGGGATATGCTCCAGATCGTTAGTGATGACCACGTGCGGACACCACTTGCGAAGCTCAGCTCGATCTATCGCCTGGCAGAACAGGCAATCGACCACGAACCCGATCGTCTGGCTATCCTCCTGGGTCAATCCGGTGATACACGGCATTGCTGGACCGATCTTCCTTTCTGTTGAAATTCAAGGTCATCCACGACAACCGGATTCTTACATGCAGTGGCGTGCTGACCCGATCCACTGACGCGCGCTCTTCGGCAGTAGCGGACGTCCAGGGCATTCAGATCGGCACGGCAGGTTGATCTTCCGTCAGGCCGCGCTGGCCGGTTGGGTCAGCGTGCCATACGGCATGACCTGTCGGCCGGTCGTGGTTGGCGGATGTTCGGAACGGGACGAACGCGGTCGCTCACACGATCCTCGCAATTCCGGCGCATACCGTGGGCATCGCCGATGTAGGTTGCTGTCGTGTTCGTCAAAGCTTTTCGATCCTCCGATGCACCCCTGTGCGCCGTGGTCGTGGCCACGATTGTGCTCGGCGTGACGCTGCATCGCGGTTGGATAGTCACTAAGTTCTGGATTTTCGCCTTGCCGTTGCTGCTGGTAGTGTTCGTGGCTGCCTTGGCCTGCTTCGTGCTGATGCTGTTTCTGGCCGGCCGCGATACGCGACGGTGGCCTCTGGTGGCAACCGCGATGCTCGCACTGATCGGGGTCGGCGGGTCGGTTTTTCTCTTCGTCGACTCGAACGCTAATGCGTGGACCAGGTTTTGGGTCGAGCGACCGGCATTCGCCGCTATCGCAGCGATGGAACTGCCGGATGGCAGAATCGATTTCTACGGTGTCGAGCTGCCTCCGCACCTGTGTCTCGTTTCGGCGAACTGCCGAGTGGCAGTGATCGGCACCAGTGGTGGGCAGCCGGTGCTGTTCGTACCCGACTAACTTCCTCACCCGGGCGTTGAAGGCGCCCTCGCTGCGGGAGGCCGCGCAGCGGCTGCCCGAGCGCGCTCGCGCCGAGAACTGGACCCACGAGGA
>NZ_JBHZAK010000017.1:0-221396 GCF_042754165.1 Nocardia sp. NPDC059229
CCCACCGCAGCAGTATCGGTCACATCGATCGTTGTCGTATCAGACATCAAGTGCCACTCCTTGATTCGGAGTTACACCGTTGTTTTTACAGTCCCGCACAATCCGCTGTAGAACAGCAGTTTCCGGGCTGTTGCGAAATGGTGTGGGTGCGTGGTGTAGGGGTGCTCGGTGTATTGCGTGCCTGTTGAGGAGGGCCGCCGCGTAGCGGTCGGCCCTCCTCAACAGGTGGTGGGGGTGAGGGGTGCGGTGTTGATGGCTTTGATCAGGTTGTGGACCAAGGCGTGGAAGCTGAATTCGGCGGTGGCGCGGTCTAGTCCGCGGCTGGTGAAGCGACGGAATCCGAGGTTGTGTTTGGCGTGTCCGAACGGGGTTTCGGCGATATGGCTGCGTTGTTTGTAGAGGGTGTGGCCTTCGGGGGTGCGCAGTCGATGGGCCATCGCTTGCAGCGGGGTCGCCTCGGGTGGGGGCGGTCCCTGAGCGGGGGTTCGGGTGGCGGCGTTGTCGACGGCGCGGGTTTTGCCGATCGCGATGAGCCGGTCCGGGCCCGGGGCGGTGAGATTGTGGTGGCTGAGGTAGCCGGTATCAGCCAGCAAAATCCCGATACCTGCTGAATTGTCTTGCGGTGCAAAGGGTTGCGCTCGATCTGGTTGATGGGTGTCCAGTAGCGTGGCAGCGGCAACCGCAGCGGCCATAGTGGTGGCGAACGCGGTCGCGTCGTTGGGATTGTTGCCGACTGTGGTGGCGATGATCAGGCCGTCGGTGCTGGTGACAGCCTGGCAGTTGAAGCCTTGCAACCAGCCTCCGCCTCGTAACGGCATCATCCGCGAGGCCGGATCGGTGATATTGCGCTTGCGTTCACCACCACGCCGACGGGATCCGCCCGAGGCGGGCGCGGCCGTGACGGGTTCAGTTTCTGATTGCTGGTGCGCGGCAACGGTTTCGGTGACGGCCCGTTCCCAGGCCAGGCGCACCCGCTTCACCATCGAGTATTGCTCCACCGGCGCCGGTGCGCGGCCTGTGCGGCGGCGATCGTAAGCGTCGATCTCGGCTTGCTGCGCCGCGCGCGCCTGCCCCAGATTCCGGGCCAGCATCTCGACACGGATTTCCGCGGGCGGCTTGCCTTTGATCGCCGATCCCGACTCGTCGCGGCGTCGCCGGTGATCGGCGACCAGCGCGTCGCGGCGGGCTGTCTTGTTCTGCGCCCGCGCGGTTTTCCGCGCCGCGACCGCGTCGTCGGCGGCTCGTGCTGCCTCGGTCTCGGCTTCCAACTCGGCCAATGCCTGACTGATCCGCGCGGCGCGCGCTGAGGGCTCACCCAACTCCGCCGGCACCGCATCGGCGCGGTGCTCGGGTCCGAACTCGGCGTCCTCGGCGGCATCGCAGGCTGCATGAGCGGCCGCTGCCGCACGCGCGGCCACCCGCGCAGCGTCGGCCACCGCTTGCTCGGCAGCGGCCTTGCGCAGCCCGTCAGCGCTGCGGTTCGCGGCCAGCGAGGCGTTCGAGGAGATCTTCACCGAGTCCATGGCCACCACCCCCAACCGGCCCAAACCCAGCCGCGCACACAGCATCAGCACCTGCGCGAACAACTCCTCGGCCACGTCGGTCATCTGCGCTCGGAACCGGGCGATCGTGACATGGTCGGGGGTATTACCACCGCAGATAACCCGGAAACCGACATCACGCACACACAATCGCTCGATCACCCGCGAGGACCGTTGTCCTTGCGCCCACGCCCAGATCAACACCGTCACAGCATGTCGGGGTCATAGCCGGCGCGCCCGACACCACCCGTGCGGCGCAGCGCATGCAACCCGGCAGCATCGAGCTGAGCGACCGCCTCGATCACCAACCACACCGGATCGCCCTCGGGCAGCCATTCCCGCATATCCGGCGGCATCAGAAACTGCTGATCACGCTCAACCCGGCGATACCCCTTGGCCACCACCGCATCCAAATCCACCCCCGGCCACGACACACCGAAAACCGGTGAGGGCCAGCCGCTGACGCGGCCGACCCTCACCCAACCATTTCGCAACAGCCCGGAAACTGCTGTTCGACCTCCGATAGTGCGAGATTGGACCGTCATCCGCAACTCGGCATGTGCGGATGGTTGAGATGTCATGTGGCTGATGCCATGTGGGTCGCGAGGATGCAGTTGACGGGGCCCGCGCCGCGAGATGGGCTGAGGCCGGGGACCTTCCGGGCTGCTGTGTGGCCGGTTCGAACCGCGCGGGTTGCGGCGTCTCACGGCGCTCGATGCGTGCTACCGTCGACTAAAGCTGATATTAGCCAATGATTTACTGTGCGTGTTGTGGTGATCCTGCTGTCGTGTCGCGTTATTCGAAACTATGATCGAATACATGGTCGAGTCCGCTGATGACACGCTTGCTGCCGCCGAGGTGGTGGAGCGGCTCCAGGTCGTGCACTCGATGATTGCCACAGCCCAAGCCGAGGAGATCGGCCTGATGACACGGCTGTATCGGCTGCGCCGCGCGCAGCAACTCGCACTCGGGGTCGGAGCCCGGTACGCGGGGGAGGATGCAGCCACCGAGATCGGGATCGCGCTGCGGGTGTCACAGCGCTCGGCGGACGGGTTGATCGGGGTGGGGTTGGGGTTGGCGCACCGGTATCCGGTGACCCGGGCCGGCTTCGCGGCGGGGCGCTTGGATCTGGCGCGGGTGCGTGCGATCAGCGACGTTCTCACCAATGTCTCCGACGATCTGGTTGCGGTGCTGGAGCCACGCATCGCGGCGTATGCGGAAACCGCTGAGCCGCAGCGGGTGCGGCGCACGCTGCGTCGCTGGTTGCTCGAGGCCGACCCGGCCGGGCAGGCCGCCCGCCGTAAGGCCGCCGAAGCCGATCGGTATGTGAAGGTCACCGCTGCCGACGACGGCCCCGCGCAGGTGGAGGCGGTGCTTCCCGCCGCTGGAGGGCAGGCACTGTATGAGCGGTTGCGGGAGATGGCGGTCACCCAGTGCTGCGGCCGTGATCCGCGTACCACCGGCCAGCGCCGTGCCGATGCGTTGGTGGCCTTGGCCGACGGCAGCGGCCAACTCACCTGCCGCTGCGGGCAGCCCGACTGCCCGCGCGCCGCAACCGCCGACCCACTCCGCTTGGCACGTAAAGCGTTGGTGCAGGTGGGTATATCGGCTGAAACCTTGGCCGGGCTGCGTGACAACCCGGCGCTGCTGGCCGGGTTCGGAGCCATCGACGCGGACCTGGCACGCCAGATCGCCCGCCACGCCCGCTTCACCATCATCACCGACACGGACATCGCCACCGCCGTCGGCACCACTGCTGCCGTCGGCACCGGCATCAACGCAGCAGCCGCCACCATTGCAGCCCGCACCGGCATCAACGCAGCAGCCGCCGCTACCGTTGCAACCGGCACCGGCATCCACACTGCCGCCAGCACTGCCGTCGCCACCGGCATCAACACTGGCGCCGGCACTGCCGTCGCCACCGGCATCCACACTGCCGCCGGCACTGCTGTCGCCACCGGCACCAGGGTGAACGCTGCTACCGGCGCAAGCTCCGCCACTCGGACAAGCGCCGCCACTCGTACGAGCGCCGCCACCGGAACAGGCTCCGGTATGGACACCAGCGCCGTCAGAGGTGCTGGCGCTCGCGTCGACCTGGCCGCAATCGTCGAAAACCGCAGTGTCGATAGTGAACTGCGGTACCGCCCTGGTGCGCGTGTAGCCGCGCGGGTGCGGGCCCTGGACGGGGGCTGCCGCGCGCCCGGCTGCGCGGTGCCCGCTGTCGCCACTGATCTCGATCACCAAGACCGTTTCGACCACGCGAACCCTGAAAACGGTGGCCGCACAGTGGAAGCCAATCTGGGTTGCCGGTGTCGTCGACATCACCGGCTCAAGACCCTGGCCGACAACGGGGTCAATGGGTGGCAGGTCCTCCACCACCCCGACCGGTCTGTCGAATGGCGCACGCCCACAGGCGGATCGGTCACCACCAGCCCCGAGGGCGCGAAGTTCCTGTTCCCGCGCCTGCCGGTGCCACCGCTCAGCGCCACCGGCGTCCCCGACGCCGAACCCGTGCAGCCGTTGATCGATCCGGGCCCGGTGGCCAACGCCATGACCGAACTGGTGCACGTCTACTGCACGCCTGCCCAGCGACGGAAAGCGCGAACACGCATCCGCGCCCGCCGCACACCCACCGCCATCTCCCCGCTCACTCTCTCGGCTACCGAGCGCGATGACGATCCGCCCTTCTGACCAGGCGGCCGTCCGAGATGATCTCGGCCTTACGCTGATTATGGTGCGTTCTGCGGACTTGAGACTGAGGGTGCAGGCTGGCCCGGATAAGGTCCCAGCGTTGCGCTTTCACCGACTCGCGCAGCGGTCGAACACTTCGCCATGCCGCTCATCGGGAATCGCCGATCGCGTGCTTTCCGGCGTGTGCAAATATTTCGCAATGGCTGGTGGAACGCATATGTGGCCGGTGGTCGACCTGGCCGATCTGCTCGATGTCCTCGATCTGACCGAGGTCGGGGCGGGTCGGTTTCGTGCTCGCAATGTCACCTCGACGCTGCCGACGACGCTCGGGAGCCAGACGCTCGCGCAGGCCGTGGTTGCCGCGGAGCGGACGGTGCCGCACATGGCCGTGCAGTCGCTGCACGGTGTCTTTCCGCGCGGTGGGTATGCCGACCGGGACGTCGATGTGGCGGTCGAGGTGGTGCAGTCGGGGCGGGCGCTGGCGACGGTCCAGGTGTCGTTCTCCCAGGAGGGGCGCGAGCACGCGCGGGTGCTGACGATGCTCAGCGCGGAGGAGCCGGACTTCCTCAGCCATGGTGCGCACCTGCCCGAGGGGGTGCCGGGGCCGGAGGAGTGCGAAGAGCTGCCGTGTGCGCTGTTGCCCTGGGAGGTACGGACACTCGGCGGAGCGGACGCGCTCGCGGCCGAACTGTCGGGACCGCCGGCCCTGGATGTGTGGATGCGCTGTGACAAGGCGCCGGATCTGCCCGGCCTCGGTCGCGCGTTGCTGGCGCACGGCAGCGAGGGCTTCCTGGGCCCGGTCGCGTTGCGCCCGTACCCGGAATCCGAGATCGCGCGCCGCGGCGGCCGAGGCGCGTCCGCGATGCTCACCCAGACCGTCACCTTCCATCGGGCGTTCACGATGCACGACTGGCTGCTACTGCACTGCGAGAGCCCGTTCGCCGGTGGCAGCCGGATGTACGGTCGCATCCAGATCTTCACCCAGTCCGGTGATCTGGTGGCGTCCGTCTCCGCCCAGGGCCTGATGCGCCCGGCCGGCTGACCAGCCGCGTCGAGCCTGCGGCCACGACCTGGGCCCACCGTTCGTCACAGAGGTGAGGCCGCCGGGTTTGTAGCCTGGACGGGGTGGATGCTGTGGACTTCGGTGACGAGCCCGGTGCGGGGTGGGATTTCGCGGGTCCGGACGATGCCGGATGGCCGGGCGGCGCGATGATCGGTTATCGCGATATGGGCAGGGCCGGGCTGGATCTCCGGGTTGCCGGGACGACGGCGGTCACCGTGGTGATCGGCTTCGGTGCCGGCACCGTGCTGGTCGATGATGTCGTCGGCCGGCGAACTCTCGACGGGTTCGTCGCAGGGCTTGCCCTTTCGGCCATGCGAGTTCGCAGCGAACGAGCCGCGTGTATGGAGATTCGCCTGTCGCCGATACAGGCGTACTCCCTGTTGGGTGTTCCCCCAATCGATTTGGGCTGCGGCGTTGCCGCGCTGGAGGATCTCTGGGGACCGCGGGTTCGGGTACTGCGCGAGCAGCTCGCCTCCGCCCCGGCGTGGGGCGAGCGTTTCGCACTGACGAAATCGTTTCTGGCACAGTGCGACACCCCGAATCGGTCGCCGGACCCGGAGGTGCTGGAGGCCTGGTTTCGAATCGAGTCCGCGCACGGCCGGTTGCGGATCGGCGAACTCGCCCGATCGCTCGGCTGGAGTCATAAGCGGCTGGGGTCGCGGTTCGAGTCCCAGATCGGTCTCACTCCCAAGCGGGCGGCGATGCTGGCCCGATTCCGGTATGCCGTCGACAAATTGATGGCGGGCCAGTCCGCCGCCGACGTGGCGGCGGAGTGCGGGTACACCGATCAGGCTCACCTGTGCCGGGATGTATCGATCTTCGCGAATGACACCCCGAGGGCTCTCACCACACACTATTTGCCCGCCATCGCCCGGCACCGGTACCGGGCCTGGGGAGAATTTTTCCAATACCGGGCCGGGTAGCCCGGCCGATAGTGGTGGCCACCGACATCGACAACGAGAGGACACGTGTCGTGACCACCACCCTCGATTCCACGCAGCTGCAGGCCGCTCTGGACGCCGTCCACCGTGCGGGCATACCGGGAATCTTCACGGAAGTCCGCGCCGGTGACCAGATCTGGTGTGGCGCAGCCGGAGTCGCCGACGTCGCAACCGGCCGGCCCGTCACCAGCGATATGCGCCACCGCGTCGGCAGCATCACCAAGACGTTCACCGCAGCCGCCGTGCTACGGCAGGTCGACAACGGTGAGATCGAGCTCGACGCACCGATCGGCAGCTATCTGCCCCGCCTGGTTCCCGGCGATCGGGGTGGGGCGATCACGGTACGGATGTTGCTCAACCACACCAGCGGCCTAGCCGAATACCTGCCCCATGCCTACCCGTCACTCGCGGCCTTTCCGAACCTGGCGCGGACGACGCCGGACAGCCTGGACGACAACCGATTCACCCGCTTCCACCCGACCGAGCTGATCGAGATGGGTGTCTCGGCGCCCGCCACCGGGGCCCCGGGTGGCACCCCCGGGATCTACTCGAACACCAATTACCTTCTGCTGTGCGAACTTCTGGAGTCGGTGACCGGTGCCTCGGCCGAAAAGTACATCACCGCAGACATCATCGAGCGCGCCGGGCTGCGCGACACCGAACTCCCGGCCGGACCGCACATCGACGGTCCCCACTCCCTGCACTACGAGTCGTGGTTCGGCATGATCGAACCGCCACGCGACTACAGCGTTTTCGACATGTCGTGGGTCGGACCGGCGGCGTCACTGATCTCCACCGTCACGGACCTGAACCACTTCTTCGGCCTACTGCTGGCCGGCGAAATCATCAGCAGCCCGGCCCTGGCGGAGATGCAGCGCACCGTTCCGGTCATCTCGTTCGAGGGAAAGACCCTCGACTACGGTCTCGGCCTCCAAATGCTGCCGGCCCCCGGCCCCGCCACCTTCTGGGGCCACGACGGCTCCGTCTGGGGCGGCGGCGCAATCTCGATGACCAGCGTCGACGGCACGCGCCAACTGTCTGCCGCCGTGAACCTCCAACGCTGGAACCGTCCCGCCATCGCGCCGCAGCCTCATCCCATAGACGCTGCCCTGCAAGCGTTTATCCACCAGGCGCTCGCGTAGCAGCGTGTCCGGCCATCGAAGTAGCAGGGGACACGACCGCGGGGGAGCTCGGCTCGTTCGCAGCCGGGCCCGGCCGCCCGCGAGGATCGGGGCGACCGTACGCCTGCCCGAACCGGATCAGTACGCGAGGAAGAGGATCTCGTCGCGGGAATAGTCGTGATCGGGGTGCCGCTCGGCGAGGTGGGCCTGGGTCTTCTCGACCAGGTCGTCCTCGTTCTCGCCGCGAATGTATTCGCCGCAGGGGCAGCTCAGGCGGGTCTTCATCATCTACTCCCAATGTGATTGCGGGGGACAGCTTCTCGTCCGATCCGCGCCGATCGAGTATGCACCGGGCGATCTCCCCGGCGATACGGCGGCCCGGCTACTCGTACCGGACCCGCCAGTGCTTGATGCCGTTGATCCAGCCCGACCGCAGCCGCTCGGGTGCGGCGACCTCGGGCAGGTCCGGCATCGCGTCGGCGATGGCATTGAACATGAGATCGATCTCCAGCCGGGCGAGATTCGCGCCGACACAGTAGTGCGCGCCGGTGCCGCCGAAGGCCAGGTGCGGATTGGGGTCGCGGAGAATGTCGAACCGGAACGGGTCGTCGAAGGCGTCCTCGTCGAAATTGGCGGAGCTGTAGAACAATCCGAGCCGCTGGCCCCGCCGGATCGGCTGCCCACCCAGTTCGGTGTTCGCGGTGGCGGTGCGCTGGAACGCGGTCACCGGCGTCGCCCCGGGTTGCGCGAGATCTCCTTGATGTCCTCGTGTTTGGTGACCACCCAGTAGCCGCCGTCGCGGAATCCGCCGGACTGGGCATCGGTCTGCGGGTTCCACCACACCGGGGCGGTGCGGCGCAGCCGGGCGAATTCTTCGACGGGGTTTCGGGTTTCCCATAGCTCCGGATCGGTGAAATCGAATCCGGGGGGAATGGACGGCGCGGACACAGCTGCCTCCTGACGGGCCGACATCATTGTGGACCGGGACGAGCTCAGCGACGGCGGCGCCGATAGCGGACGCGGCATGGCTGCTGCAACTGCACCACCATCTTGGAATGGTCGTTGCGGTAGCTCTCCGACGGCTGCGCCAGCTCGAATTCCCAGTCCCGCAACAGGATCGAGAAGATCGCCTTGAGCTGCATGAGCGCGAACGGTGCGCCCACACAGCGGTGGCGGCCCGCGCCGAAGGGGATCCAGGTCCAGCGATTGACCAGGTCCTCCTGCCGCGGATCCAGATACCGGCCCGGGTCGAAGGTGTCGGGGTCCGGGAAGTCCTCCGGTATCCGGTTGGAGATGGCGGGCGTGGCGGCCACCATGTCGCCCGCCTCGATCCGATGCCCGCACACCTCGAACCGGGCACGGGCGATACGCATGAGGATGATCAGGGGCGGGTGCAGGCGCAGCGCCTCCTTGAGCGCGGCCTCCAGATTCGGAATCTGGCGCAGCGCATGGTGACTGACCTCCGCGCCGTCGGCGTACAGCTCGTCGAGCTCGGTCACCACCGTGGCCAGCGTGTCCGGGTGGCGCAGCAGTTCGATGATGGTCCAGGCCGCCGTGCCGGAGGTGGTGTGGTGCCCGGCGAACATCATGGAGATGAAGATGCCGGTGATCTCGCTGGCCGAGAAACGCGGCACGCCGTGCTCGTCCTTCACCGAGATCAGGACGTCGAGCATGTCGCGATCGTCCTTGCCGGTCGGCGGATTCGCCTCGCGCTGATCCATGATTGCCTGCACCAGCTCGACCAGTGCGGCGCGGGCCTCGTCGCGGCGGCGGAAGCTCTCGATCGGCGCGTAGGGGTCGACGTAGGCCAGCGCGTCGGTGCCCTGCTCGAGTTCGTGGTAGAGATGCGCGAACCGGGAGTCCAGCTGCTCCCGGAACTTGGGGCCGATCAGGCAGGCCGAGGACGTGTAAATGGTCAGCTCGGCGAAGAATTCGAGCAGATCGATCTCGCCCTCGTCGGTCCAGCGGGCCAGCATGCGATCCACCTCGCGGGCAATGGTGGCCGCGTGCCCGCGCATGTGGTCGGCGCGCAGCGCCTGATTGTGCAGCATCTCCTTGCGGCGTTCGGGTGGCGCGTCGAAGACCACGCCCTCGCCGAAGATCGGCTTCATGAACGGGTAGGCCGCACCCTGATCGAGGTCTTCGTCGCTGGCGCGGAAGAAGAACTCGTTGGCCTCGGCGCCCGACAGCAGGATCACATCGCGCCCCGCGAGTTCGAAGGCTCCGACATCGCCGCATTCGGCGCGCACCCGCCGCATCAGCGCGATGGGATCGGTGCGGAACTCCTCCAGGTGTCCGTGCTCATCCGCGCCCCCGGACACTCGCTGCGGCTTGACCAGTGTCATTGGAAATCCCTCCACGAATAATCTTGTCCGGACACGTGATGGACATGTGTCTGGACGGTACTATGGTCGGCGGCGTGCGACAAGGTCCCCGGCCGGTTTCGGACGTTGAATCGGATCGGCGGCCGCGTGCTGTGCGGGCCTGTGTTCGGTGCCCGTCGATCACTCGGCCGCAGGATCTGCCAGCAGTCGGCGCGCGGACCGTTCCAGTAGGTCGGCGACCTGCTCGTAGGAGAGCAGGCCCATCCCGGCCTGGAGCAGCGCGCCCGCGTAGAGCAGCTCCAGCATCGAAACCCGTTCGGGGTCATCGGATCCCAATGCCTCGGCGAGCCGGCCGCGAATCTCCCGGCCGATGCGCACCCGCAGGTGCCGGACATCGGGATCGTCGCCCAGCAGTGCATTGCTGACCGCACCGGCGAGAGCCGGGTCGTTGGCCACGAGCAGGGATACCTGACGCAGCACGGCGACCACCCGGGTGGCCGGGTCCCCGGTGTCGGTGTCCAGTTTCGGGGCCGCGACCAGTCGCCGCCAGAACACCTCCGAGATCAGGTGCTCCTTGGATGAGAAGTACGTGTAGGCGGTGGCGGTGCCGACTCCCGCGGCGGCGGCGACCAGCCGAATCGTCGTGCCGGAGAAGCCTTCCCGGGACAACACCTCGACTGCCGCCGTGGTGAGGCGGTCGACGGTGTCGGCCTGCTTCTCGGTGAGACGCCGTCGGGTTGCCTCGATACCGGTGGATGCGAGTTCGGACATGTGTCTGGATGATACTGACGCCACGAAGTCTGGACTAGTGTCTGTATTGGCTTCCAGGTCTGTGATAACGTCGCTGGACCTGCGGAAGGGTCGGCATGCAGATCACCGACGCGATGATGGACGGTCAGCTGCGTGCGACCGGTGTGTGGTTGCGGCGCATGGGGTCTCGGCACAGTGAGAGGCGCCTTCGCATTGCCGGGGCTCTGGTCGACGGGCTGCTGTGGCTCGCGCGGGCTGAGCCGAGTGGCTGAAATCCGACGACAGCGCCCGATCGAGCTTTGATCCAAGCAGTCCCGTTGATGAACGGGCTTCCGAACACCGGCTCCCCGGGCGTGCAGTCGCTCAGGGCGAGCCGGGTTCGCGTTCGTCAGATCATCGTTTTTCGAACGCGGGGGAGGATGACGCAGCCGGGGTCGCCGCATCGTCAAGCAAACTTGTCGCAGGCGGCTCGTTGTGTCCGCGAGTCAGCCTTCGTACTGCTCTCGGATGTCGACGACTTTCCCGTCGACAAGGTGAATGGTGGCGATCGGGGCCCATGAGCTCCAGTGGTCGGCTTGGGTTTTCATCGCTGTGAGGGTGCAGTGTGCCGAGTCGACGGGGAAGCCGCACATCGCGGGTTGGGGTATGGAGGTGATGGTGACCTGGTCGGAGAGCGGCACGGTGAGGTTCGGTCCGCATGCGGCTCGCCATTGCTTGGTGGATGTTCGGGCGTAGTGGACGAGGCTGTACGTCAGCTTGTTATCGGCAGACAGGTTGATCAGCTCGTCGATTCGGTCGCTCGGGTCAAGGGCCTGGACGGCGTCTGTGCAGGGGCGTGGTGGCCGCGGGTTCCGCAACAAATACCTCTGGGGGTTCCCGTAGAACTCGCCGAATTTTGGGCGGATTCGAGGTTCTGCCACCCCCACCGCCGCCGTTCACGAGGTCGCACTCACCACCGCAGAGATCAGAGACGCCGAGCAGCGGCCGTGACCTGCGCCCGCGCCGCCGGCGCTTCCAGGGAAGCAATCGCCCAGGCCGCGAACATCACTCGCCAGCCCGCCCACGAACACTGGCCAAAGATCACCCGCTGATCGTCTTCCGAACGCCAGGCATCGGTGAATGCCGGTGTCGGCTGCCGGGATCTCCGACCAGGAGAAGTAGGTCGGCATGCAAAGGTGAAGGTGCCGCTGCAGCTCGCTTGGGGCTGAATTGCGCTGCGCTGCTGCCTGTTCCGTGATCCCGGCGGTGGGGCGTCGGCGCGGCTGCTGTTGCCCGAACGCGCAAGCCGCTGACCTGCGCAGCCGTGCCTCATCCTTTTCTCATATTGCATCGGGCAGGGTGAAGCCCCATGTCCACCTTCCGACCCGGTATCACCTGGAGCCTGTGCTCCACCACAGTTCTGGCAGCTCTCACCCTCGCGATCACCGCCTGCACCCTGCCCATGGACGGAACCAGCCCCGACGGGGAAGGCCCGTCCGGCACCCGCATGCCCGCTATCCGGGTCAACCAGGCCGGCTACGCCGTCGGAGAAACCAAACAGGCCTTCGTGATGGGTTCGGGGACGGAACTGAGCCAGGCCGGCTACCGGGTGGTGGACGAACACGGCACCACCCTGACCACTGGCCAGGTCGGCGCCCGCACCGGCACGTGGAGCAGCAAGTACCCGGCAGTCCACCTCGTGGACCTCACCAGCCTCGACACTCCCGGCAACTACCACCTCGAGCTCACCGGCACCGCGTCCGGGAGCTCCCCGACATTCCGCATCGCGCCCGCCGCGCAACTGTTCACCCCGCTCATCGAGGACAACGTGCGTTTCTTCCAGGCCCAGCGCGACGGCGCGGACGTGGTGCCCGATGTGCTGCACCGCAAGCCCGCACACCTGACCGACCGCCACGGCACCGTGTACGCCACTCCTCGATACAACGAAGAAGGAAACGAACTGCTCGATGCGGCGCTGACCCCGATCGGCGGGCCCGTCGACGTGTCCGGCGGCTGGTCCGATGCGGGTGACTTCCTGAAGTTCACCCACACCACTGCCTACAGCACCGCCGATCTGTTACTGGCCCTGCGCACCGCACCCCGGGCCGCGGGCCTGGCACGGGAGGCCGACCAAGGTGTGTCCTGGCTGGACAAGATGTGGGACGGCACGACGGGCACCCTGTACGCCCAGGTCGGCATCGGCGCGGGCAACGACAACATCCACACCGACCACGACATCTGGCGGCTACCCGAGACCGACGACGACCTGAACGTGCAACCCGGCGACCCGGACTACCTGATCAAGAACCGGCCGGTGCTGCGGGCCAACGAGCCCGGCGCACCGATCAGCCCCAACCTGGCCGGACGCGTCGCCGCGGTGTTCGCGCTCGCCTCCCAGAACAGTGCCCACCGCGACCCGGTCGCCGCCAGGTCCTGGCTGGACAAAGCCGCCGCCGTCTACGCCAAGGCGAACACCGAGCCCGGCGACGCGTTGATCACCGCGTTCCCGCACAACTTCTACCCCGAGGACTCCTGGCAGGACGACATGGAGTTCGGCGTCACCGAAATGAGCCTGGCCGCCACCGCATTGGGCGATACCCGTGCCGTCGACTGGAAGCAGCAGGCCACCCACTGGGCGGCGCAGTACATCTCCTCCGACACCAAAGGCACCCTCGGCGTCGCCGACGTCAGCGCACTCGCCCACGCCGATCTGCTCTCAATCCTGAAGACGGACAACGAGAACGGCGCGAACCTGCAGGACGACCTGCGCCGGCAATTGGACGACGGGGTGAACCGGGCTGCCAAAGACCCCTTCCGGGCAGGGGCGGTGTACACCGACTTCGACTCGGTACCACACACTTTCGGCCTGGTCGCCACCGCACTGCTCTACCGCAACGCCACCGGCGACCACCACTACGACGCCTTCGGTACGCAACAGCGCAGCTGGGCCCTGGGCACGAACTCCTGGGGCATCACCTTCATGATCGGTGCCGGTGAGGTCTACCCGCACTGCCCCGAACACCAAGTGGCCAACCTCGCCGGCAGCCTCGACGGCACCGGTGACATCCTGCGCGGCGCGGTCGTGAACGGCCCGAACGCCGCCGACAAGCTCGACGAACTCAACACCTTCCCGACCATGAAGCGATGCACCTCCGATCCCGGGACACCCTGGACCGATTTCGACGGACGCACAGCCCGGTTCCTCGACGATGTCGGTGCATGGCAGAGCGTGGAACCCTCGATCGACTTCACCTCCACCGCAATGCTTGCCTTCGCCCTGTCGCAGAGCTGAAACGTCAGGGCCAGCACCGGTCGGAGTGAACCGGTGTCGAAACTCTCCGATCCAAGCAGCGACACCACAACCCGGCGTATGACCGCCGGTAAACCTGCTTACCGCGCGTCAGCCGCGCCCGTTCCGGCCGGTGACGACCCTCGCCGGCGACGCTGCGTCGCTGCCGGATCTGGTGCGTGGCGAGTTCAGCCGATCGGCCCGGCGTCCGATTGGTCGGCGACATCACCTATATCCGCACCGGTGAGGGGTGGCTGTACCTGGCGACGGTGCTGGATTGCTTTTCCAAGAAAGTCCTCGGGTACGCGATGGCCGAGCATATGCGCACCGAACTCGTGATCGACGCATTGCGGATGGCCGCGGGTGCCGTGGACTTCACACCCGGTGTCACGATCTTCCACTCCGATCGCGGCACCCAGTACCTGTCCACGGAATTCGCTGCGGTAGCACGGGAATTGAACGTCAGGCGTTCGGTCGGGCGGACCGGGATCTGCTTCGACAATGCCTGGGCAGAATCGTTCAACGGCACCCCGAAGAACGAGCGGGCTCATCGCACGCACTATCCGACCAGAGAGCACGCCCGCGCCGACAAAATCTCACTGTCCGAAAGTTTTCCGGCACCTCACAGGCTGTCGCGTAATCCGGTCTAGGTGGTGGTGGTGCCGGACCAGCCGAAGCTGAAGCTGTGTCCCTTCGAATTGCACTGGATCGCGCCGCGCCCGCCGCCACTGCACGTAGCGCCCGCGTAGCTGATGGTCGAGCCGTATCCGTTGCCCTGCGGAAGGGTGCTGGCATCGGAACGACCGTAATGACCGAACACGCCGAAGGTCGGGTGCGCGGGCAGGAACGGCACATCGATGGCGAGATCGGTCACCGGAATCATGTTCAGCCACTTGGCGATGCCGGGCGCGATGTCACAACCCGCGGTGCCGTCCGACTTGATCGAGCACTGCGCGGGACCCGTGTTGAAGTAGACGGTGTCACCGATCATGTAGTCGTTCGGATTCACCGCATCAGCATTGGCGGTACCCGCACCGACCATCGAAATCGCTGCTGCGGCCACGGCCATACCAGCGAAGGCACGCATTCTCATTCGCTCTCCCCTCGGAGTTCAGTCCGACCCGAGCTCGGACATTACACGTTACGGGCTTGAAGGGACGAGCTTCCCTGAGTCAGTTAACGATACGATCAGACGGCACGAAGTCGAGGCAATCGGTGAAACCGCCATCGGGCTGCGGTCGAGAAGATCGATCCTGACGATCGAGGTTGGTGAACGCCGCCAACTCCCGGTCCCACTTCGCGCCACCGATCCGGGCGGGATTGTTCGCCGCGAACCGCCGCGCGGAGATCGCGCACGCGGCGGTGAATGCCGCCGCGGCCGGCGTCGTGTGCGCCGGCAGTCGGTCAGCGCTCGCCGACACCACGGAAAGACTCGTACGACAGGCGACCTTCGCCCTGGTCTGCACGACTCGAGATCCCATCAAATCCGCTCTGCTGCAGGCACTCCAGCCCAGCCCGCGGCCGGTCGGCCGCTGACCGGAGCACGTCACGGCCATCGGCGACGACGAGGACAATGGGCAGCCCGGGTCGGTGATCGGGTGGGCGGCCGCGACCTCGCGGCATAGGGCAAGCGGTCCGTCCGCAGGGTTCGCGGTCACGCGATGGAGGCCATGTCGGCCGGAATCGGGGTGGATCAGCGGGTGAGGATTCGCCGGATCCAGCTGTCGCGGGCGGCGTTCTGATGACCCGGGCACCACTGGTCGGCCGGTACGGCGGCGCGGACCTGGGCGACGTGGGCGCCGCAGCCGGACCAGGTGGTCTTGCCGCAGGTCCGGCATCGGGCGGGATGGCACATGGGTAGTTTCTCCGGGGTGGTCAGGCGGGGGAGTCGCCGGATTCGATGGCGTCGGCGAATTCGCAGAACGCCTCGTAAGCGCGGGCGCCGTGGATGGTGGCGGGGCCGCCGTGCATGAGGAAGGTGACGCCGATGGCCTCGGCGGCCTCCTGTCTGGTTGCACCGGCGCGCGCCGCGGCCTGACCGTGCGAGGCGATGCAGCCGTCGCAGCCCTCGACCACCCCGATGGCCAGCGCGATCAGCTCCTTGGTCTTGCGATCCAGCGCGCCCGGCGCGAACGCCGCCTTGCTGAGCTCGCCGAAGCCCTTGTACACCTCGGGAATCGCACGCCGCAGCTCCCGGTGCAGCGGGGACAGCTCGTTCAGGACGGCCTTGCCGTGCGGCGAGGCGTGGGCGACGTCGGTCGGTGCGGACATGGCTACTCCTTCGGTTGCTTCGGCGAAGCGCGGCATCGTCCGATCGGCCGCGTCGCGGATACCCGGTGGGGTATGAACCCAAGCTAGCATACCCCCAGGGGTATGTGCCGCGATGTGCCTCACATCTGCCGTCCCGAGCGAGGTGCCCCGACTCGCCCGGCTCGGGATCGGTTCCGAGGCCGGGCGCTGACGGTCAGTTCAACCCGAGGACCACGGCGTTGCCGTCGTGATCGCCGGTGGAGGCGGTGGCGGTGTTGTACGTGTTGCCCAGCGGCACCGTCCCGAGATCGGTTCCGCCCTTGGCGAGCACCGCGGTGCGGACATTGTCGCGGGCCTGGGTGAAGGACACGTAGGCATGGGTGACCACTTCGAACTTCTCGCGACTGAAGGCCGCAGACCACACGAATCCGCCGCCGGGCAGCGGGGCCGGGCCGAAAACCCTGCCGTGGTCATTGGTTTCGATCGCGATCGCGTCGGAGAAGGCCGAGTCACTGCCGTCCGGCGGCTGCTGGGCGTAGAGCTGACCGTTGATGCGCCCCTGATATCCCGTGCTGTGCAGCCACCGCACCGGGAACCCCGCCGCCGAAAGCTGGTCCGTCAGCTTCGAAGTGGCGGCATCGGCCGTGGTGGAGGTCCGATCGACGAGCAGCACATCGATGGGCTCGAACAACGACTTGCCCTGATACTGCTGCCCCAGCCAGTCCGCGACATCCCCATTGGACTGCAACATCCACACCCCGATCGACCCGTACGCCGTCGAGACGCTCGTCCCCGCCACCGGCGGCGTCCCCGTCGAACTCTGGGACGTTCCGGTGGGCAGATCGGACGACCCGGTCGGCAGCGCGGCAGCCCCCGGCGCCATCACGACAACCGCCGCCGCAGCCACCGCCAACGAAATCGACCGAACCCGAATGACAGAGCGAGACAACATATTCACCTTTCACCGACGATCCACAGGTCTTAGCAGAGAAAGGCCGACCAAAGGACCGTTACGCCCGATGAAGCCTCGGACCGATGGGTTCCGAGGCGGCGGGTCAGTGGAGCGGGGCCGACCAGCGGAGGCGGGTGCCGGTGTCGTCGGGGTTGGGGAGGATGGTGAAGGTGCCGCCCAGTTCTTGGGCTCGGTGGGCGAGGTTGGAGAGGCCGCTGGGGGTGATGTTGTCGGGGATGCCGGTGCCGTCGTCGGAGACGGTGACGGTGAGGTCGTCGGCCACGTCGAGGGAGACGGCGAGGGAGTGGGCGTTGGCGTGGCGGACGGCGTTGGAAACCGCTTCTCGGACAACGGCTTCGGCGTGGTCGGCGAGGACGGGGGCCACGACGGAGAGGGGGCCGGAGGTGCGCAGGGAGGTGCGCAGGTCGATGTCGGTGGTGTGCTGGGCGATGACCTGTTCGAGGCGTTGACGCAGGCCCGGGGATTGGGCGTTGGCGCCGTGCAGGTCGAAGATCGAGGTGCGGATTTCCTGCACCACGTCCTGGAGGTCGTTGACCACATCCGACAGGCGCTGCCGGATTTCGGGGGCGCGGGTGCGGGCGATGGTGCCCTGCAGGCTCAGGCCCGCGGCGAACAGGCGCTGGATCACGTGGTCGTGCAGGTCGCGCGCGATGCGGTCGCGGTCGCTGAGGATGTCGAGTTCGCGCACCCGCTGCTGGGCTTCGGCCAGCTGGATGGCCAGCGCCGCCTGCTCGGTGAAGGCCGTTGCCAATTCCAGGGTTTCGGCTGAGAACGGGGGAGCGGAGATCGGCCGGACGATGACCAGCGCGCCGAAGGTGGCGCCCTGGGCGTGCAACGGGAGGATCAGCGTCGGGCCGGGGTCTGCGATCGGCTTGCCCAGATCGATGTCGCCCGCGTCGTCGAAGCTCAGCGGCGTGCCCTCGGTGATCGCCTGTCCGATCGCGGTGTCGGTGGTCCGGACGACCAGGCTGCTGGGCCCGGCGCCGGGCCCGGCCCAGCGTGCGATCCGCAGCTCCCGCGTCTCCTCCGCCGGAATATCCGGATCGTCCTCGATGGCCAGGAACGCGCGTTCGGCCTGGGTCAGCGTGCGCACATGCTCGACCACGTGCGCGAGTACCTCGTCGGCGGCGGTCCCGGCCAGGAACGCGGTGGCGGTGTCGCGGGTGGCCTCGATCCACGCCTGCCGCGCGCGGGCCGATTCGTACAGCCGCGCATTGTCGATGGCGATGCCGGCGGCCGCTGCCAGCGCCTGGACGATCACCTCGTCGTCCTCGTTGAACGGCAGCCCGTTCTTCTTCTCGGTCAGATACAGGTTGCCGAAAATCTCGTCCCGGATCCGCACCGGTACCCCGAGGAAGGTGTGCATGGGCGGGTGGTTGGCCGGAAACCCCACCGACGCAGGATGACTGGCGATGTCGTCGAGCCGGATCGGCTCGGGCTGATGGAACAGCACCCCCAGCACACCGCGCCCGGCCGGGAGGTCGCCGATGGCAGCAGCGGTGTCGTCATCGATGCCCTCGTGCACGAACTGGGTGAGGTTCGCGTCCACGCCGCGCACGCCGAGTGCGCCGTAGCGGGCGTCGACAAGGCTGATGGCGGTGCGCACGATGGTGCGCAGGGTCTGGTCCAGATCCAGCCCGGCGGTCACCGACAGCATGGCCTCGACGAGTCCGTCCATCCGGTCGCGCGCGTCGATGATCTGATCGACCCGATCCTTGACCTCGGTCAGCAATTCACGCAGTCGCAACTGCGACAACGTGCTTCGCACCGAGTGCTCGGCATCGGAGGGGGAAGTCATCTGAAGGCATCCTGGGGCTGTTGCGGGCGAATCCGAGCTATCGCTCGCCCACAGTGTATTGGCGCTGCGCCGGATACCGCCGCCGGAGCCGCAGGCGCCGGGGCCGGATCAACTCACCCGGCTACCGCGGCCGGGTGGTGCAGCGCGGCCAGCGCCGCACCGAGCAGCCGGTGTGCCTCGGCGGCAATACCGTTGAGCGCGGGTTGCGCGAGCGTGCCTACCTGAACCTCGGGATCGGCTGCCTCGATCAGCACTCCGGTCTCGTTCTCACGCAGCACGATCCGGCTGGGCAGCAGCAGACCGGCCCGCTGGTCGGCCTCCAGCGCTCGCGCGGCCAGCCGCGGATGGCACACCTCGAGAATCAGGTAGTACCCGATGTGCTCACCGGCCTTCTCCCGCAGTATCGTCTGCATGTCGATCTCGGCGACGACACCGAAGCCCTGCCGGTGCAACGCTTCTCGTGTCCGGGCGGCGGCGTCGGTGAGATTGCCGTCGAGATGTACGGAGATCGCGGGTGCGGGTGCGACCGGGACCCGGATTTCGGTGATCAACTGCCGCGGATCGCTGACCTCGTCGGGGCCGACCAGATATGCCTCGGTCGGTGGCCCGATCGGTGTGCAGCCCGTCTCGCGCACCCAGTCGGCCAGCGCGCGGTAGGCGGCGTCCAATCCGCCGTAGCCGCCGCGGTGGCAGGTGCGTGCGACCAGCGTCGACGGCAGCACCACCAGCTGCGCCCCGGACGCGGGCCCGAGATTGGGCGCGGGCTCGATGGGTAGTCCGAAATCGACCTTGATGGAATCCCCGGCAGGCGACTCGTGATGAAACGTAATGGTGGGTGCGCCGGAAGCCGTCAGACCGGCACGGTCGGCCACCTCCGCCATGCGCTCGACGCCCGCGACAATGGCGTCGCTGAGTCGATCGGGCGGGATCTCGAGGGGAATCTGCACAACGGTCTGCGGCGCCGTCTCGCACAGACCGATTCGATAGTCCATCACGTGCCTCCTGTTCGACGGGTGTTTCTTCAGAGTCCGACTCGGGGCCGGGTCCGCCACAGAGGCGAATGTCCCCGCGCCCGAGGTAGAAACGCAGTGCCACTCGGAGATCAGGACGGTCATCGAGGACCTTAGGCCCTGCCGGGCAGGAGAATTCAATGGTCCTATGGAGATCGAATGCCCATCGAATCGATGAACCATGACGGGAGACGACGGCATGAACCGTTTCCGGGCCGAGGAGGCCGCGCGGAGCGCGGCCGAGGAGGCCGCGCGCAGCGTGGTGGACCTCTCCCGGGACGAGTCGATGCGCCTGCTGGCCAGTGTCCCGTTCGGCCGGGTGGTGTTCACCCGTGACGCGTTGCCGGCCATCCGGCCCGTGAATCACATCGTCGACGGAGAGACCCTCATCGTGCGGACGCGGCTGACGTCGCGACTGACCTCGACCGTGCGGGCCGACTCCGATGTGGTGGTCGCCTACGAGGCCGACGATATCGATCGGGTGACCCGATTGGGCTGGTCGGTCGTGGTGACCGGCCTCGCGCGGACCATCACGGCCCCGGACCTGGTGGCCCGCTACGATGCGCTGGTACGGCCGTGGGTGGACGGGACCATGGACACCATTGTGTCCATCGAGCCGACGCTGGTCACCGGTATCCGGCTGGTCGAGCGGGAATCGATCGGGGCCGAGCCGCTCCGGTGAGCGACGATCCGGCTACCATCCACGCTGCCACGTCTCGGATGGTGTGCCGATCCGACGACGCCGTCCGACCCGACCGATCCCGAGAGGACCACCATCATGTGTCAACCGACTCCCTGCGACTGCGGCAAGATCACCTGGGCCGGCTGCGGCGAGCACATCGACCAGGTCAAGGTCAGCGTTCCCGCCGAGCAGTGGTGCGACGGCGAGCACGAGACCGCCGGCGAATAGCCGCCGATCCTCTCCCGCGACCATCGGCCCGCGGCGGGGCGGTCTTTGGGCCCCTGGTCCCGTGACCATCGGCCGCAGTGCCGGCACCCCGGTGATTCATACCGTGAGGGTGGGCGGCGATCCGCCGCCCGGTAAACGCACCGCCGGGAGATGGCAATGGCTGAGCAGGAATACGACGATCCGCACCGACTGGTCTCCGCGGGAGTAGTCGTCGGAGTGGACGGGTCGTCGGGATCGGACATCGCGCTGCGCTGGGCAGCTGACCTGGCGGCGCGCCGGGGCCGCACGCTGCAGGTCGTCCACGGGCTGGACCTGGTGGGCACCAGTGCCGTGGTGGGCCCGTATGCGGTGGTGACACCCGAGGTGATCGACGCTGCACAGGCCAAGGGCCGGGAGGTGGTTCGGCATGCGGTCGAGACCGCGCGGGCCGCGCACCCCGATCTGCAGGTGACGGCGCACCTGTTCAACGACTCCGCCGCGGGATTGCTGATCGACTTCAGCGCCCGCGCCTACGCCGTGGTGCTCGGCGCCACCGGGACCACCGGAACCTTCGCGCATCTGGGCTCGACGCTGCTGTCGGTCACCTCGCATGCGGCGGGCACTGTGTTCGTGGTGCGCCCGGATCCCCAGGCGGACAACATCGTTCGTGATTCCGGTCCGGTGGTGGTCGGCATCGATTGCGGCCCGGTGAGTGAGCCCGCCATCGCCGCCGCGTTCGCCGAGGCGTCGGAGCGGGGCACGGACCTGGTGGCCGTGCACGTCTGGAGTGACTGGAGTGCGGGGGTGTTCGCCGGCGATCATCCGACTCCGATGCTCGACGACGTCGAAGCCGTCGAGGAGTCGGTCCTGGCCGAACGGCTCGCCGGGTGGCAGGAGAAATACCCCGACGTGACCGTGATCCGCCGCGTCCACTTCGCCGCTCCGGCTGCGCACCTGCAGGATTGGTCCAAGCACGCACAGCTGGTCGTGGTCGGCAATCGCGGCCGCGGGGGATTCCTGGGCCTGCTGCTCGGGTCGACCGCGCACTCGCTGGTGCAGCACGCCCACTGCCCGGTCATGGTCGTCCACGCGGCCGGCTGACGCCCGCACCGCCGATAACCCTCGGCCGGCCCGCACCCTCGTGAAACCCGTTCGGCCACCGCCTTTCCGCGGTACCGGGCGAATCCCCGTCGTCAGCGGGTTTCGAGCATGTTCCCGAAGTGCCCCGTACGCCAGATGATGCGGTTCCGCACCTCGGTCATGCGCCAGCCATCGGGGGTGTGGGCCACGTCCGCGGTAACGACGCCGCCTGCCGTGAACGAACGCTCCAGCATGCTCGACTCGACGGGCATGTCCTTCCACAGATGTATCGCAACGAGATTGGCCCGCACGTCGGCCTTATCACCGTCGATCGCGACATCATGACCGGTGAGCAGATGCTGCGTGGCGTCGAAGCGAGCAAAGCTCACCACATGACTGCCCGCGATACTCGCGGGTCCCGTCACAGCCACCCCGTTCGGCCGCACGATTCGCCCATCGCTGGCAAAAATCTGCTCGAAACGTGTTACGTCGAAGCACATCTCGTCCAGGACGCGAAAGTAGCTGTTGAATACCTTGGTGATCCGCGCAGTGTCGACCCAGCAGTCGACTTCGTCCCGATCGATTCTCGGCACAAGCTCCTCCTTCTAGCTGTCGCCCCCGACGCTAGATCCTGACCCGACGTCAGTTTCAAGTCCGCGCCGTTGTTTCAGGTCCGCTTGACAGGCAAGTGGTCACTTGCCTATGGTCGGGTGGTGGGCGATATTTTCAAGGCCCTCGCCGATCCCACGCGGCGGATCATTCTCGATGAATTGGCCGAGCGGGATGGGCAGACGCTGTTCGAGATCTGTGCCCGGCTCAGTGGGCGGCATCAGCTGAGTTTGACGCGGCAGGCCGTGTCGCAGCATTTGGCCGTGCTGGAGGAGGCCGGGCTGGTCGAGACGCGGAAGCAGGGCAGGTACAAGTTCCACCACCTCGATACGACTCCGCTGGCCGCCATTCAGGAACGGTGGCCGGTGCACAGGAAAGGGTAAGGGCCGTGCGGATTTACATCACCAGCGTGTTCGTGGACGACCAGCAGAAGGCGCTCGACTTCTACACCGGTGTACTTGGCTTCACCAAGAAGCATGATGTGCCGCTGGGCCCGGGGGCCCGCTGGCTGACCGTGGTGTCGCCGGAGGACCCGGAGGGCGCGGAATTGCTGCTCGAACCGGATGAGCATCCGGCGGTCAAGCCGTACAAGGACGCGCTCGTCGATGACGGCATTCCGGCCGCCTCGTTCCAGGTGACGGATGTGCGGGCCGAATTCGAGCGGCTGAGCGGTCTCGGGGTGACGTTCACGCAGCAGCCGCTGGAGGCGGGACCCGTCACCACCGCCGTATTCGACGACACCTGCGGGAATCTGATCCAGATCGTCACCCCGGCCTGACCCGTCCGCTCAGACGCGGGCGCGCTCACGGGCGAGGGAGCGGTCGCGCTGCTCCTCGAAACGCGGAATCTGCACCTGGTGGAGATTGTCGAGGTAACGAGCCAGCCGCTCCCGCGCCTGTTCACCCTGGGGCCCGAAGTCGGTGCGGCCGAAGACATTCCAGTGCCGCAGCACCGGCATCAGCACGTCCTCGTAGTGCTGGCGCAGATCGTAGATCCCGTGCTTGGCCATGAGGACACCGTGGCGGCGGAAGTTGGGCATGCCGGTGCCGGGCATGCGGAAGTTCTCGACGATCAGGTCGATGGCCGCCATGGCCTGGTCGGGCACGAGGTCCAGGGCCGCGCCGCACAGGGTGCGATAGAAGATCATGTGCAGGTTCTCGTCCAGGGCCAGCCGCTGCATGATGCGGTCGGCGACTGGGTCCGCGCAGACCTCGGCGGTATTGCGGTGGCTGATCCGGGTGGCCAGCTCCTGGAAGCTGACATAGGCCACCGAGTAGAGGAAACCGGCGTGCGCGGCCGCGGTGCCCGGATCGACGGGCGCGGCGAAACCATTGGTCATGTGGGTCATCCGGTCGTTCTCCAGCGCAACCGGATCGACGCCGCGGGTGACCACCAGATAGTCGCGCAGGACCACGCTGTGCCGGTTCTCCTCCGCGGTCCAGCGGCCCACCCACGTACCCCACGCCCCGTCGCGGGAGAAGTTCTCCGCGATCTCGCGATGATAGGAGGGCAGATTGTCCTCGGTGAGCAGATTGGTGATGAGCGCGGCCTTTGCCACCTCGGAGAGCCCGGATTGGTCCGGGTCCCAATCGATTCCACCGAGCTGCGCGAAATTTCGACCCTCGTCCCAGGGCACGTAATCGTGCGGATGCCAATCCTTGAACACCGACAGATGCCGGTCCAGCGCCTGCCCGGCGACCGGCTCCAGTTCCACGAGAATCTCCCGCTGCGTCAGCTCACGCGCCACGAGTCCTGTCCGCCTTCCTGTCCGATGAGTGGAGGCCATGCGGCCACCGCCCACCGTTCCGGGCCGCGCCCGAGCGCGACAGAGCCGAAAGTCCCGACCGGACCGGGACTTCGATCGTGGAATCCGGAACCCACCGAAAGGTGCGCCTCGCCACCTGATCCCGGGACCTTCGGCCCTGTTTGCGCCGCAGTGACCGGTGCTGACATGGACGCGTCGACATCAGGGTCGATCACCACCAGGAGGTCGTGCAGCGTGTACGCGGACGAGGTCGCCACCATGCCGGAATCGTTCGTCGAGGTGATCGTGGACGGCGCGGCCTCCGTGCAGGAGATGGACCGGGCTCGCGCCGAGCTCAGGGAGGTACTGCGCCGCCACGGCCTGGCCGGCAGCGCGCGCCTGCGGCTCACTCGCGGCGACGGCACGTCGGTTGCGCAGGTCAACCTTTACGTCGCCGGAACTCCGGTGCGCTGCCAGATCGACGGCCCCCGCACTCTCGTCCTCCGCTTCGCCGCCGAACGCCTCGACCGCTCACTGAATCGCCAACTGACGCAAGCACCCTCGCGCTGGGCGCCCGACCCGGACCGCGCGCCACTGGTCACCGTCGGCGAGGAACGCCCCATCGTCCGCCGCAAGCACTGCGTGCCACAGCGGTGCGACCCGGCGGCCGCCGTCGCGACCATGGACGCCCTGGACTACGACGCCCACCTCTTCACCGACCTCGACACCGGCGAGGACGCCATCGTGTATTGGGCCGGGCCCCTGGGCGTCCGGATGGCCCGCCAGCGCCGGGCATGCCCGCCTCGCGATTTCGAGCATCTCCCGCTGACCATGAACCCCTACCCGACCCGCATCCTCACCGAGTCGGCCGCCGCTCTCCGCCTGTGCGGCTACGGCCTGCCCTTCCTCTTCTTCACCGACGCCGAGGATGGCCGCGGCCGCCTGCTCTACCGCCGCTACGACGGCGATCTCGGCCTTGTGATCGCGACGTCGGCTCTCCCGGTCTCGTAGCGGCGGCCCACACCGGGTCGGGCGATCGATCACAGTGTCCTCTCAGCGACGTTTCGCTAAACCTCGAGTACGGCCTCGTAGGCTCACCGCCGACGTCATGACAGGAGAGTGCGGATCATCATGGGACCCACGACCATCAATGGGCTGCCGGCCCACGTTCTGTTCGTTCACGCTGTGGTTGTGCTGGTGCCGGTGACCGCACTACTCGTCGTGGCCGCGGTGCTGTGGCCCTTGGCGCGGCGCCGGATCGGCGTGCTGTTACCGGTGGTCGCATTCCTCACCCTGGTGTTCGTGCCGCTGACCACCCACTCCGGTGAATGGCTCGAACACCACACGCCGCGAGATCCGCTGTTGCGCGCCCACACTCACCTCGGTGACGATCTGCTCGTCTGGTCGGCGGCGACGTTCGTGTTCGCCACCGTGTGGTGGGCGATGCACAGTGAGCGCGCGCGGGACCTCCTGCGGCGGCGGGTGCCCCGGGTCGATGCGGTCTCCGGTCGCCGGGCGATCGCTGCCATGGTCGCGGTGGCTGCCCTCGCCGTGTCCGTCGGATCCGTCGTGCAGGTCTATCGCATCGGGGACAGCGGGGCGAAGGCCGCCTGGCACGATCGAACCGCCTCCCAGGCCAGGTGATCCCCGGTGGCCCGGCATGTCAGAGGGCGACGCGGCCGAAGAGGACGGACTCCATGAGGCGAATCACCCACTGGCGCGGGTAGATTCGCTCGTCGTCGCCGAAGACGCGGCCGTAGTCGACGACCAGCCCGAGGGCGGCGTGCACGAGGATGTGCCCTTCGGCGCGACTGAGCTCGGGCCGGACCCGGGCCAGCAGGGTCGCCCATTCGGCGACGACGAGGCGTTGCACGACCCGCAGTGTCGCGCGTTCGTCGTCGGGGACATGGCCGAATTCGGCGAAGTAGACGAAGATCAGTTCGCGTTCGTCGAACGCTCCGGCCACGTACATGTCGACGAGTTTGGCCAGAGCGTCGGCGGGACCGGAGGATTCGGCGAGGGTCGGGCCGATGACCGCCGACATGCGGTCGGCGGCCCGCCGGAACGCGGCATTGAGCAGGTCGCCCTTGCCGCGGTAGTAGCGGTATACCGCCGAGGGCGAGGGCAGTCCCGCTGCGGTGGCGATGTCCTCGACACTGACATTCGGGTAGCCGCGTTCGTAGAACAGCCGGATCGCCCGATGCAGCAGTAGTTCGTGCTTGAGTATCGGCGGCACCTCCACCGCGCGCGGCGCGGCCGCCGGGAGTCCGGGCGCGGGCAGGTCGGCCTCGACCAGCGCCCAGCAGGCCGAATTCAGCAGGGTGGCCGTGGCTTTCGTGCCGAGTGTGATGCGGTGATCGCCCAGGCCGCTCGCCGTGCTGAAGACGCCCACTGCCCGGACCCGCCGCTCGTGATCGGACAGTTCGGGCCGCACCTCACCCATCAGACCGCCCAGCGCGGTGAGAGCGGTCGCGAAGTTCCCGTCCACCGTGCGCTTGTCGGCGTCGTCGAGGTAGCGGAACTCCCAGCGCGCCAGCCCGACCGTGGTCCGGTTGGCGATGGTGCCCGCGATGATCCCGTCGATGGCGTGCCCGAGCCGCCGCCGCGCGGGCCAGGCCGCGGCCTCCGGCGGCAGGCGCACTGCGGCCACGGTCAGTGTGCCCAGCCGCAGCAGTTCGCTCGCGAACAGCGCGTATTTGCTCGGGTAGTGCCGGTACAGCGCGGCGGAGGTGATCCCGAGCCGGGCCGCGATGTCCTCCATGCTCACCCGGTGATATCCGAGTGCGGCGAACTCGGCCGCCGACACCGCGGCGATCTGGGCCCGCCGGTTCTTGGGTCGTCGCCGCACCGCCCGCGCTCCCGGGTCGGAGGCGGGCGTGGTGGCGCGGTTCACGACTGCGGCTGTTGTGCCAGCGGCGAATTCACCTTGTTCACCAGCCACCGGTCGCCGGACCGCTCCAGCCGCATGACCATGGACAGCTGCCCGGGCGCGGGCTTGCCATGGGTGCCGAGGCTGGTGATGGTCTGCCCGATGACCACGATGACCACGATGGCCTCGGCGGAATCGCGGTCGGCAGTGCGGACCGCGCACTGCACGTCGGTGGCCTTGGACACCACCTGGCCCTGGGTGAGCACGTCCCGCAGATCCTTGCTGGTGGAATCGAATTGCTTGCGCCAGTCACCGGTCGCGCCGCCCAGGACGGCGGTGAAGTAGGCGTCGAGGTTCTTGGCGTCGTAGGTGGCCAGCAACGGCGCGTACTTGCAGGCCGCGGCCCGGGCCTGCTCCTGGGCGGTGAGCAGATCGCGGTGGTGCGCGTCCTGCTGGTGGAAGACGATGCTCGAGCCGATCGACCCCGCGAGCGCGAGCACGACGGCGGCTCGGGCCACGATGCGGCCGCGCTTGCCCAGTGTGGGTACGGATACTCGCGGCAACCGCGACTTCTTCACGTGCGCAGCGGCTTTCGGAGCGTCGGCGGGCTCCTGCGTCGCCTCGGTCTCCGCAGGCCCGGCCTGCTCTGCTTCTATGGTGGCCTTGTCCGCAGCATCGCTGACGGTCTCGGCACTCACCCCGTCGGCCTCCGCGGCCGTATCGTGCTGAATCGTGTTCTCGCTCATGGGAAGTCTCCTATCGGGGGACGGGCTGGGACATTTCGTTGCCGGTGGCCCCCGGCGGCTTGGTCACCCCGTTGTCGGGCACGTCGGGCCGTGGCGCGTCGGCCGAGCCGCGGATCTGCAGTGCCGGATTCGAGGTGACGCAGTAGTTGTAGAGCCGGACCCGGGTATCGGCCTGGACATCGGTCGGCACCACCGGGATGGTGTCGTAGTCGCAGCTGGGCCGGGGCCAGGGGTCGACCAGGGTGTTGTACGCGCCGTCGTGCGCGGGGATCCCGAGCGCCTCGGTGCCCACCCGCAGGGCGGGGAACAGCGCGGCGATGGCCGGCGCGCGCAGCTTGGCGGCCTTGGTGACGGCCACGAAGTTGGTCACCAGATTGGTGATCGGGTCCTGGGTCTGGGTGATGAACCCGTTGAGGGTGGCCAGCTGTCCCGGTCCCTGCTGGAGCAGTGTGCGCAATTCCTGGTCGGCGGAGGCGAACTGGTCGAACAGCACGCTGCCCGCCTTGGTCAGCGTGCCCAGGTCGGGCTGGGCGTGCTGGGTGGTGCCCGCGATGACCTCGAGGTTCTCGATGAGCTGGCGGGTCTGGGGGAGCAGGTCGTCGAGCCCGTTCATGGCCCGGCTGATGCCGGAGATCATGTTGCGCAGCCGATCCGGGCCGCCGGTCAGCGCCTTGTCCAGCTCGTCGATGATGACGTCGAGCCGGTCCGGGTTCATGCCGCCGATCAGATCGCTGAGATTGGTGAACACCGACTGGATCGGCACGGGCACGCTGGTGCGCGCCCGCTCGACCAGCGAGCCGTCGTGCAGATAGGGCCCGGTGTCGGAGTCGGGCCGGAAATCCAGGTACTGCTCGCCGGCCGCCGAGAGTCGCCCGACCGCGACGGTGCCGCCGATGGGAAGCTGTGCGCTGTCGTCGATCTCGGCGACCGCGGCCACACCGTCCCCGGCGACGTGCACGTCGGTGACCTTGCCGATCCGGCTGCCCCGGAAGGTGACGTCATTGCCGGGCAGCAGCCCGCCCGAGGACGCCAGCTCGACGGTCACATTGTAGGTGTGCGGAATCGGGTTGAACCGCAGCACATATCCGCCGATGTAGCCCGACCCGACCACCAGCACGACGATGAGCCCGATGTTCGCGATGGCGATGCGATGCCGCACCACCCAGTGCCACAGTGGGGGATTCATCGATCCCCTCCCTGCTGCGCCGGGCCGGGCTGCGTGTCCGGCTGCCGGGGCGGGCCGGTGAGCCGGCCGAACACCTTCTCCAGCACCTGCGCCAGGCTGCCGATGAACTGCCCGGCGTCGCCGAGTTCGGGCCAGCGGCTGCCGCTGGGGTCGGTGAGCGCGCCGACGCTCAGATACGACACGGTCGCCGCGACCGCCAGCGCTGGTCCGCGCAGGCTGGCCATGAGCGACGGGTAGATGGTGTGCAGCCCGTCCAGCGCCCCGGTCAGCTGATCGCTCTGCGCGAATCCGGACATGAGCGCCTGGATGCTGTTGAACAGGCTCACGAAATCCCCGCCGCTGGTGTCGGCGAAGTCGCCGAGCGCGTCGGTGGTGGTGGCCACCTTCGACAGCAGGTCCACGATCTGCTGATTGCTCTCGGTCAGCAGGGCGATCAGCGCGGGAAAGGTGTCGGCGGCGGCGCCGAGTTGCGCCTTGCGCCGGGCCAATTCACCCGAGAGCGAGTTCATCCCGCCCAGCACCTGGTCGATATCCCCGGTGCGGGCATTGAGTGCGCCGATGGCGGCGGTCATCTCGGTGATCAGATGGGACAGCTCCGGCGCCCGGCCCGCGAACATGGAGTTCATCTCGCCGGTGATCTTGGCGGCCTGATTGATGCCGCCGCCGTTGAGCAGCAGCGAGATCGACATCATGAGCTGCTCCACCGACGCGCCCGCCGCGGTGTGATCGGTGCCGATGGTGTCGCCGTCGCGCAACGGATCCCCGGCCTCCTGCGCGGAGGGCAGCGTCATGGCCACGAACATGTCACCGAGCGGGGTCGCCTGCCGCAGCTCGACCGTGGTGCCCTTCGGGAGCCGGATGTCGTCGCGGATGAGCATCTGCACGTCGGCGATGAAGTTCGTGCTCTTGATCCTGGTGACCACGCCGATATCGGTGCCGCCGATCTTGACGTGCGCGTGGTCGGGCAGATTCAGCGCATCGGCGAAGGCCGCGTGAATCGTGTACCCGGGCGCGCCCAGGCCGGGCTTGGGCATGGGGAGCGTGTCCACCGTGACCGCGCACCCGGTGGTGGCGAGCAGGGTGGCGGCGGTGAGCAGTCCGCCGAGAGCTGTTGTGCGTAGTCTCATTTCAGGTTCGCGATTCCCAGTAGTGCGGCGGTGAGGCCGAAGTCGGGGCCGAAGTCCTGGACCTTGCCGGTGCGGCAGCCATCGAGGCGCATCTGGATGCGCTCGCAGAAGGTCGACAGGATCTCGCCGTCGAGCAGCGACTTGTCGAGCAGGCCGTGGAGCCGCAGCGCCTGATCCTCCTTGCTGGTGGCATTGGCGATGTTCTGGAACAGCAGCGGCCCGACGTCCACGATCTCGGTCAGGCCGCGGGCATTGGCGCGCATCTGATCGGTGATGGCCACGAAGCGGGTGAGCGCCCCGGCCAGCTGATCCCTGTTCTGCCCCACCAGGGTCGAGGTATTGGTGACGAAGTCGTCGAGCTGCCGCAGCACCGCGTCGATGCCGGGGGCCTGGTCGCCCATGAGGTTCACCAGCTCGGTCAGCCGCCCGCTGAAGTCCCGCACCGTCTGATCGTTGGCGGCGATGACCTGGGTGATGTCATTGAGTTTGATGATGGTGTTGGAGATCTGGTCCTTGTTGGCGAAGGTCACCTCGAAGGCCGAGGACAGCTGGTCGAGGGTCTCGCGCAGCTTGTCGCCATTGCCGTTGAGCAGCGGGAACAGCACCCGGCTGGCCATCGGGCCGGTGGTGTTGTCGCCCTTCAGCGCATCGCCGAGCTGGGAGAAGGTGGCCAGGATGCGGTCCAGCTCGACCGGAACTCTGGTGCGCTGCAACGGAATGTAGGCGCCATCGGTCAGGGTGGGGCCGTCGCCGGTGTAGGCCGGGGCAAGCTCCACGTGACGATTCGTGATCAGCTGTGGATTCACCAGTGCTGCAATGGCATCGGCGGGAATCTTGACATCCCGGTCCAGCGACATGGTGACCTGGACGTAACTGCCCTTGGGCGTGACGGTTTCGACGGTCCCGACCGGAACCCCGAGCACCGCAACGTCATTGCCCGCGTACAGGCCCGCCACGTTCTCGAAGTCCGCGGTGACTTTCATTTGCCCGCCGAGATACTCCTTCGACAGCGAGGACACCGAATCGGGCAGCATGCCGCACGCCGAGGCGAGCAGGAGCGCGCCGCCGGCCGCGGCCAGCTTCATTCGTCTGCGCTGTGTCATCACTTGCACCCCTGGACGGCCTGCGCGAAGCACAGCCAGTTGTCCGGGAACAGCCACGGCGCGTACACATTTCCGTACGGGCCGTCGCCGAGCACATTGTTGAACTGCCGCAAGGTCACCGGCATGATCTGGTACAGCCGGTCGAGGTTGCCCTTGTTCTTCTCCAGGCCCTCCGACATGGTGTTCAGGTCGGTGATGAGCGGGCCGAGCTGGTTGTTGTTCTCCAACCCCATCTGCTGCAACAGCTTCGACAGCGACGCCACATTGTCCAGCAGCTGCTTGAGCAGCGTCTGGCGCTGCTGCACCGCGCTGCCGATGGCCTCCCCGCGGGTGAGCAGCAACAGCACGCTGTTCTGGTTGTCGGCGGTCAGCTGCGAGACGGTGTCCATGCTCTTCAGCAGGGTGTCCACCTCGTCGCGCCGGTCATTGATCACCTTCGCCAGCGCGCCCACACTGTCGAGTGCCTGCACGGTCAGCTCGGGGGAGTTGCCCATCTGCTGATCCACCAGATCCAGCGCCTGCCGCAGCTTCTGCGGATCCAGCTTCTCGACGCGCTCGAAGCTGTTCTTGTACTGCGGATCCTGGATGACCTTGCCCAGGTTGTAGGGCACCGAGGTGTGGTCGAGCTTGATCCGGTCGCCGGGCAGGGCCCGGCCGGCGCCGGGCGTCAGATCCACGTGCAACCGGCCCAGGATCGTCGACATCTTGATGGCCGCGTGTGCCTCGTCACCGAGCTGAATGTCGCGGTGCACCCGCATGTCCACCAGCACCTTGCCGTTGTCCAGGTTGACCGCGCTGACCTGACCGACCTCGATGCCCGACACGTCCACGGTCGCGCCCGGCCGCAACCCGGCGGCCTGGGCGAACTCGGCGTGAATCGTCTTGTCGCCCAGCTGCGCCTGCTCGATCAGGGTGGAGCCGACCAGCAGCAGCACCACGAATGCCGAAGCGATCAGGCCCAGCCGCAGATAGCGGTTGCGCAGGAAGCCGGGATAGCGGATCGAGGGCCGGCGCAGCGCCGGAACGCGCGGCCGCCTCATCGGCACACCTCCGAATGGGATTGGCCGCCGATCTGATCGAACAGACCGGGCGGGAGCAGCACGCCCCACAGCGAGACGTCGAGGCTGCACAGGTAGGCATTGCCGTACGCGCCGTAGCTGCTGAAACGCGCGACGCCATTGAGAATGTCGGGCAGTTCGACAGCTGCCTTGTCCAGTGAGGCGCCGTTGAGCAGCAGCAGAGCGACACCGGCGGAGGCGTCGGTCTGGGCCTCGGCCGCGCCGGGCTTGACCTGGGTGAGCACGTTGACCAGCGAATTCGTTGCCGTCGCAACGCGTTCCACCGACGACTTCAGTGTGGAGCCCTGCGTGTACAGCGCCTCGGTGAGTGCCCGCGCCTGGGTGATCAGCGTTTCCAGCTCATTGCTGCGGTGGGCCATCCCGGAGATGACGCTGCTGAGATTGCCGACCACCTGTCCGAGAATCTCGTCGCGCTGGCCGAACGTACTGGCCAGCTGTGCGGACTGGGTCACCAGCGCGCTCAGCGAGACGCCATTGCCCTGCAGGGCCTGAATCAGGGTCTCCGACAGCGAATTCACCTGATCCGGTTGCAGCACGCTGAACAGCGGCTCGAAACCGGACAGCAGCGAGGAGACGTCGAAGGAGGGTTCGGTGCGCTCGATCGGGATCTGCCCGCCCGGCGCCATCGGCTCACCGGCGTCCTTGCCGGGCATCAGCGCGATATAGCGCTGCCCGATGAGGTTCTGGTACCGCACCAGCGCCTTGGTCGTGGTGGTCGGATGCTGGTCGTCCTCGATGCGGAAGTCGACCCGGGCCCGGTAGCCGTCGGTGAACTCGATCTTGTCGACCCGGCCGACGCGCACCCCCGCCATACGGATGTCGTCGCCGATCCGCAGCCCGAGGACATCGGAGAACACGGCGGAGTAGTCGTGCGTGCGGCCGGGCACCGAGCGCTGCAGCGTGGACCACATGGTGTAGGTCAGCACGACCGCCACCACGGCGAAAAGGCTGAAGCCCGCCAGGGCTTTTCCGGAACTCACGAGGCGCCTCCGGTCTCGGCGGGGACCAGCGATCCACCGGCCAGAATGGGGGTGAGCAGCAGGACCTGTGCGGCATTGGGCCTGCCGCCGACCAGGGCGGCGATGGCGTCGGTACCACGCAGCCCGGCGGGCTGGGCCGCGGCCGGATTCGTCTCGGTGGCCGCGGCCGGTGCGGTGAGCCCCGGGATCGCCGGTGGACCGGGGATCGTGGGCAGGCCCGGGATCGCGGGCAGGCCGGGTGCCGCCGGCTGGGTGGCCTCGACGGGCGCGGGCCCCGCGGCCTCGAGCCGCTTGGGCATGAGCTGCTGCGGAAACTCCTGCGCCGGAGCGGTTTCCGGCACGGTCACACCGCCGCAGCGGGGCCCGGCGAGGTCACCGTAGTGCGGGCAGTCCGCCGCAGTGTACTGCTGGAACGGCGTGAAGGTCACGTCCATCCGCCAGACCATCTGCTTCTTCGGGCCGAAGGTGAAGGTGCCCTGCAGACGCTGCAGCGCCGTATTGAGATTGGCGATGGCGGTCGGAATCGCCTGCGGGTCCTGGGCCAGGCTGCCGAACAGCTGGTCGAGGCCCGACACCAGGAACTTGCCGGAGTCGGGATTGCGGGCGAAGAGCCCGTTCACCGTGTCCACGGCGGTGCTGCCGCTGGTGAGCAGGTCCATGAGCGCCGCGCGCTGCTCGGTGAGGGTGCGCGCGGTGGTCACCGACTTCGCCAGTGTCCCCACCAGATCCGGGGCCGACTCGCTCAGGGCGGTGGCCGCGCGACCGAGATCGCCCAGCAGATCCCCGATGCCCTCGATGCCGCGCACCTCGGTGATCCAGTGATCGAGCCGCTCCACGGTGGAACCGGGCACGCGCGCCGACGGATCCAGCGCCGCGGACAGCGTGGACAGCACCCGGCCCAGCTTCTCCGGCTGAATATTGGTCAGCACCGTGCGCAGCACATTGAGCGTGGTCTGCAGCTGCACGGTCGCGCTGCTGGTGTCCTCGGGAATGGTCGCGCCCGCCCGCAGGGTGTCCCCGGTGGGCGTGGCGTCGACCAGTTCGACGGCGGTCACCCCGAACAGGTTGTTGGGAATGACCCGCGCCGCAACGGTCGCCGGAATAGTCCCCGCCACTTGCGGTTTCAGCACCAGCGCGGCCCGCTGCCGCTCACCCTTGGCCACCACCGACACCTCCTCGACGCGGCCGACGACCATGCCGCGGAATTTCACGTCGGCGTGGTCGGGCAGCCCGTCGCCGGTGCTGGTGAGCTCGGCGGTGACCGCCACCTTGTCCTCGTAGCGGCCGTTGTAGCGCATCGCCAGCAGATACAGCAGCAGCGATACGGTGGCGATCAGGGCGAGTCCGGCCAGCGTGAGCTGCCGGGCCGTAGGGCCCCGCCCGCTGGGATCGAGAATCATCGAAACACCTATCCCGAGATGCGGAAGCCGGGGTCGATACCCCAGATCGCAAGGGTCAGAAAGAGATTGACGAAGACCATGACGACGATGACCATCTTGATGGCCTGCCCGGCCGCCACCCCGACGCCCTCCGGCCCGCCGGTGGCGACGAAGCCGTAGTAGCACTGGATGAACGTCGAGATCATCACGAAGACCATGACCTTGAGCAGCGACCAGAACACGTCCGGTCCCAGCAGGAACTGGAAGAAGTAGTGGTCGTAGGTGCCGGCGGTGGTGCCGCCCAGGAACAGCACCGACAGCTTGGTCGCCAGGTACGCCACCGCCAGGCCCACGCTGTAGAGCGGGATGATGGTCAGCGTGGAGGCGATCATGCGGGTGCTGATCAGATACGGAAGCGGCCGGATGGCAAGGGATTCCAGCGCGTCGATCTCCTCGGAGATGCGCATGGCGCCCAGCTGCGCGGTGAACCGGCACCCGGCCTGAATTGCGAACGCCAGGGTGGCGATGACCGGCGCGATCTCGCGGGTGGTGGCGAAACCGGAGATGGCGCCGGTGAGCGGCGACATGGTGAGCAGGTTCAGCGCCGTGAACGACTCCATGCCGACGGTGATGCCGCCGAAGCCGCACAGCGCCACCACCACGCCGATGGTGCCGCCGCCCACCACCAGGGAGCCGTTGCCCCAGCCGATGTCCGCGGTCAGGCGCAGCACCTCCTGGCGATAGTGCCTGAGCGCGAACGGAATCGCGAGCAGGGCCTGGAAGAAGGTGATGACCTGGTGACCGAGGCGCTGATTGGCCCGCACCGGGACGGACACCACATTCGTGGCCATCCGCACCGGTCTGAGCGCCGGGGGAGTGTAGGTCGTGCCCACCTCACACCACCTTCGACGGCAGCAGCGTGTTGTAGAGCTGGGTGAGCACGATATTGGTGGCGAACAGCATGAGCGCCGAGCTCACCACCGCCGAGTTCACCGCATTGGCCACCCCGCCGGGGCCGCCGTGCGCGTGCAGGCTGATATCGCAGGCGATCACCGCGGTCAGCAGGCCGAAGACGGCCGCCTTCAGCACCGCGATGACCAGATCATTGGCCACCGCGAAGGACGCGAACGAGCCGATGAACGAACCCGGCGTCCCCGACTGGGCGTAGACGTTGAACATGTAGGCGGTGGCGAAGCCGACGAAGACGATGAACCCGCACAGCAGCATGCTCACCAGCACCGCGGCCGCGATACGCGGCGCGACCAGCCGCCGGACCGGGTCCACGCCCATGACCATCATGGCGTCGATCTCCTCGCGAATGGTTCGCGAGCCCAGGTCGGCGGTGATGGCCGACCCGACCGCGCCCGCGATCATCAGCGAGGTGACCAGCGGCGCGCCCTGACGGATGATGCCGAGCCCGGCCACCGCGCCGATGAACGTGGTCGCGCCGACCTGGTTGACCAGCGCGCCCAGCTGAATCGACACCACCACCGAGATCGGAATGGCCACCAGCACCGTCGGTGCGGCCGACACGCTCGTCATGAACGCGCACTGCTTGATGAACTCCTGATACGGGAACCGCCGTCGCAGGATCGACACCACCAGCTGCCGCAGCGCGTCGCGGCCCAGATCGACCTGTCGCCCAAGGGTTTCCAGCGAACGCTGCGGATGCCGCCGCCACAGCCCCCGCACGCTCTCACCGATCCGCTCGAGCTCGGTGGGTTCGGCATCCGGTGCGGTGGAAGGCTTTTCGAGTGTCGTCATCAGGCTATGTCCTCGAGATAGCGCTGCAGCAGGACCAGCAGATAACCGGCCACCGAGAGGCCCGCGGCCACGGTGCACAGCACGGCCACCCACAGCCCGAAGCGCAGCACGGGATTGACTTCCATACGCCCACCGAGGATCTTGATGCCGATCACCAGGATGTCGATGAGCCAGACCAGCGCCATCATCTACGTCATGCACACATTCGAGAAGGTGAGCACAGGCCAGCACACGATGGATCCCAGGAACGAGATGATCACGTCGATGCCGTGCAGCTGCTTCAGATGCGAGGTGTGGGTCAGGGTCCAGATCACCCCGACCAGCCCGTAGGGGATGCCGAGAATGATGAGGGTCCCCAGGAACTCCGACACCTTCATCTCGTAGCTGAGTAGCCGATCCAATCGTTTCAGCATGTCGCGTATGTCCTTTCGCTTCCCTGCGGCCTCGGGCGCGGTGCGTGCCTCATTGCCGGTGCCGCGCTGTCCCCGATGCCGGTGCGCCCCGGGCCGCTTCGCGAGAGCTGCCCGCAGCAACGTATGTTACTGACGATTCTGAGAAGTGGAAGCGGTTCCGATGATCTTTTTCGCTCAATATCCTCTGCATTAACGCCGGTGCTGGATCGTTACTGTCGGATCCGAGTATCTAAGTTATTTGAAATTCCTACGCCAAACGATCGTCTGAGAACGAGAATAGTCAGTAACATAGCAGCCGTGCCGGGGTGCTCGGCGCAGGTTCGGCGAGGAGTGTCCGATGCAGGCAGGGGTCGGGTGTGCCGTGACCACCACGGAGAGAGGGAACCCATATGACGACCGGGGCAGCGCAGCCGTCCGGCTGGAATGATGATGAGGCACAGTCGAATCCGGATCCGACAGGGGAGAGGGGCAGACCCCGGGTCCGGCGGATCTCGGTGGCGTCCGCACCGGCTGCGGGAGTCGCGGCGAGCCTGACCCTGGAGCAGACGCGCATCCACATCCCTGGCGTGCACCGCCCGGACACCAAACGGCCGCCGAAACTCGAAGACGCGATGGACTTCTGGCAGTTCTCGGGGGCCGCCGCGAATGTCGCCATGCAGATGGCGCGACCCGGCGTCGGCCACGGGGTGGCCGACAGTAGGGTGGAATCCGGCGCGCTCATGGTGCATCCCTGGAAGCGGTTGCGCACCACGGCCTCCTATCTGGCGGTGGCCATCCTGGGCACGCCCGAGGAGAAGATCGCCTTCCGGGAAGCGGTCAATGTGGCGCACCGCCAGGTGAAGTCGGAACCCGGTGCGGCGGTGAAGTACAACGCCTTCGACCGCGACCTGCAGATGTGGGTCGCGGCCTGCCTCTACATCGGGTTCGAGGACTCCTACCAGCTGCTCAACGGTCGGATGAGTCCCGACCAGGCGGAGGCGTTCTACTCCACCGCCGCGCCCCTGGGCACCACGCTGCAGGTGACCGAGGAGATGTGGCCCGGGACCCGCGCCGAGTTCGACGAATACTGGGTCGAGGCGTGCCGTCAGGTGGCCGCCGACGACAAGATCCGCCGCTTCATCGAGGACCTACTGCACCTCCGCATGATCCACTGGTATCTCCGGGTCATCTTCGGCGGACTGCTGCGCTTCCTGACCGTCGGCTACCTGCCGCCGTACTTCCGCGAGCAACTCGGTGTGGAGTGGACGGCCGCCGACCAACGCCGCTTCGAGCACCTGTTCCTGTTCGTCGGCTTCGTCAACCGCTTCATCCCGAAGTTCCTGCGCACCATGGGCACCCGCACCATGATGGCCGACGTGCGCCGGCGCATACACCGGCACAGGGCGCTGATCTGACCGCCGGTCCGATCAGTTCGATTGCACCCCCTGCGGCTGGGTCCAGCGGTCGATCACGAGATTGTTGGCGGCCGAGGCGAAATAGAGCTCGATCGCCGGCCCCGGACGGGGCCGGCGCAGCTGTTCGTGGCTCACGCACTCACCGGCTGGGACAGGTCGTAGACGGTGGTTCCGCCCACGGTGACGGTGGCGAAGTGGGACTTCACCCACTCGGTGATCTGGGCGGCGGTGGAATTCGAACCGCCCATGGCGAAGCCCTCCAGGAAGTACCGGACCTGACCGGTCGACACATACTGCTGGAACTGCTCGAGGGTGGGAGAGTTGTCGCCGCCGGAGAAGCCACCGATGGCCATGACCGAGGTGCCGGACTTCAGGGCGAGCGTCGCCGCCGACATCGAGCCGACCGACGCGGCCGACCAGCGTCCATCGGTGTGCGCGAGCAGGCTGACCAGTTCGGCATTGTTCCCGGTATCGGAACCCGGTCCGTGCTCGCCCGGCGCGGCCGACGCGTCACTGGGGCCGCCACTCGGAAAGCCTTCGGGCCGTTGGCCGGAGTCTTCGATCGGCGACTGGCCGGGAGCGTCCACGCCGGAGCCTGGACCGCCCGCGGGCATCGCTCCGAAGGGCCGGCTGGTGGGCCCCGAGTTCGGACTGCCACCGCGGTGGCCCTGACCAGCGGTCGCGATCGCCCACGCTCCGGCGCCGCCCAGCCCGAACAGCAGGCCGGCGGTGGCCAGTGCGACGGCGTAGCGGCGGGAGCCCCGGGTGCCCGCGACCAGGGCCAGTGCGACCAGGACCGACCCGGCAAGGATCGTCCAGCGCAGCCACGGCAGCCAGTCGGGAGTGCGGTGCAGCAGGACGAAGGACCAGGCGCCGGTGACGGCGGCCATGGCCGCGAGCGTCAGACGCGCGGCGGGATGCCCTGCCCGGGACCGCAATTCACGCACCGACAGGGCGACCAGCGCGCCGATGGCCGGGGCCAGGGCGACCGTGTAATAGGGGTGCACGATGCCGCTCATGTACGAGAAGGTCAGTCCCGTGACCAGCAGCCAGCCGCCCCACAGGATGAAGGCCGCCCGGGTGCGGTCCGTGCGCGGGGCGCGGCGGGTGAGCCAGAGCCCGGTGACGAGCCCGATCAGCGCGGCGGGCAGCAGCCAGGAGATCTCCGCGCCCATCGCCGAATTGAACAGGCGGGTAATGCCATTGGCACCGCTGAAGCCGGGGGCGCCGTGCATGCCCTCCGGCAGGTCGAACTCGCCCCCGCCGGAGCCCGGGTTGCCGTGGCCGCCGAAGATCCGGCCCAGGCCGTTGTAGTCGACCGCCAGCTGCCAGAGGCTGTTGGTGGTGGAACCGCCGATGTACGGCCGCGAATCCGCTGGCCACAGCTCCACCAGCGCGATGTACCAGCCCGCCGAGACCACCACGGCGAAGCCGGCCAGGATCAGGCTCCAGATCCGCTGCCGCAGTGGCGCGTTGGCCGCGATCAGATACGCCAGGGCGAGTCCGGGCAGGATGAGGAACGCCTGCATCATCTTGGTGAGGAAGCCGAAACCGACTGCGACACCGGCCGATACCAGCCAGAGCGTCGGCGCGGAGAGCAGACGGTCCCCGGTGGCCGTGATCGCGCGGACCGTGCAGTAGGCGGCCGCGACCAGCAGCAGGACCAACAGTGCGTCCGGATTGTTGAATCGGAAGATGAGCGCGGCCACCGGGGTCAGCGCGGCGATCGCCCCGGCCGCCAGGCCCGCGCCCGGTCCGCTGAGCCGGCGCACTGTCGCGACCAGCAGACCCGTCGAGGCGACGCCCATCAGCGCCTGCGGCAGCAGGACCGACCACTGGGAGAAGCCGAGCAGTCTGCCGGACAACCCCAGCACCCACAGCGCCGCCGGCGGCTTGTCCACGGTGATGGCATTGCCCGCGTCGAACGACCCGAACAGCAACGCCTTCCAACTCTGCGACCCGGCCTGCGCGGCCGCCGAGTAGTACTCGTTGGCCCACCCCGAGTTCGTGAGGTCCCACAGATACAGCACCGCGGTCACGGCCAGCAGACCGAGCAGACCTGCCCGCGCCCACCGCGGTTGCTCCGGAGGCCCGAAAAACACTCGCCCGAACCAGTTCTCACGATCCGATCCGCGGCGCTCGGTCAGCCGGTGCGCCCCGGCCACCCCCGGCCGCTGCGTCGTCGATGTCATATCCACGTCCCTTCATTCACCGCGATGCCGTTGCTCCGGCGCGGTTCTCGAGGCCGATCCTGATCGACCGCCCTCGGGGGAATGTGGCGCGAACCTGGGAACCAGCTGGCAATGCCGCGTGAGCACCCTGCGCCTCCGCTGTGATCCCGAACTTCGTGATCCAGGGTGGCGGCCTGACTGCCGACGTGCAGCAGAAGTCTGCCAGGCAAACACCGCGGCCGCGCGCGGCCACCGCAGTCCGTGAGGGCTTCTGCATCGCGGCTGCCTGACAGACCGTGCTGCGGCGTGCGGTCGCCATGCGCGAGATATTCGTCGACTGCGATGTGCCCGGTGTCCAGGCATGCTCCAGGTCCCGGCCGCGGGCCGAGCGGTGGTTCTCGAGTTGGCCAGAGGTCGGGCGGATACGGTCGGGTCGGTCCGGCCGTTGCGGGGCGGTGGAAGGAGTTCGTGGTGGTCCGGGAGCCGGAGGGTGCTGGGGCGGGGGTCCGCCGGAGCGGGGCTGGGCTGTGTTTAGGTGGGTGGCGTGAGTGATCTACCGGCCCGCGCGGCGCGCGTAGGGGGTGATGCGGCGCGACGGGCTCGGGGTTTGCGGCGGTGGACCCTGCGGACGCGGCTGCTGGTGGCGGTCGTGGTGATCGCGGTGGTGGGGCTGACGGCGTTCGGGGTGCTGAGTGTGGCGGCGCTGGGACGGTCGGAACTGGCGCGGATCGATGGGCAGTTGAATTCGGTGGCGGTGGATATGGCCGCCCAGAGCCATCCGCCTCCGCCGCCGCGGTCCACCTCGACGGTGCAGGGATTGCCGTCGACGTTCCAGATCCAGTTCTTCGACAGTGCTGGGCAGCCGGTCGGGCAGATCGGGGTCGGCGCGAACGATCTGGCCCTGCCCGCGATGGACCGATCCGCGGTCGAGGCGCGCGGGAGCAAGATCTTCGAGGTCGACGACTCGCACGGGACACCGTGGCGGGTGCGCACAGTCGCGCAACCGCCCAACGAAGACCAGCCGGACGGCGGGACGGCCGCGGTCGTCATGCCGCTGGACGGTTATTACGCGACGGCCCGCGAGCTGCGGACCATCGAATTGATGGCGGGCGCGGGACTGATCCTGGCGCTGGGCGGCGTGGCGGCCTGGCTGGTGCGCGTCGGATTGCGGCCGCTGTCGCGCATCGAGCACACCGCCGAGGCCATCGCGGCCGGTGATCTGGATCGCCGAGTCGAACACGCGGACATCCATACCGAGGTCGGGCGCCTGGGGACCGCCTTCAATGTGATGCTCGAGCGGTTGTCCACCACCATGCGGCGGCTCGAGGAATCCGAGTCGCGCATGCGGCTCTTCGTCGCCGACGCCTCGCACGAACTGCGCACTCCGCTGACCTCGATCCGCGGCTACGCCGAGCTGTACCGGATGGGCGGCGGCGCGGACCCGGCCCAGGTCGCCACCATGATGCGACGCATCGAGGACGAGGCCGCGCGCATGGGTGTGCTCGTCGACGATCTGCTGCTGCTCGCGCGGCTCGACGAACAGCGCCCGCTGGATCTGACCGACGTGAACCTGTCCACCGTCGCCGACGAGGTGGTGCGGGACGCACGGGTCCGGCAGCCGGAACGCGTTGTGCGGCTGCGTCTTCCGGACGAACCCGTCCACGTCGTCGGCGACGAGCACCGGCTCCGTCAGGTGCTGACCAACCTGGTCGGCAACGCGCTCGTGCACACTCCCGCCGCGGCGGAGATCGATGTCCGGATCCGGTGGGCAGTGCCCGCCGAGACGGTGGACGGCCGCGCAGAGTCGCCCCGGACCGGGACGGCCGGTGTCGAGCCGCGCGGCACCGGGGTGGTCGCGGCGGCCGGGGCGGAACTGCCCGCGGGCGCTGTGGCCGTGATCGCCGAGGTGTCGGACACCGGGCCCGGCATCCCGCTGGAGAAGGCTGAGCACGTGTTCGATCGCTTCTACCGGGTGGACGAATCCCGTTCGCGCGCTGGTGGTTCCGGCCTCGGCCTGGCGATCGTCGCGGCCGTGCTGACCGGGCACGGCGCACGGATCCAGCTGCTCACGGGCGCGGGCTCCGGCACCACGTTCCGGATCGTGTTCCCGATATCGGACACGCCCGGCGCCACCGGCCGGGGTTCACAGGAAACGCCCAGCTGACGCCGAGCTCGAGCGGTGGTGGCCGCAACCAGGATGACCGGTATGAATCGGTGTGGGACGCGGGTGCGCATAGGGTGGCGAGCGTGAGCGATCGCGCCCCGGCGGGGGCGGCGACCGTGCTGGTCGTCGACGATGAGCCCTACATTCTGGACCTGCTCTGTTCCGCGCTGCGGCTGAGCGGGTTCGAGGTGTACTCGGCCGACACCGGGCGCGGCGCGCTGGAGGCGGCGACCCGGCGGCGACCCGATGTCATGGTCCTCGATGTCATGCTGCCGGACCTGGACGGATTCACCGTCGCCCGGCGGCTGCGTGCGGCCGGCAGCGAAGTGCCGGTGCTCTTCCTGACCGCCCGCGACGCCGTCGAGGACCGCATCGCCGGACTCAGCGCCGGCGGCGACGACTATGTGAGCAAGCCCTTCAGCCTCGAAGAGGTGGTCCTGCGGTTGCACGCGATCCTGCGCCGGACCCGGCCCGGCGACGAGGACGGACCCGGCCGGCTGCGCTTCACCGACCTGGAACTCGACGCCGGCACCCACCTGGTGTTCCGCGCCGGTGAACAGATCTGGCTGTCCGCAACGGAATTCAAGCTGCTGCACTACCTGATGCTCAATGCGGGCAAGGTGGTGAGCAAGCGCCAGATCCTCGATCGCGTCTGGCAGGCCGAGGAGGGCCGCGCCGACCGGGTGGTGGAGACCTTCGTCAGCCAGCTGCGCCGCAGGATCGACACCGGCCACCCGCCGCTCATCCACACCGTGCGCGGCGTCGGCTACACCCTCCGCGAATCCCCCTAGCGCGGACTCCGGCGATCACACCCGATCGAGGAAACCGTTGCCGTAGTCGATGTTCCGGGCATCACGCAGATCCGCGTCCGGTGTGAATCGCAGCGTGTCGGTACGATCCCACAGTTCCATTCCGGCTATGGCGGACTGGCAGTCGCGAATGCAGCGGCGGACGCCATTGCGGATTCTCGGCGGCAGCTGCAGCGCATCCATTTCTGCCGTAATTGCCTGGGCCGCGGCCTGATTGTCGGCGATCCGGACGTCTATCGAACGGCGGACTTCCGTGACCGCCTGCGGCAGTTCCATTCCCAGATGATGCTGCAGAGTCGTCACCAGATTGATGGTGTCCTCGGAATCGGTTTCGATTGCCAGCGAATGCAGATCATTGATCAGGCACATGATATCGGCGGTGGTGGCGATTATCTCCTGATACGCGGGACCGTAATACAGGGCGTCGGGAATTTCGGTGTGCTCGATCACCTCCGCCAAATCGACCGTCGGCAATACCGTGCACGCGTCCCGGCGTAGTCGCGGATATTCTTCCGGACTCGGCGACTTGCCCGCCTGACGAAATGCATTCTCGCGCGCGTGACCGACCAGCCACAATTCCAGATTCAATGCGAATCGGCGCGCCCAGGCCTCGGAATTACGCGGGAAGGTACGGGTGCAGAGATTGGACAGAGCTGCGATGACGGGCGGCACCGGACCCGCGACCCCGCGCTCGTGCACCACCTGCAATGCGGCGTGCCGGAGGCGGTCGTAGTCGTCGAGCCGGCCCGTGGTGATGGCCAGATCCTGCAGATCGTCGAAGACGAAGAATACGGTAATCCATTCGGCGACCAGGAGCATGTCGGCGAAAGACGAGGTGGGGCACCAATACGCCGAGAATCGCGCGTACCCGAGCGATTCGAACTTGCGGGCCGCCGCCTCGTCCTGGAGCAATCCGAAACGCTGTGCCCAGATCTGAACTCTTTCCTGCGCTCGATCGCTCATCGAATGCCGTTGCGGCGGGAACGGAAGCGGGATCTCCAGGTGCCGCAAGTCCTGTTCGTTCATCGGTAACACCTGGGTTCACTCGGGTGGAGGCGGGATCCCTCCGGCGATCAGCGTAACCGACATTTCGGGCAGATATTCGCGGATTCGCAAGATCCGCAGAGCGGCAACCAATTTCGCCGGGACCGCAGACGGCCGCGCGACAGCTGCCGGAGGTACGGTGAAGGGGTTCCCGTCTGGTCCGCAAACCCCTGCGAGTCATCGTGTACGAGGAATCCACCGCCGCGGTCCGCAAGCACGCCCTGATGTCGTTGTGGCAGTTGATCAGGGTCGTAGACGAGGACCCCGACGGCATGATCAGCGGGTCGCCCTACGCTACGGCCGGCGTGGTCGGACGGCTGTGGCAAACACCCCGAGTGCTGCCCGCGACGCTGGCGCGGCCGGGGCTGAATGCGTTGGCGCGCACCCAGAACGGCGACGGCAGCTGGGGGAGTCCGCACGCCCCGGCGCGGTATCGGGTGCTGCCCACGCTGGCGGTGGTGTGCGCGCTGCGGGGGCTCGCGCCGGACGCGCCGATCGATCGCGAGTGGGTGCGCGGCGCGGCACGGCGGGGGAGCGAGTTCCTCTTCACGGATCCGGAAGTCTTTCTTCCAGAACGACTGCCCAGTCGCCGGTGCTCACCGCGACGGCCCTCGGGTGGCGCGGCGCCGAATTCGCCGGAGCCGAGCGGTATCTCCGCCGCGAAGGCGTCCGCCGGCAGGGCCTGTGGCCGGTGCTCGCGCCCGTGGTCAACTTCGAACGGGCGACGGCGGCAGCGCTTTTCGCACGCCTCGGCTTCCCGTTGCCGCCCGGGTTCACCGCATTGTTGAGCGCCTCGCTGCGATCGGCCCTCGGTGCGGAGTGCATGGCGGTCGCCCCCGGCCTGCCCCCGGACGCGGACGACACGGCGACGGCGGTCTTCACCCTCAACTCCTGGGACGATCCGGTGGATCCCCGCTGGCTGCTGCGTTTTTCCGGCGCGGAATCGCCACTGGTCACCGCACACCTCCTCGGGGTACTGACCACGGTGGCGCGGCGGGCGGGGCACGATTCGTACCGTGACAGACAGGTCGCCGCGGTGCGCCTGCTCGTCGAAACGCAAGAACTGGACGGTCATTGGGACGACCGGACGGTCGCCTCGCCGTATCCGCCGACCGCCGCCGCGGCCATGGCGCTGGTTCGCGCGATCGCATCGGAGTTCTCCGCCGACGCCTTGCTGGCGGTATCCCGGGCGATCGCCTGGTTGCTCGCGACCCAGCGGCCGGGCGGATCCTGGGGCGTGTGGCATCCCACCACGGAGGAGACGGCCTGCGCGGTGCACGCGCTGTGCGTCTGTGTGAACCCGTCGGCCGAGCGTTCGGTGGCCCTTGCATTGCGCCGGTCTCACATTTTCCTTGCCGATTGCTATGACGCCGGGACGGCCGATTCGACGCGAACCCCATTGTGGCACTACAAAGATCTTGGATCGCCGCTTAGAATCGAGCGTCTGTATACATTGACCGCCCTGCTCATGAGCGGTTCACCGCTACGGTGAGGCCATGGTGGGGACCTTGGTCACCAACCACGGACGGAACTCGTTCGAAACGTGGTTGCTGAGCGATATGTGGTGGGAAGATTACCGACGTGGAGCAAGCCGTTTTCGGCGCTGTCGAGATCTCGTCGTCCTCGACCCTTTCGCCACGTCAGGCGTTCGAGCAGTGGGAAGCCCTGATGGCGGATGCGGTCGCACCGTCGGTGATCGAGCCATTGCGCACAGGTCACTGGCACGGACAAGTTGCCACAACTCAATTCGACGGATTCGCGGTGTCGCGCATGCAGGCCAGCGCGCAACGGGCATTGCGGACAAAAAAGATGGTGGCGCAGTCGACCGGTGAGTTCTTACTGGTGAATATCGTGCTCGAAGGAACGAATTGGACCGAGCAGCGCGGCCAGACGGCCGAATGCGAGCCCGGCACCATCTCGTTCTTCGACAGCGGCGTGCCGCTGGAGAGCCGCACCACCGACAATTGCCTGTCGACGCTGGTACGCGCCCCGCTGCAGCTGGTGCTCGAGCACTCCGGCCTCACCCGCGACCAGCTACCCACCGCCACCGCCGTCCCCGCCACGGGGGCGCTGGGCGTGGTCGCCGGCTTCTTCCGCAATCTGGCCGACCTACCGCCCGACGACATCGCGCGTGCGGTCACCGTGTTCGGCAGTGACGCCGCCGGCATGATGGCGTCGGCGTTGCTGCTGGCGAACGGCGAAAGTTCGCCCGGCCCATCGGATTCGCTCTACACGCGGCAGCAGGTGCTGGCCTACATCCGCAAGAACTTCACGAACCCGGACCTCACGGTCGACGAGATCGCGCATGCCTGCCTGATCTCGCGGCGCACGCTGTACCGGGTCTGCGAGGGGTTCGGCGAGCCGGGCGGGATCGTCCGCCGCACCCGGATCGCCCATGCCCGCCGCCTCATCCGCGCCGACCCCTCCCGATCCCTGGCCGCCGTCGCCGCCGCGTCCGGTTTCGCGACGGACCGCCACTTCTATCGGGCTTTCCGCGAGGAAACCGGGCTCACCCCAGGCCAATTCCGCGACCAGCTCGGGCCCCGCAACCGCACGCGCTGAGCCACAACAGGATTGGTGAGCCGTCACCTCCTGTGCTCGAATCTCGGTTCCTGATCAGGGACGGGGTCGTGCCCGCAGAGCACCAGGTCGAGCTGGTATCAATCGAAGAGGGGCAGCCAGCTCTCGCGGATGCCGAGATCGGCGCCGTTGAAGTCGGAGATGGCGGTGGAGAACGCGGTCTGACATATGACCACGAGAATCGGGGACGGTGAAATAGGTTCGGAAGGCGTCGTATCCGATCGGGCCGTTGCCGAGTTCGTTCTTGTGATTGCCGGGTGCGGGCATCCACGGCCGATTCCGTGCGGAACGGCCATTACTGGTGAACCAGTCGTTCCAGGTCCGCACCCGGTCCTGCGCCAGGGCGGCGTAGCAGAGATCGCCGTTTGACAGCGTCGAATGCCACGACACCACCGCCTCCCGCGCCGCGTCCGCGCCATACTGCAGATGCACCCCGCGCACCGCGGGAGCCTCCGAATCCGTTGGCTTCCGCCACAATTCGGCCGCCCCGCTCCCGCCCTCGCAGCGCAACCCCACAGTGCCCGCCTCTGGACCACTGCTCTCCTCTGCCATGCCTCGCAAGCTAATCGCGCCCCGAACGCCCCGGCATGCGACAATGCCCACTCCTACTGGCCGGAAATCGTGGTCGACGCACAGCGAAAACCATGTGGACGGCGTACGCGGAGAGGGGAATCGGAATGTCGGAGCTGCCCGCATGGTCGAGGCAGGACGGGTACGGAGTGCGATTCGAGTGGGGGCTGACCGGTGCGCGGGCACTCGGGCCGGGCTGTGCGGTGCTCGTGGTGATCGATGTGCTGTCGTTCACGACCGCGGTGTCGGTCGCCGCCGAGGCCGGTACGCGGGTGTTCCCGTATCCCGCACGCGATTCCACGGCAGCGGACTTCGCGGTGTCCCGGGATGCCCGGCTGGCCGTCGGCCGCAGTGCGATGAGCGCCGCGAATCCGTGGTCGCTGTCCCCGGCCGCACTGCGCCGGGCGCCCGCGACGGAACGGCTGGTGCTGCCGTCGCCGAATGGGTCGGCCATTTCCGCTGCCGTCGAGGGGATTCCGGTGGTGGCGGCCTGCCTGCGGAACGCGTCGGCGGTGGGCCGGTGGATCGTGAAGCAGGGCTGGGGTACCGGGGATCGGCCGGTCGGGGTGATCGCCGCCGGTGAGCACTGGCCGGGGCGGGAAGTGTTGCGCCCGGCGATCGAGGACTGGCTCGGCGCCGGTGCGGTCATCGGGGCACTGTCGGAGCACAGAGCCGGACCCTTGTCACCGGAGTCGATGGCCGCGCACGCCGGCTACTCGGGCATCCCCGACGTGCCCGCGCTGATCGGTGACTGCGCCTCCGGACGGGAGCTGGCCGCCATCGGATTCGGCGACGATGTGGCGATCGCTGTCGAGATCGACAGCAGCGCAGCGGTTCCCGTACTGAGCGGCGACAGCTTCGCCCACACCGCGGCCTGACCCTTACCCGCCGTGGTGAGATTCCGTGCGGCCGAAGAGAATGCGACGCCGACGGATCAGAGTTGGTAGCTGTCGATATCGAGGTCGGCCGGGGTCTCGCCGCCGGCGCGAGTGAAGGCCGTCAAGGCGCGGATCAGGTCGGAGCGGTCGGCTTTCGGCATCTGCTCCACGACGGCGGCGAGCTCGCGGCCGCGGTGCGTGGTCACCGCGTCGACGACTTCGCGTCCGTGCCCGGTCAATTCGATGATGAGCTCGCGGCGGGAGTCCGGATTCGGTTTGCGGTCCACCAGTCCCGCGCCGACCAGCCGGTCCACCATGCGAGCCGCGTTCGAGGGCTGGACATCCAGCGCGGTGGCCAGTGTGACGACCTTCGACGGCCCCCGGGTCGAGAGGATCATCAGGGTGCGGAACTGCGGGATGGTGATGGAGTCGTCGACCAGTGCCAGCGAGCGCGCCGAGAGCGCGACGAGCAATCGCGACGCGCCCAGCAGGGCATCGGTGATCTCGTCCACCGACTCCGCGGCCACCGCGTCCTTCGCCGCCACCACTACCTCCGCACGTTCTGCCGCTGCCTGATTGCTCCTATCCTGCCGGTTGCTCCGTGAGCGTGTGCAGCGGCGACCTGGTGGTCGCCTGGCGTCCGCCGGGCTGGAAGATCGGCATCGCCACCGCGCTGGTGGGATTCCTGGGACTGGCCCTGCTGCATTGGCTGTACCGCCGTGAGCGCCGGGCCGGCGACCTCGAAACTGGGCTGCCCGCAGACGATTTCGACCCGCTCACCGGGCCGCTGACACCGGTCCTGGTCTGATCGGCAGGGACGTGGCCCGCGTGGCGGGTGCACGGGTGTGACCGGTTTCGCCACGATGTCCGGTGCATGGCCGTGATCACACTTGCCCGTTGTGTCCGAATGTTCGCTGTGCGCGAAGCCGTTCGACGAGCGGTGCCGGGCCGGGGTTTGATGGTTGCGTACCGGTAGCGGTTACCTATCACCGCGAGCTGGTGGCGTTTCGCGGTCCAGCGGCGACCAGAGGACGGGGATAGGCTGACCAACGTGCAGAGGGAGCGATCGTGAACGAGACATCCGGCGCCGCCCTGCCTTCCACCGCTGCTGATGCGGACCGGATCTTCCCGGAGGAGGCCTCGGAACGGCTGACGGCGGAATTCGGGACGGTGGTGGACGCCATCACCGTCACACGCATCCTCGACAACTCTTTCGCTCACCTCGACGCCATCGGCATCGACCGCGCCCGACTGGCCGGGGTCGCCGAGCGGTTCGCGCGAGAACGGTTGACGGCCTTGGCCCGCGTCGAGGGACGCGCCATCCGCACCGGTCCGGCCGTGGTGTTCGTATGCACGCACAATGCGGGACGTTCGCAGATGGCGCTCGGATTCTTCAATCGACTGGCCGGGGACCGGGCGTCGGCGTGGTCGTGTGGCTCGGCGCCGAACACTGCGGTCAATCCGCTCGTCGTCGCCGCCATGGCCGAGCGCGGGGTCGACATCGCCGACGAATTCCCGAAGCCCTGGGCCGATGAGCTGATGCGGGCCGCCGATGTGGTCATCGACATGGGCTGCGGTGACACCGATCCGATCATCGCCGGGCACCGCTTCGAGCAGTGGCCGCTGCCCGATCCGGCGGGCGAGGGTATCGAGGAGATCCGCGGCATTCGCGACGCGATCGAACTCCGGGTTCGCCGCCTGGTGGCCAATCTCGGACTGGCGGCCTGACCAGCGCCTTTCCCGGCCCCACGACCTGGTGTGCCTAGGATGGGGACCATGCTGGAGATCAGGCAGCTGAAGATCTTCAGGGCGGTCGCGCGGACCGGGTCCTACTCCGCCGCCGCCCGGCAGCTCGGCTACACCCAGCCCGCGATCAGCCAGCAGATCAAGGCCATGGAACGGGTGCTCGGCACCCCGCTGGTGACCCGGTCGGGCCATCAGCTGCAGCTCACCGAGGCCGGTGCGGCACTGGCCCGGCACGCCGCGACCGTGCTCAGCAGTCTCGACGCGGCCGAGGCCGAGATCCGGGCGCTCACCGAACTGCGGGCCGGGACGGTCCGGCTGGCGGCGTTTCCGAGCGCGTGCAATCTGCTGGTGCCCAAGACCATTGCGCGTATCCAGGCCGCGGAACCCCGGCTGAAGGTCGCCCTGATCGAGGCCGAGCCGCCGGAATCGGTGGCCATGCTGCGGGCGGGGGAGTGCGAGATCGCGATCGTCTTCGACTATCCGCACGGCAGGGTGCCGGACAGCGAAAGCTCCTGTGGCGCAGCCAGTCCCGACCTCTCCGAGCTGAATGCGCACACCTTGCTCACCGATCGGCTGCGGGCACTGCTGCCGGCCGGGCACCGCCTGGCGGGGACCGCACGCACCACCCCGATGCAGCTGTCGGAACTGGCGAAGGAGACGTGGATCGCGGGCTGCCCGCAGTGCCGGGGACACCTCGTCGACGCCTGCGCGGACGCAGGATTCCATCCGGACATCGCCTATGCCACCGAGAATCCGGGCGCGGTCGCCGGATTGGTCGCCGAGGGGCTGGGCGTCGCGCTGGCCACCGAACTCGCGCTGTCCGGTGTGCCGGCGCCGGGGGCGGTGCGCTCGCTGCCGGTGGAACCCGCCATGGAGCGGCGGGTGCTGGCGGTCACCCTGCCCAAACTCGAGGCGGTTCCGGCGGTGCGCGCGGTCATCGGCGGACTGCGGGAGTCCGCGCGGCTGGTGGAGGCCGCCGTCTCGCACTAGCCCCGATGGTGGCCTCGGCGTACGGGTCACCGCGCCGAGCCATTAGCGGAGCTTTCACCCCCTATTACAGATGCTTGGGAAATATCGCCCCAGGTCACACTGGGAAACGCCGATTGCCGGATAGCGTCGAAGGTGCCCTGCTCCGCTTCGCGGGCCTGAACCAGAAGGACACCGAGATGGCTGTGACCCAGGACAACACGCTCGTCGACGAGACCGACATCGACCGCTCCGACCCGGAGTACCGGAGCTGGCTGCGCGAGGCCGTACGCAAAGTGCAGGCCGACGGCAACCGCTCCGCCGACACCCACCTGCTCACCATCCCGCTGCCGCCGGAATGGGGCATCGACCTCTACCTCAAGGACGAATCCACCCATCCCACCGGCAGTCTCAAGCATCGGCTGGCGCGGTCACTGTTCCTGTACGCGCTGTGCAACGGCTGGCTGCGGCCCGGACGCCCGGTGGTGGAGGCGTCCAGCGGATCCACCGCGGTGTCGGAGGCGTACTTCGCCAAGCTGATCGGCGTGCCGTTCATCGCCGTCATGGCGCGCTCCACCGTGCGGTCCAAGATCGACCTCATCGAATTCCACGGCGGCGCCTGCCATCTCGTCGACGACCCCAGCGAGGTGTACGAGGTCGCGGCCCGGCTCGCCCGGGAACGGGGCGGCCACTACATGGACCAGTTCACCTACGCCGAGCGCGCCACCGACTGGCGGGGCAACAACAATATCGCCGAATCGATCTTCCGCCAGCTCGAACAGGAGCGTTACCCCGAACCGAGCTGGATCGTCGCCACCGCGGGCACCGGCGGCACTTCCGCCACCCTGGCCCGCTACGTCCACTACACCCAGCGCGCCACCGGCATCTGCGTCGCCGACCCCGAAAACTCGGCGTTCCTGGAAGGCTGGCGCACCCTCGACCGAAACACCACCTCCGCCAAGGGATCCCGCATCGAGGGCATCGGCCGCCAGCGCATCGAACCCAGCTTCCTCCCGCACGCCATCGACCGCATGATCCGCGTCCCCGACGCCGCCTCGGTCGCCACCGTCCACCTCCTGCAGCGCCTGCTCGGCCGCCGCTGCGGCGCCTCCACCGGCACCGGCGTCTGGGCCGCCTTCGCCGTCATCTCCGGCATGCTCGCCCGAGGTGACCGGGGCAGCGTCGTCACCCTCCTCTGCGACCCGGGCGAACGCTACCTCGACAAGTACTACAGCGAGGCCTGGCTCGCGGGACAGGGCATCGACCCGACGCCGTATTCTGTTCGGCTGGAACAGTTTCTGCTCACGGGTGAGCTCTCCCGTTGATGCATCGGTTCGCTGCCGCCGGTTCCCCTACCAATACTGATGGCGCTTTCCGTCGGTGTCGGCGATGAAGACGACCGCGGCCGCGCCGGACAGGTCGGCGAGGGTGAGTGGGATGTGGCCGGGCACAATCGGTGTGCTCGTGCCGGTGGACGGGGAGAGTGCGGCGCGCAGGGGCGGTGCTGGGAAGAGGGTGCGGTGGGGTGTGGCTGCTGCCAGTGAGTGCTGGAGTGTGTTCGGGTCGGGGGCGGGGCTGGCGTCGGTTGCCACGAACAGGTAGCGGTCCGCGAGCGTCATGTGGACGAGCGCACCGGCATTCGCCCAGCTCTTGGCGTCATCGTGGGCAGGGCTCAGGAGGGCGTTGTGGGCGAAGACCAGGGATGGACCCCGGTGTTGTTCCTGGGCGACTATGGCAAGGAGGTTGTCGGCCATCATTTCGACGCGGAGGCTGAAGACGGCGTCGATGCGGTCGGGGGTGTCGGTGGCCATGGCGGCGTGGTAGCGGAGCAGGCCCTGCGCGGTGCGGGCGTGGGACACGGCTCGGTCGTAGGCGGCGGGGTCGGCGGGGCGCAGGCCGGGGGACGCGCGGTGCAGTGCGCTGGCGAGGTCGTCGGCGAGCAGGCGCAGGGCGTGGGCTCGAGGGGAGTTGCCGATGGATGCCGCCGGGTCGTACATGGCGGCCGGATTGGTCCAGTCGGTGTCTTCACCGGCCAATTCGTCGAGTTTGCTTGCTGATTCGGGGCGCAGGGCGGCGGGCAGGCAGTCGGCGGCCCGGGCGAGGGCATGGCGTGGGCCGGGGCCGCCGGCGTATTCCACCGGGGCATCGAAGCCGTGGAAATGCACCCGATCCTCCGGCGCGCGGGCGGCATTGTGCGCGCGGAGCCATTCGACGAGTTCGCGATTGCCCGGCACCGCGCCGAAACCGTGGCTGAACCCGGTGGCAAGCACGGTGTCGATCTCGGTGGCCGCGCCGCACACGTAGTCGTCGACAATGGACGCGGCGAAGTAGTCGGTCTCCAAAACGATTGACCGGTAACCCCGTTCGACGAGGTGACCGAGAACGTCGTTGCGCAGCAGCGGGAATGCGGCGATGCCATGTGTCGGCTCGCCGAGCGCGAACAGGGCGGGCGGTTCGGTGTGGGTGGCGAGCAGGTCGTCGAGGGCGCGGCCCAGGTTTTCCGGACCGTCGATCGGGCGGCCGATGGCCTGTATTGCGGTGGCAGTTGACATGGAGACCCCTTCCAGAAGGAACTGCCTTCGACACTATCGTTGAAGGTTCGAGTGAAACTTGCCCGAGCGTGACCACATATCAGATGTTCGAACCCTCAAACGGAGGTGCGATCTGCGACCCATCGATCTCGCGCGGGAGCACGGATTGTCCGCACAGGCCATCCGCAACTACGACGAGGCAGGCGTCCTCCCGCCCACCGAACGCAGCGAGACGGGCTACCGGCGCTACACACCCCTGCACGCCCAGGCCCTGCGCGCCTTCCTGGCGCTACGCCGTGGCCACGGCCATCAGCCGGCCACCGACATCATGCGCGCAATCAACCGCCGCGACACCGAAGCCGCCTACCGGCTCATCGACGCCACCCACCTCGCCCTGCACGCCGAACGCGTGACCCGAGCCGACGTCGCTAGGGCCCTGCACAGCCTGTCCACCCCGATCCCGCCGGATACCCCGCGCAGGCCGCTGACCGTGGGCGAACTCGCCCGCCGCCTCGACCTGCACCCGGCGACCCTGCGCACCTGGGAAACCGAAGGCATCCTGCATCCCGACCGCGATCGCGCCACCGGCTACCGCCACTACGGCCCGGACTGCGTTCGCGACGCCGAAATCGCCCGCCAACTGCGCCGCGGCAACTACCAGCTGTCCCAGATCACCCAATTCCTCGACGCCCTCCGAACCGCAGGCGATACAGGAGCTCTGACCGTCTTCCTCGACACCTGGCAAGAACGCCTGACCACCCGCAGCCGCGACCTCCTCACCGGCGCAGCCCAACTCGACGCCTACCTCACCCTGCTCGATCAGCGCGGCCCCGAGGCGATTCGGGATCGGTGACGGCCATGTTCCCGACGGGGGCATCCGCTGTACGGCCAGCCCGGTGGCGAACAGACGCTGGATGACCCGGTCGTGCAGATTGCGTGCGATCCGGTCGCGCTCGGAGAGGACATCGAGCTCGCGCATGCGGAACTGATTGTCCGCCAGGCGTAATGCCAGCGCCGCCTGACCGGCGAAGACCGTCATCATGGCGATGGCGGAGGCGTCGAAATCCGGTTCGCCGGGCGCGCGCAGCACGCCCAGCACACCGAGCATGGAGCGGCGGGCCCGCAGGGGGAGCAGCAGCACCGGGCCGAACTCCGTCCGCAACTCCGGAAACGGGTTGAGCGCCAACCCTTCCGTGGCCACGCATTCGGCGGTGCGGAATACGGTGCCGGTGTGCGAGCCCTCGATCGGGATGCGGCGCGACAGCAGCGCGGACGCGGGTACTCCCGCACCCGCCGACACGATCAGTTCGGTGACCGCGTCATCGGAGAGCTCCAGATCCTCGGGCAGCGCCACGAACGTGCACACCGAATCCGTCAGTGTCAGTGCGCGATCGGCGATCAGCTCGATCACCTCGGCCGGGTCGCCGCCGCCCAGCAGTTCGGTGGCCACGTCGCGGATCGACTCCAGCCACAGCTGCCGCAGTTGCGACTGCGTGTAGAGCCGGGAGTTCGCCACCGCGATACCGGCCGCGGCGGCCAGTGCCCGCACCACCACCTCGTCGTCCTCGGTGAACTCCTGGCCGTTCACCTTCTCGGTGAGATAGAGACTGCCGAACACCTCGTCGCGCACCTTCACCGGGACGCCCAGGAAACTGTGCATGGGCGGGTGATGCTCCGGAAACCCGATCGAGGCCGGATGGTGGGAAAGATCCTTCAGCCGTAGCGGTTTTCGTCGTAGACGAACACCGACAGATTGTCGCCGCTGCTGCGCGTCTCCCGCACGCCCAGCGCCCCGTAGCGGGCGTCGACCAGTTCGATGGCGGTGTGCACGATGGTGCGCAGCGTCTCGTCCAGATCCAGGCCGGAGGTGATGACGAGCATGGCGTCGATGAGCCGATCCATGCGGTCGTGCACATCCACCACCTGCGCGATGCGCTCCTGCACCTCGGCGAGAAGTTCACGTAGCCGCCACTCGGACAGGGCCTCCACCATCGGAGTTCTATCGCCTGGATAAGGCATCGGACCGCCCGACATGCGGGGGGATTCTTCCACTCCGGCGATTTCGCGCGCGACCAAAGCACAAACATCCCAAGCGGTTCGGGGAGCGAGTGCGTCGGGTTTGCCGGAGCGTCAGGGGTGGAGGGGTTGCCGGCGTGGGACTACGCGGCGATGGCTGATGCGCCAGCCGGAATCGGTGCGGACGACGAGGTCCTCGTAGGTGACACTGGCGGTGGTGCCGTCGGTCCTGACCGCGAGGCCCTTCGACAGGGCCTGCACGGTGTCGGATGTGCTGGGCGACACCACGATATTGGTGACGTGATGCCCCAGCGGGTTGCCGTCGCCCAGCTGGAGCGCCATATCGCGCAGGGCATCCCGGCCGGTGACCACGCCCGCGCCGTAGGCGGTCAGGTCGTAGGCGATGTCCTCGGTGAAGACCTCCCCGAAGCGGTCGAAGGCGCCGGCATCGCTGAGATGTCCGTGCAGGGCGAGCAATTCGTGAATGGCCAGCCGGTCGGCCGTGGAGATTGACATAGCACGCAGTGATACGCGGCCGCTGGCGCGATCGCCAGTTGTTTTGCGGATCAGGGCAGGGACAGCGACGCGGCGGTGAAACGCCAAAGACGTTCGGCGGCAAGGTCGACGGGCGGACGGGGATGCACGCGCAGCTGCTGGGCGATGCCGTGACGCAGGCCGCCGATGACATACGCGCCCGCGCTGTCGGGGTCGAGATCGGCGGGGATCTCGCCGGTGGCCTGCCCGCGGCGGATATTCGTGGCGGCCGCGTCGCCGAGATTGCGGATGTAGACGGCCTCGATCTCGGTGAGGCCCGGATCGGGCGCCGCGCGGTTGAGCAGCAGCGCCGCGAGCGGGTGCTCGAAGTGGAAGGCCACGAAACAGTGGGTGCGGGCGCGCTCGCGGGTGGCCCAGTCGCCGTCGGCCGGGAGTCGATCGTCGGCGATGGCCCGGCTCAGGCCCTCGTAGAAGTCGTCCCAGATGGCCGCCAGCAGACCGACTTTGGAGCCGAAGTGGTGGTACATCGCGCCGGTGCTCAGTCCGGTGCGGCGGGTCAGCGCGCTCAGCTCCAGGGTGCCGTTGGCGTGGACCAGTTCGTCGCGGGCGGCGTCGAGTAGTTGTTGACGTCCGATCGGTGCTCGTGCCACAGTCGAACAATAACAGAACTCAGTTATGTAAAGGATGGCGGGATGAGCGCGAAGGTGACATCGCTACGCGATCTGGACGGCGATCTGGCCGGAACCTACCGGCGCACCGCGAGCAGCGGCGCGAGCGTGGATCCGGCGGTGGCCGCGGCCGATCTAGCCGCGGTCGAGCGGGACGGCTACGTGATCCTGCACGACATGCTGACTCCGGCCGAGCTCGACCGGATCCGGGAAAGTGTTGTGCCACTGCTGGATCGGATCGGCCGGAACAATTTCGAGGGGCACTCGACACAGCGCATCTACAGCGTGCTGAACAAGACTCGCGCCTGCGACCGCATCGCCGACCACCCGCGGGTGCTGGCCCTGCTGGACCGGCTGTTCCTGCCGAACTACCTGCTGTCCATGCTGCAGGTGATCAACATCCTGCCCGGCGAGCAGGCGCAGATGCTGCACACCGACGACGGCTTCTACCCGCTGCCGCGGCCGCGAAAGGGGTTGGGGGCGGCCACCATCTGGGCCATCGACGACTTCACCGCCGAGAACGGCGCGACCGACATCATTCCGGGCAGCCACCTGTGGGGCGACCGCCTGCCCGGGGAATCCGACCGTCGCGAACCGGTGGTGATGCCGGCGGGTAGCTGCGTTTTCTTCGTCGGCACCCTGTGGCACGGCGGCGGTGCGAATCGCTCCGCGCATCCCCGCCTCGCGCTCACCGCCCAATACTGCGAACCGTGGCTGCGCCCCCAGGAAGCGTTCACGCTCTCCATGACCCGCGATACGGTCCGCGCGGTGTCCGAGGATATTCGCCGAATGCTCGGCTACAGCATTCATCCGCCGTTCATCGGACAGGTCGACGGCATGCACCCCAAGCGGCTCCTGGAACCCGGCGCACCCGCTCTGTAATGCTCAGCTGGCCAGTTCCCGGGCCAGCTGCACGGCCGCTTTCATATCCGGCGCGTACCCCACCCGCCACTGCAGCCGATCGACCGGCGTCACCGAGACCCGATAGCGATTCTCGACCCGTTCGAACTTGACGATGACCCGCTCGCTCAATGGGGCGTCGGTCTTCATGACTTGCTCTCCTGACCCCTGTCAAAGCGTCCGGGACGACAGATGAGAATTCACGAGGTAAGAGCGGGTAGCAGCTTGCTATTCAATAACTGTAGAAAAATCTGCGCCCGCTAGATACGGGCAAATGTCACATTCTGGACGCACCCTCCCGCGCGCCGCCGCGCCGCGGCCGCACCGGCGAGGTGGCCGCGGCGTCGGTCGTCGGGGGTGTCAGTTGCCGCGACGACGGCGAGGGGCGCCGTCGGTGCGCTGGGATGCGGTCCGGCCGGCGGTGCCGCGGGTACGCGGTTCGGCGGGGGCACCCTGCCGCGCATTGGCCGTGCCGCGGCGCTCGGTCCGGGTGCGGGTGCCCTGGTCCTCGTCGCGGGTGCCGCCGGTACGCGGATTGTGGCCGTTCGACGTGCTCGTGGCTGAGGCTCGAGGCTTGCCGCCGGCACGGCCTCCGGCGCGGCGGACGGGCCGGCCGTCGGTGGCGGTGTCGTGCTTGCGGGCCGCGGGGCGGTCGGGGGTGCGCGCATCGTCGGTGTTCTGGGAGCCCTGCCTGCGGCGGTTCCGAGGTGCGGTCTGCTTGGCGTCGGTCGCGGCCGGGCGGGTCCGCTTCTTGGGCTGGCGGGCTCCCCGCGTGGGCGAGGCGGCCGACGTGTCCACGCGGTGCGGTGCGGCGACCTCGGCCGCGGGGAGGGCGACCAGCGGGGCCACCTCGCCGATCAGCTGCGTGACCGCCGGGGAGTCGGCGGTGACCGACTGCGGGGTGGCGGTGATCTTGGCCTTGCGCATGAGGGCGGCGAGGTCGGTGCGCTGGTCGGGCAGGACCAGGGTGATGACGTCGCCGTGGTTGCCGGCGCGGGCGGTGCGGCCGGAGCGGTGCAGGTAGGCCTTGTGCTCGGCGGGCGGATCCACGTGGACCACGAGTTCGACGCCGTCGACGTGGACGCCGCGGGCCGCGACATCGGTGGCGACCAGGACCTTGGCGGTGCCGGAGGCGAAGGCGGCGAGGTTGCGATCGCGGGCCGGCTGGGTGAGATTGCCGTGCAGGTCGACGGCGGGGATGCCGGCGGTGGTGAGCTGGCGGGCCAGCTTGCGGGCCTGATGTTTGGTGCGGGTGAACAGGATTCGGCGCTCCGACCCGGAGGCCAGGCGGTGCACGACCGCGCGCTTGGCCTCCGCGGTCGGCACCTCGAACACGTGGTGGGTCATGGCGGCGACCGGCGAATTCGCTTCGTCCACAGCGTGTTTCACGGCATCCGGCAGGAACCGCTTGACCAGCTTGTTGACGCCGTTGTCCAGGGTGGCCGAGAACAGCAGGCGCTGACCGTCTTCGGGCGTGGCGGCCAGGATGCGGGTGACGCCGGGCAGGAAGCCCAGATCGGCCATGTGGTCGGCCTCGTCGATGATGGTGATCTCGACCGAGTCCAGGCTGATCAGGTCCTGCCGCATCAGATCCTCGAGGCGGCCCGGGCAGGCGATGACGATGTCCACGCCCCGCTTCAGCGCCTGCACCTGCCGATGCTGGGAGACGCCGCCGAAGATGGTGGTCACCGACATGCGGTAGGCGGCCGCGAGCGGCTCCAGGGTGGCCGCGATCTGGGTCGCCAGCTCCCGGGTCGGTGCGAGCACCAGCCCGGCCGGGTGATTCGGCGCACACCGCTGCGCGCGCAGGCCGAGGCGATCCACCATCGGAATGGAGAACGCCAGGGTCTTTCCGCTGCCGGTCCTTCCACGCCCGAGCACATCGCGCCCGGCCAGCGAATCGGGCAGGGTGTCGGCCTGGATGGGGAAGGGCTCGGTGATGCCGGCGTTGGTGAGCGCACGGACCAGGGGGTCGCGGACGCCGAGCGCGGCAAAGGAGGCAGGGGCAGAAGTCATCGGTGTTGCAGTGCCTTTCGGGCATCGGGGTGTGCCCGAGCCGTGCTGCGGATCTCGGATCCGCGCCGGGGGCACAAGGTGGCGAGATTGCCAGTGGGCAAAATCGATCGCCGTAAGGAAAGCTAAGCCGCGCAGTGGGGGCTGCTTGGAGGTTCGTAGCGATCTACGACGCTGATGTGACCGTGCGTGTGTCTGGGCCCGGCACATCCATGATCAACAACGTGTTCGCTGGGAGTCTACCCGGTATCGGAATTGGCCCCGAACGCGGGGAGCGCGGGTAGTTGGGGTAGGGGCCGGGCGTGTAGCCAGCTGTCCCAGAGTGATCGCAGTGACCTGGTGCTGTAATGCCCTGCCAGGTCGGTGAATTCCTCGGTGGTGATCGAGGCGTGGCGATACCGCGCGGTCCACTCGCGCAGCAGATCGAAGAAGACGGGATCACCGAGTGTGAGCCGCAACGCATGCAGTGTGAGCGCACCGCGCTTGTACACCCGGTCGTCGAACATGTGGTCCGGTCCGGGGTCGGCGAGCAGGAGGTCCTGCGGCAGCCGCGCCAGATTCCGGTGTGCGGTGCGCGCCAGCTGGTCCGCGCTCGGCCCGCCGGCCTCCTCCGACCAGATCCATTCCGCGTAACAGGCGAAGCCTTCGTGCAGCCAGATGTCGCGCCAGCGCGCGATGGTGAGGCTGTTGCCGAACCACTGGTGGGCCAGCTCGTGCGCGACCAGCCGCTCGTAGCCGCGCCGCCCGTCGCAGTGGTTCGCCCCGAAGACCGAAATGCCCTGCGCCTCAATGGGAATCTCGAGTTCGTCATCGGTGACCACCACCGTGTACGCCTCGAACGGGTACGGCCCGAACTTCTCGGCGAAGACCTCCATCATGCGCGGCTGCCGCGCGAAGTCGTGCTCGAAGGCGGTGCGTAGCCGCGGCGGCAGCACCGCCTGCATGGGCACCGCGCCGCGCGGCGCGTCGACCCGCTGCTTGCGGTAGTGGCCGATCTGGATGGTGGCCAGGTACGTGGACATCGGCTCGGGCTGCTCGTACACCCAGGTGGTCTGGCTGGCCTTGGTCTGCTTGCGCACCAGGGTGCCGTTGGCCTGCGCGTAGTACGGCGAGTCGGTGGTGATCGAAATCCGGTAGCTGGCCTTGGAACTCGGGTGATCGTCACACGGGAACCAGGAGGCCGCGCCGTTGGGCTGGCTGGCCACCAGCACGCCGTCGGTGAGCTCCTCCCACCCGACCTCGCCCCACGGGCCGCGCAGCGGCCGAGGCGGGCCCGCGTACTGCACGGTGAGCGCCAGCACCCCGCCCGCCGGAATCCGCTGCCGCGGCGTGATCACCAATTTGCCGCGCTGATGGGTGAATTTGGCGGGCTTGGCCCCGTTCACGAACACCTTGGACACCGCCAGCGACTGAGACAGGTCCAGCGCGAACCGATCTCGCACCCCGGTGGTGACCGCGGTGATGTCGGCCCGCCCGGCCAGCCGGTTACTGGCGACCTTGTACACCAGCTCCAGCTCGTAGCGGGAGACCCGGTAGCCGCGATTCCCGTTCTGCGGCAGGTAATCGTCGATGGGCTGGTCGAGCCGGTCGGGCATCAGCGACCGCCCTCCGGCCAGGGCGCGATGGGGTTGCCCCACCAGCGGGTGGACGGCGGCACGCTGTCGCCGCGCATGACCAGCGAGGCCGGTCCGATGGTCGCGCCCGCGCCGATCACGCTGGCGGGCAGGGCGACACAGTGCGGTCCGAGAGTGGCGCCCGCACCGAGGGTGACGGTGTCCATGGCCATGATGCGGTCGTGGAACAGATGGGTCTGCACCACGCAACCGCGTTCCACGGTCGCGCCGTCACCGAGTGTCACCAGGTCAGCCTCCGGAAGCCAATAGGATTCGCACCATACCCCGCGGCCGATGGTGGCGCCGAGTCCACGCAACCAGACATTCAGCACGGGCGTACCGGTCGCGGCCCGCGCGAACCACGGCGCGGCAACATGCTCCACGAAGGTGTCGGCGACCTCGTTGCGCCACACGAAAGAACTCCACAGCGGATGCTCCTCGGTGCGAATCCGGCCCACCAGCAGCCATTTCGCCAGCACCGAGGCCGCGCCGGCCGCCGCGCCCGCCGCCAGCAGCACCACACCGCTGAGCAGTGCGGCGGGCAGGTGGCCGAGGGTCCGGGCCAGCCAGGCCAGGGCGAACAGCACGCCGAGGCCGATCGCGAAGGTCACGAACACCGGGATCAACCGGCAGGTCTCCACCACCGCGCGGGCCACGCGCAGCCGGAACGGCGGATCGAAGGTGCGTGCGGTGTCACCGGATTCGGCGGCGCGGCGCAGGCGGGTCGGCGGGCTGCCCAGCCACGACGAACCGGCCTTCGCCTTGGACGGTGCGGCCGACAGCACGGCGACCAGGCCGTTCTTGGGCACCCGCCGCCCGGGCGCGGTCATGCCGGAGTTGCCGAGGAAGGCGCGCTTGCCGACCTTGGCCTCGCCGATGCGCAACCAGCCGCCGCCGAGTTCGTAACTGGCGACCATGGTGTCGTCGGCCAGGAACGCGCCGTCGGCGACCACGGTGAACTTCGGCAGCAGCAGGACCGTCGAAACCTCCACGCGCTTGCCGACCTTCGCGCCCAGCAGGCGCAGCCACATCGGGGTCAGCAAGCTGGCGTAGAGCGGGAACAGGAAGGTGCGCGCGGAATCCAGCAGCCGTTCGGTGGCCCACGCCTGCCAGCCCGGGCGGCTGCGCACGGGGTGATGGCCCTCGGTCAGCCCGATGCCGAGCAGCCGCACGGCCACGATGGTGACCGCGGCGTACACGCCCAGCACCAGCAGCATGGCCACCGGCAGGACGGCGAAGGCGCGTTCGAATCCGGCTGCGAGCGTCCGGGTGTCGTGAATCCACCAGGCGATCAACAGACCCCCGGTGGCCAGCGCGAAGATCGGTACCGCGGCCAGCACCATGGAGGTGATGCCGAAGATCGCCACCCAGTGCGCGGCCCGCGCGGGTGTCTCGTCGGGCCAGCGGTGCTGTGCCCGGCCGACTTTCACGGCGGGCGAGCCCGCCCACTCCTGTTCGGCCTTCACCTTGCCCGACACCGAGGAGCCGGGCGCGATCTCGGCATTGCGGCCGATCCTGGTGCCGGGCAGCAGGATCGAGCGGGCGCCGATCACCGCGCCCGGCCCGATCTCGATCGGCCCGATGTGCACGAGATCGCCGTCGATCCAGAAGCCGGACAGGTCCACCTCGGGTTCGACGCTGCAGCCGTCGCCCAGTTCCAGCATGCCGGTGACCGGCGGCAGCGTGTGCAGGTCGACGCCCCGGCCCACTTTCGCGCCCAGCGCCCGCGCGAAGGGCACCATCCACGGTGCGCCCGACAGGTTCTCGGCGCCGCTGGCCTCGGACAGTCGCACGGCCGTCCACAGCCGCAGGTGCACCTGCCCGCCACGCGGGTAGGTGCCCGCGCGCACGCCGCGCAGCAGCAGCCGGGAACCGGCCACGCACAGTGCCATCCGGCCGGGCGGGGAGATGAAGAGCAGGAACGCCACCAGCATCCACCACCACGACAGGTGCGGCAGCCACGGCAGCGACCCCGACCAGGCGGCGACATTGCCGACGATCGCCAGCCAGGTCAGCCATTGCAGACCGGTCAGGGTAGTGAGCGGAATCGTCGCCAGTACCTGGAACAGCTGCGCCGACCGGGGCACCGGCCGGACCAGTCGCTCCTCGACCGCGGCGGTCGGCGCGAAACCGTCGAGCAGGGCGGCCAGGGCGCCCAGCCGCGGATGGTCGTAGAGGTCCGCGACGGCGATGCGCGGCTGCCGTTCCCGCAGCGCCGCCACCAGCTGGGCGGCCGCCAGCGAGCCGCCGCCCAGATCGAAGAAGTCGGCGTCGGGGTCGGTGACCTCCGCGCCGAGAATCGAATCCCACAGTCCCGCGACCCACCGCTCGGTCTCGGACAGACCGCTCTCGGGGGTGGCGACGATGGCCTTGGGCAGCGGCCAGGGCAGCGCGTCGCGGTCGACCTTGCCGGAAGTACGGGTGGGCAGTTCCCCCACCACGGCCAGTCGCGGCACCAGCGGGGCCGGAAGCTGTTCGGCGAGAATGGTTCTCGCGGCGGTGAGGTCGTAATCGGCCCCGGGTCCGGTCAGGTAGCCGACCAGGATCTTGTTGCCCGCCTTGGTGGTCCGGATCGCGGCCGCCGCGCCCGTCACACCCGGCAGATGCCGCAGCGCGTTGTCGATCTCGCCGAGCTCGATGCGGCGGCCACCCAGTTTGATCTGATCGTCGGCCCGGCCCAGGAAGACCAGTCCCTCGCGATCGTTGCGGACCAGATCGCCACTGCGGTAGGCGCGTTCCCAGCCGACCGATGGCAGCGGCGCGTACTTCTCGGCGTCCTTGGCCGGGTCGAGATAGCGTGCCAGCCCGACGCCGCCGATGACCAGCTCACCGGATTCGCCCTCGCCCACCGGATCTCCGGCCGCGTCGACGACGGTCAGGTCCCAGCCGTCCAGCGGCAGCCCGATCCGGATGGGGAAGCCGCCGTCCAGCAGCGCGGCGCAGGCCACCACGGTGGCCTCGGTGGGGCCGTAGGTGTTCCACACCTCGCGCTCGGAATCCTGGTTGCCGGCAAGCCGTTCGGCCAGCTCGGGCGGCACCGCCTCACCGCCGAAGATGAGCAGCCGCACGGGTTCGAGCGCCTCGGCGGGCCAGGTGGCCGCGAGCGTGGGCACCGTCGAGACGATGCTGATCTCCCGGCGGACCAGCCACGGCCCCAGATCGGCGCCGGTCCGCACCAGCGCGCGTGGCGCCGGGACCAGGCAGGCGCCGTGGCGCCACGCCAGCCACATCTCCTCGCACGAGGCGTCGAAGGCGACCGACAGTCCGGCCAGCACCCGATCCCCGGGCCCGATCGGCGTGTCCTGGAGGAACAGCCGCGCCTCGGCATCGACGAACGCCGCGGCATTGCGATGGGTCACCGCAACACCTTTCGGTGTGCCGGTGGAGCCGGAGGTGAAGATGATCCACGCGTCGTCGGCGGGCGTGGGCGCGGCCGTCGACGTGACCTGGTCGCCGGATTCCCTTGCCACTCCGGTGGATTCGATCCCGGCCGCGGTCACGATGGCCGAGACCCGGGCCTCCCCGAACACCAGCCGGGCGCGTTCGTCGGGATCATCGGCGTCCACCGGCACGTACGCGGCTCCGGCGTGCAGGACCGCCAGGATCGTGATGTACAGCCCGCGCGTGCCGGACGGCATCCGCACCCCGACCCGGTCGCCCGCCCGCACCCCGGCCGCGGCCAGGCGCTCGACCTCGAGCGCGATCTCCGCGAGCAGCTCCGCGTATCCGAGCTCCACCTCACCGTCGTCGAGGGCGGGTGCGTCGGGGTACGCCGCGGCGGTGGCGGCGAGAACATCGACCAGTGTGCGGGCCGGCGGCGCGAGGGCGGCCCGCAGCATCGGGTTCGCGACTATCTCGGTATCGGCCTGCTGTTGCGGCATTAGGTGCTGCCCACCTCTCGTGGAACCATCCGGCGCTTGTGCGTTGGTTGTTTCATACGAGAGTTACCGACAGGCAAACTGTGAGGCGGCCATTGGTCCACGGTACCGGTACGTCCTGGTCGTCCCGTGTTCACCTGGCGGCCGTGCGTGGATTCGCCGGGCGGCTAGGCGTGGAACTGTGCGAAGAATTGCCAGATCACGTCGGTGGCGTCGAACTGGTGGGTGACCTTGCCGACAATCACCTGCGGCAGGTATTGCGGGCCGTCCGGCCAGGTGTGGCCGCCCTCGGCGATCGAATAGAGCTGGACCTCGGCGCCGTTCGCGCAGTCGGAGGACTGGACGGTCACGGTGGTGCCGTCGTCGGTGCGCTGCGGGAGCGTGGTCGTGATGGCCGCGTCGCAGGAGTTCTTCTCCCGCCACAGCTGCTGGGTGTCGTCGACCGAGAGCACCGGGCTCGAGCCCGCGCCGTGGTGGCCGGAGGTGACGCGCACGACACCGCCGCCGTAGGGGACGATCGGGTCGGAGGTGCCGTGGATCTCCAGGACCGGCAGGGAATGGGTTGGGGTGCAAGCGGATACGTCGGCCTGGGGGAGCGGGCCCGCCACCGGGGCGATGGCCGCCAGCTTCCCGGACAGGCGGCAGCCGAGGTCCTCGGTGAACATGCCGCCATTGGACATGCCGGTGGCGTAGACGCGGGTGGGGTCGACGGAGTCGTTGGCGATGATCCGGTCGATCACGGCCGCAACGAAACCCACGTCGTCGATATTCGCGGCGCCGGCATTGGTGTCGTCGCCGCGGCCGTCGTTCCAGGACTTCTCGTAGCCGTTCGGGTAGACGGCGATGAAACCGTCGGCGTCGGAGGCCTTGTCGAAGCCGAAGGAACCGGCCATGTTCTCGGCATTGCCGCCGCCACCGTGGAAGGCGAGCACGGCGGGCACCAGGCCCTGGGGTCGGTTGGCGGGGTAGTGGACGATGTATTGCCGCTGCAGCCCACCGTATTCGAGGGTGACGGTGGTGTCGCCGGCGGCGCGGGCCTGCGGGTGCCCGCACCCGGCGGCCATGAAGGCGGTGGACAGCAGAATCGCTGCGGCGAATCTCGGTGCGTTCACGCGAGTGATCGTAGAGAGGCAGCCTGAAGCTGAGCTGAAGCTTCGTGTCAGCTGTGAGCCCGGATGGCGGCCAGTGCCGCGGCGGCGACTTCGTGTGGGGGAGGGCCGATTTCAATGCTGAGAATATGCTCGTCGGGTCCCGGCGCCTCCAGGGTGCCGAGCTGGGAATCGAGCAGGCCCGGCGGCATGAAATGGTCCATGCGCGCGATGAGGCGGCGCCGCAACTCGTCCCGGGATCCCGTGAGATGCAGGAAGGTCAGCACCGCGCCGGGGTGTCCGGCGAGGCTGCGGCGCAGCACGTCCCGGTAGGAGCGCTTCAAGGCCGAACAGGTCACGACCGCCGAGCGGCCCGCCGTGAACTCGTCGGACATCCAGGCCGCGATGGCCTCCAGCCACGGCTCCCGATCGGCGTCGGTGAGCGCGTGGCCCGCGGCCATCTTGGCGATATTGGCGGGCGGGTGCAGGTCGTCGCCCTCCAGGAGATCCCAGCCCAGGCTGCTGACCAGCATGCCCGCGACCGTGGATTTCCCGGATCCGGAGACGCCCATGAGCACCACGATCTGCGGTCGCGCGGGGGTTGCCATCGCTGCTCCTAGACGACCGCGCTCAGGGCGAGCACGCCCGCCAGCCCGGCCAGTGAGATCACGCATTCCATCAGGCTCCACGACTTCAGCGTCTGCACGACGTCCAGGCGCAGATACTCCTTGACCATCCAGAACCCGGCGTCATTGACGTGCGACAGGAACAGCGAGCCCGAGCCGATCGCCAGCACCATGAGCGACACGTGGGAGGTGCTGAGCCCGGCCGCGACCGGAGCGAGAATGCCCGACGCCGTCACCGTCGCGACGGTGGCCGACCCGGTGGCGACCCGGATCAGCGCGGCCACGAACCAGGCCAGCAGCAGCACCGGCAGGCTGCTGTCGCGAATCGCGTCGGCAATGGTGCCGGCGATGCCGGTGTCGACCAGCACCTGTTTGAAGCCGCCGCCCGCGCCGACGATCAGCAGAATGCCCGCGACCGGCGGCAGCGCGCTGTTCATGGTGTCCGCCAGGGCGTCCCGCGTCATGCGGCCGCCGCGGCCGAGCACGATCATGCACACGATCAGCGCGATACCCAGCGCGACGACCGGGGTGCCGAGCACATCCAGGACCTTCTTCACCTGGGACCCGGACTTCGGCGAGACCACGTCGAAGACCGCGCTGCCCAGCATCAGCACGACCGGCAGCAGGATGGTGGCCAGCGTGGCGGTGAAGCTCGGCCGCGGCCCCTTCTCCGCAGCGGGCGGCCCGGCGGGCTCACCGGTCGAGAACAGTTCCGGCACCGGCACATTCACCCAGCGCGCGGCCAGCTTGCCGAACAGCGGCCCCGCGATGATCACCGTCGGCACCGCGACCAGCACACCCAGGCCCAGCGTCAGTCCCAGATCGGCCTTGAGCGCCGCCACCGCGACCAGCGGACCCGGGTGCGGCGGCACCAGCCCGTGCATGGCCGACAGGCCCGCCAGCGCCGGAATCGCCACCGCCATCAGGGGAAGTCGCGACCGGTTGGCGACCAGCAGGATGACCGGCATCAGCAGCACGACGCCGATCTCGAAGAACATGGGCAGGCCGATGATCGCGCCCACCAGGCCCATCACCCACGGCAGCGCCCGCGGCCCGGCCCGGTTCACCAGGGTGTCGACCACCTGATCCGCGCCGCCGGAATCGGCGAGCAGCTTGCCGAACATGGCGCCGAAGCCGATCAGGATGCCGACGCTGCCCATGGTCGAGCCGAAGCCCTTCACGAAGGAGGCCACGGTGTCGGCCGCACCCAGCCGGGCGACGAGCCCGACCGTGATCGCGCCGATGGCCAGCGCCAGGAACGGATGCATTTTCAGCCAGGTGATCAGGCCGACGATGAGGGCGACACCGAGCACGGCCGCGGTGATGAGCTGGGCGCTGCCGGTGTGCCGGGTGGCCGCGTCGGCCAGGTTCGCGACAGCGAGGGGTTCGAGGTTGGGCATGACGCTTCTTCGAGTCGAGGTGGAGTGATCCAGGGCACAGAGCCCAATATGGAGGACTATATCAAGCCGTGCCACGAATACGTACTACGTATTCCTCTCTGGATACCGATAGATATGCCTCGGATGTGTGACACTGAAGCCATGGTCGATCGCGCCGAGTCCTCGCCCCTGCACGAATCGGTGCTGGATCGGCTCGGCTCCGACATCGCCTCCGGCGGCATCGCGCCCGGCACACGCATCTCCTCCGACGAGATCGCGACCCGCTTCGACGTCTCCCGCACCGTCGCCCGCGAGGTCGTGCGCGTGCTGGAATCCCTGGGCATGGTCAGTATCCGGCGGCGGGCGGGCATCACCGTCCTTGACCCCGCGCACTGGCAGGCGCTGGACCCCAAGCTGATCCGCTGGCAGCTCGCCGGCCCTCACCGCTTCGCCCAGCTGGCCTGGCTGGCCGAACTCCGTTCCGGCATCGAACCACTGGCCGCCCGCGGGGCCGCCGCGCACGCGACGCCGGAGCAGTGCGCGGCCCTGACCGCGGCGGTCATGGGCATGTCGGCCACGGCCCGCGCCGCCAACACCGCCGCCTATCTCGACCACGACATCGCCTTCCACGCCACCCTGCTGGCCGCGTCCGGCAATCCACTGCTGCAGGTCTTCGCCCCGATCATTCGCGAAGTCCTCACCGGCAGAACCGAACACGAGCTCATGCCGGCGCAGGCCAATCCGCAGGCCCTGCAGCTGCACGCCGCCGTCGCCGCGGCGATCCAGTCCGGTGACGGCCCCGGCGCCGAATCCGCCATGCGCGAGATCGTGTCCGAATCCGCCACCGCGATCGCCTGCCTGCGGCCGGCGACGCCCGAATAGCGCTGCGGCCAGGGCGCACAGCGCTCGCTCAGGGCACACGGGGCTCGCTCAGGGCACGATCAGATACCACTCCGCCCACGGGCCCTGCAGCGGCCAGCTGTTGGCGAACAGCTTGGCCAGTCCCATCCCGACCCACAGGTCGACCGTCTGGGTCTCACCCGGACCAGCACCGGTGCGGACATAGACATCCCGCGAGCCGCCGCCCGCGGACCCCAGCCAGCCCAGCACGATGTGATTGCCGCACGGCCCACCCAGATACCCCAGCGGTGTCACGTGCGCGGTCACATGGCCGGGCATGCCGTGCGCGGCCTCCAGACCCACCGCGATCTGCCCCGCACAGAAATTCGCGTCCCCGAACGTGAACACCGTGGTGCCGAACGGCGCCCACTGCGGCAGCCAATCCGCCTGCGCCGGGGCCGCGCCCACCCCGCCGACGCCCAGCGCCAGCCCGGCGGCCGCGATCACCCCCGCCAGCATCCGTACAGTCCTCATCATCGGATGTCCTTCCGGCCGGCCGAATTCCACGACCGCACAGCCCGGCTCCCGCCATTCGGCCCGAGACGACCCCCGACGACTCGCCCCGTTGCGCGCGGAAGTCGTTCCCCTCCAGCGTATCCAATCCGCGCACCCCGTTTACCCCCGTTTCGTGCCGGATGCCGGGCCGCGGAACCGGTTGGGGCGGGCGGCGGACTCGGCCCCCGGTGCCCGGTATTGTCTGCGGTGCACGTGGATCGGGAGGATTTGGTTGGCTGAGCAGCTCCGAACCGGCGTGGTCTTCGCCGGATATCGGGTCGAGCGACTACTGGGTGCCGGTGGGATGGGTGAGGTGTATCTGGCCCACGATCGGGACCTACCCAGGTTCGTCGCATTGAAGCTGCTCAACCGCGTGGCCAGCGATGACGACGAGACCCGGCAGCGTTTCCTGCGGGAGGCGAACATCATTGCCCGGCTGTCGCATCCGAACATCGTCACCATCTACGCCCGCGGCGAGGAACAGGGACAGCTGTGGCTGGCCATGGCCTACGTCGACGGCTCCGATCTGGCCGCCGAGCTGCTGGACGGGCCCCTGGAACCCGCACGCGCCGCCGCCATCACCGCCGACCTGGCACGCGCCCTGGACTACGCCCACGAGGCGGGCGTGCTGCACCGCGACGTCAAGCCCGCCAATGTGCTGCTGACCGCCCAGCCGCGAGAGTGGGCGCTGCTCACCGACTTCGGCATCGCCGAGTCCCGGCACGAGGTGCGCGGCATCACCGAGAACGGTGAGGTGGTGGCCAGTTTCCAGTACACCGCGCCGGAGCGTTTCAGTGGCGAGGCCCGGGTCGACCGCCGCGCCGACGTCTACTCCCTCGGCTGCACGCTGTTCGAAATGCTCACCGGTGCACCGCCGTTTGCCGACACGGATCTGCCGCGGCTGATCTACCGGCACGTCCGGGCCCCGGTGCCCTCGGTGCGGGAACGGAATCCCGCGCTGCCCGCCGCCCTGGATCCGGTGCTGGCCCGGGCGATGGCGAAGAATCCCCGGGCTCGATTCGCCACGTGCACCGACCTGTCGGTCGCGGTGAGCGAGGCGATCGAGGGCGCGCGGCCTCGGACACCGGCGCCGCCGCCTCGGGAGACGCACAGCCACAAGGCGATTCCATCGTCGCGCCAGTGGACTCGCTCGCGCACCCTGCTGGTGTTCCTGGCCGTGGCGCTGCTGGCCGGAGCGGTGGCCGCCGCCGTCGGAATCCTGACCACGCTCGCAGACTCGGGCTCGCACAGTGCGGCCGGGGCCCCGACCAGCTCGACGGCGGCAGTACCCACCCGCCGCAGCACGAGCGTCGTCCCCACCTCGATCACCACCTCCGCGGGCGCGGCCGCGGCCGCCGACGGCTGCCAGTCCCGCCGCACCCCCGACGGGGTGACCGGCACCGATCCGGGCGGCATCGCCAGCGGCCCCGACGCCGTCCTCGCCTTCGAGTACGCCTACTACGTGCTCCGCTCCGGCAGCGTCGCACGGGAATTCGTGGCCGAGGACGCGGCGAATGTCGCGGAAGCGGCCAAGATTCAGAGCGGCATCGACTCGCTGCCCGTCGGCACCCGCTACTGCGTGCAGGTCAGCCGGATCGCCGACGCCGACGACGACCACTGGGCGGTGAAGGTCGCCCAGCAGCGTCCCGGCGAACTTCAGGACGTCTTCACCCAGACCGTCACCACCCGCACCGTCGGCAGCCGAACCCTCATCACCTCGATTGTCGAGGAGTAGGACCGGCAGTTGCCGTTTCACAAAAGGGGTGGGTGTGCTGCGAGGCTGCTAGGGTTCGAAGCGTTGACTCGACGGGGACGACCCGGTGGGTCCGGTGAAAGTCGTTCGTCGGTAGGGAGTTTCGGACTTGGAGTCGACAGGATCGTGGGGCGTGGTCTCGGGAGCTGGGGGATGCCCGGTACGTGGCGGGTCGCCCGTCGGCGTGGCAGAGCCCCGGATGCTGTTGGGAACACCGGAATTCGCGGCCGATCCGCATCGCGCCTATCGCGAGATGCGTCGGCAGCACGGCTCCATGGTGCCCATCGAGCTGGCGCCGGGGGTGCCCGCGACGCTGGTGGTGAACTATCGGACAGCGCTGCGAATCCTCAATGACCCCGAGCACTTTCCGGCCGATCCGCGGGTGTGGCAGGAGGGCATCCCCGAGGATTCGCCCATCCGGCCGATGATGCAGTGGTACCCCAACGCGCTGCGCAACGCGGGCGCCGAGCACACCCGCTACCGGCAGGCCTACACCGCCGGTATCGACGGGATCGACCTGCACGCTGTGCATTCCACGGTCGAGGAGATCGCGAGCCGGCTCATCGCGGGCTTGGCCGTCGAGGGCGGCGCCGACCTGGTGTCGCAGTACGCGCTGCCGCTGGTGTTCGAGGTGCTCAACCAATTGGTCGGCTGCCCATCGGATATCGGCCAGCGGGTGGCCACCGGCATGGCCGCGCTGTTCGACACCGTCAATGCCGCGTGGGGCATGCAGACCCTGGCCGAGGCGCTCATGGAGCTCATCGCCATGCGCCGCGCCGAGCCCGGCGACGACGTCACCTCGCGCATGGCCCACCACCCGTCCGCGCTGAACGACGAGGAGATGCTGTACCAGCTGGTCAGCTTCTACGGCGCGGGCCTCGAGCCCATGCAGAACCTGATCAGTAACACCCTGCTGCTCATGCTCACCGACGACCGTTTCGGCGGAGACATGCTGGGCGGCAGCCTATCCACCCGCGACGCGCTCGACGAGGTGCTCTTCAACGACCCGCCGATGGCCAACTTCTCCATCAGCTACCCGCGTCAGCCCATCCTCATCGACACCACCTGGCTTCCCGCCCATCAGCCGGTCCTGATCAGCCTCGCCGCCTGCAACAACGATCCCGAGATCGCGGGCGGCGACCGCACCGGCAACCGGTCGCACCTGGCCTGGAGCGCGGGCCCGCACGCCTGCCCGGCCCGATCGGTGGCCTACCTGGTCGCGCAGACCGCCATCGACCAGTTGCTGGACGCGGTGCCGGACCTGACGCTGGCCGTCCCGAAACACGACATCTCCTGGCGACCCGGTCCGTTCCACCGCGCCATGGTGGCACTGCCGGTCGAATTCCCGATCAGTCCCGCGCCGCGCGCGGTGTAAGGAGCGCTCCATGTCCCAGAGCCCGATCGTGCTGGATGTCACCGGCACCGACATCCAGGGCGAATCCGCCCGGATCCGCGAGCAGGGCCCCGTCACGCTGGTCGAGCTGCCCGGCGGCGTGATGGCGTGGTCGGTCACCGACCAGGTCGTGCTCAAGACCCTGCTGGCCGATGCCCGCGTCTCCAAGGATCCGCGACAGCACTGGTCCGCGTTCATCAACGGCGAGATCACCGAGGCCTGGCCGCTGCTGCCCTGGGTGGCCGTGGAGAACATGTTCACCGCCTACGGCGCCGATCACCGCCGGCTGCGAAAGCTGGTGTCCCCGGCCTTCACCCACCGCCGCACCACCGCCATGCGCGAGCGCATCGAGGCCATCGTCGCCGAGCTGCTCGACGAGCTGGCCGCGCTCCCGGCGGGCTCGGTCGCCGACCTGCGCTCGCTCTACGCCTACCCGGTGCCGATCCGCGTGATCAGCGGTCTCATGGGGGTGCCCGAGCACCTCGACGCCGCCATCCACAAGTGCGTCGACGGCTTCTTCGACGGGTCCCTGTCCGCCGAGGAGTCGATGGCCAACTTCCTCGAAATGTACGAGCGCGTGGGCGAACTCGTCGCCTACCGCCGCGACAACCCGGGCGACGACATCACCAGCGCCATGATCGCCGCCCGCGACGACGAGGACGGTTCGCAGCTGGCCGACAAGGAACTCGTCGAAACCCTCATGCTCGTCATCAATGCCGGGCACGAGACCACCGTGAACCTGCTCGACCAGGCCATCGTCGCCCTGCTCACCCACCCTGAGCAGCTGGCCACGGTCGTCGCCGAGCAGGCGTCGTGGAACGACGTCATCGAGGAGACCCTGCGGTTCCAGTCGCCGGTGGCGCACCTGCCGCTGCGATACGCGGTGGAGGACATCGAGATCGACGGCTTCACCATCCCCAAGGGCGAGGCCATCCTGGCCTCCTACGCCGGCGCCAGCCGCGACCCGCGGATCCACGGTGCGACCGCCGACAGCTTCGACATCCACCGTGACACCAAGGACCAGCACGTCGCCTTCGGCCACGGCGCCCACCACTGCCTGGGCGCCCCGCTGGCCCGGCTGGAGGCCGCCATCGCGCTGCCCGCCCTGTTCGAGCGCTTCCCGAACCTCCGGCTGGCCACGGACGCAACGGAATTGACCCCGCTGGGCAGCTTCATCTCCAACGGGCACGCCAGCCTGCCGGTGCGGCTGGGCGGCGAGTAGACACGACCGTTCGCGGGCCGGGCGCGAACCCGGCCCGCGAATGCGGCTCCGCGGCGGGGCTCGACAGTGGATCGGCCTCGGGCTTCGAGAGTGAATCAGCCTGCGGCGATGGGCGGCCGCACGGTGCCGAATCCGGTGGCCTGTTCGAAGGCGTGTCCGACCTCCAGAACCAGGCGGTCGGCGCGATGCGGTCCAACGATCTGCAGGCCCACCGGCAGCCACGCGGTGGTGAATCCGGCGGGCACCGACAGGGCCGGACATCCGGTGGCACTGATGAAATACGCCGACCGCATCCAATCCAGATAGGTGTACATCGGCTCGCCGTCCACCGTGTCCGGATACTCGAGCTCCACATCGAACGGCGGTACCTGGCTCACCGGCAGCAGCAGCACGTCATAGCGTTCGAAGAACTCCCGCATCCGATGGAACAGCATCGTGTGCAGCACTTCGGCTTCGGCGATGTCGCGCCCGCTCAGCGCCAGCCCCTGCTCGATATTCCACACCAGCGACGGCTTGACCAGATCCCGGTGCGCCAGTAGCGGTTCCAGCGCCAGCGCGAACAGCCACGCGCGCAGCGTCCGGAAAACCTGTTCTGCCCCCGACAGATCCGGGCAGTCCTCGGTCACGACCGCACCGAGCTCGGAGAACACCCGGACCGCCGGTTCGAGCACCTCCCGCACCGCCCGATCGACCGGTACCGCGCCGCCCAGGTCCGGCGACCACGCCACCCGCAGCCCGCGCAGATCCCGGTCCAGGGATCCGGTGAAGATCGAGCCGGGTTCGGTGATCGCGATGGGACTGCGCGGATCCGGGCCCGCCAGCACCGACAGCAGCAGCGCCGCATCGGCCACCGTGCGCGCCATCGGCCCCTGCACCGTCAGCGTCGCCCACGCGTACGGATCCGGCCAGGTCGGCACCCGGCCCGGCGACGGTCGGAAACCCACCACATTGCAGAACGATGCCGGATTGCGCAGCGACCCGCCCATATCGCTGCCGTCGGCCAGCGGCTGCAGACCGCACGCCAGCGCGGCCGCGGCGCCGCCGCTGCTGCCGCCCGCCGACTTGCCGAGATCGTAGGGATTGCGGGTGGCGCCGAAGATCGGATTCACGGTGTGCGAGCCGGCCCCGAACTCCGGCACATTGGTCTTGCCCACGGTGATGACCCCGGCCGCGTGCAGCCGCTCGACCAGCAGCTCGTCGCGCTCGGGGATCTGCTGCGCCAGCAGCGGGCTGCCGTAGGTGGTGCGGATGCCCGCGGTGTCGTGGGTGTCCTTGTGCGCCATCGGAATTCCGTGCAGGGGACCCGGTTCGGCCCCGGCGGCCATCCGCTGGTCGGCGGCGCGGGCGGCGTCGAGCGCCTGCTCGCCGACCAGGGTGACGATGGCATTGACCTTGGGATTGATCCGCTCGATCCGATCCAGGTGGGCGCGCACCACCTCGACGGCCGAGACCTGGCGGGCGCGCAGCCAGCCGGCCAGCTCCCGCGCGGACGCGTAACAGATGTCGGAATCCACCGGCGCTCCTCATGATCCGGATGCGATTGCCTCGGCTCCCATAGTGACGCTCGCAGCCCGAATCCTCGACCCCTGTCGCACGCCCGGCTATCCGGCTCGATGGCTGCCGCGTGGTTGCGGGGTGGATGGGGACTCGCCGCGCGGTGCGGTTCCCCCGCTTCCCGGGGGCCGCCGGTTGGGCGCTGGAGCTTCGGCGCGATACTGGCCGGGCGTCTTTCCACGTGTGTTCAGCGATCCAGATCCGTCACACAGGAGGAACGAAACATGATCATCATTCGGAACCATCACCGCTCGACCGTCACCGCCGCTGTCGTCGCGGCCCTGGGCGCGGGGGTGCTGCTCGCCGCGGCGCCCGCGCTGGCCGCCAACTCCATCACGGTCGAGTCGGCGGGAGCCTCGTCGATCGGCATCGACTACACGTGCGAGGCGTCCGCGGGCGTCGCCGGCATCCTGGCCATGGTCGGCGATCCGAACGCGGACCGGCCGGCCGCCACCGGCGAGCAGGACTCGTTCACCTGCGACGGCTCCCAGCACGCCGCGACCATCGCGATCACCCCGGTGGCGGGGGAGACGCCGCTGGTATCGGGCGCCCCCGTGCAGGTCCGGGTCGCGCTGGTCGATCAGAGCCAGACCGTCGTCTCCGGGACTGCGAGGTTGCTCACCCTCGGCTGAGCCTTCGGTGCGCAAGCTGTTTTCTGCCCGACAACATTCGGAAACCTGCCGTTAGAAAGCGGCTGCCAGACTCGCCGCCGCGCGCCCGATGAGCATCCCGTCGGGCCGCGGACGGCCGTCGCCGTCGGAGCAGAACAGTCGCCAGGTCAAGCGCGCCGGCGGCACGCGAGAACCAGGACCCCGGACGTGCGATACCGCTCGATGATTTGCAGCATGGCAGTAATGGCTGCGGCGGGGCTCGTCTCGCTGTCCTCGACGCCCTTCGATCCGGCGGCGCGCGCCCAACCGGATGTGATGACGCCCGCCGGTCCGGGGACCGCGCCGGTGGCGCCGGACGGTTCGGCCATTGTCGGCACCCGGCGCGTCGACGAGCGGCACCTCGAACTCACCGTGCACTCCGCCGCCATGAACCTCGACTTTCCGGTGGATGTGCAGTTGCCCGCCGACCGGTCCGCGCCCCGGCCGGTGCTCTACATGCTCAGCGGCGGCAGCGGCGGCAAGGGCGCGGCCTCCTGGGATCGCCGCACCAATGCCTTCGACTTCCTGGCCGACAAGGACGTCAATGTCGTGCAGCCCATCGGCGGCGCGGCGTCCTATTACGCCGATTGGCGGCAGCCGGATCCGCGGCTCGGCGTCATGAAGTGGACGACCTACCTCACCGAGGAGCTGCCCCCGCTGATCGATGCCGCGCTGGGCACCAATGGCGTGAACGGTCTTGTCGGAGTATCGATGTCGGGGACGTCGGTCCTGCAGCTGCCGATCGCCAAACCCGGCCTGTACCGCTCGGTGGCGGCCTTCAGCGGCTGCGCGCGGATCGCCGATCCGGTGGGTGAGATGTATGTCCGGATCACGGTCGGGTTCGGCGGCGGCGACGCGGGCAATATGTACGGCCCGTCCGGTGACCCGATGTGGGCGGCCAACGATCCCTACCTGCACGCCGACGCACTGCGCGGGCTCGACCTGTACCTGTCCAGCGGCAATGGCATGCCCGGGCCGCACGACAAGGCGGGGGACCGCCACTTCGCCGGTGCCGGAGACAGTCTCGCGAACCAGATCCTGGTGGGCGGCATTCTCGAGGCCGCCGTCGACCAGTGCACGCACGCCATGGCCGACCGGCTCGCGGACCTGGGCATCCAGGCCACCGTGGAACTGCACCCCTACGGCACCCACTCCTGGGGTTACTGGGACGACGAGCTGCCCGCCTCCTGGCCGGTGCTGGCCCATGGGCTCGGGTTGTAGCGCGGGCCGGTCAATCCTGTTCCGGCGGTAGCTGTTCCAGCGCCCATCGGGCCCAGTCCCGGTTCATGGCGGTGGCCCGGGCGCCGTATTCCAGCGCGAGGTGGCCGTAATGCGACAGGTTACTGTCGGTCCAGTCGATGTTCTGCTCGAGTTCGCCCAGTTCGGCGTGGGCGTGTTCGGCGCGTTCCGCGATGCCGGCCAGGTAGGCGCGGGCCTGCTCGGGCGGCAGGATGCCGAGGAAGAACACGCGCAATAGCGTGTCATTGCGCGTCACCTGTTTCGGCCGGGTGGTGGTGAGCCAGGTGCGCAGGTCGTCGAGCCCGGCATCGGTGATGGTGTATTCCTTGCGGCCACGCGGGCCTTCGTCGCTGACGGCGATGAATCCGGTGTCGGCGAGTTTGGTGAGCTCGGTGTAGATCTGGCTCTGCGTCGCGGGCCAGACATTGGCCAGCGAGTGCTTGAAGGTCCGCAGCAGGTCGTAGCCGCTGGCGGGACCGTCGGACAGCAGCCCGAGCAGGGCGTACCGGAGACTCATGCCCCTACCTTACATTCCAGTATTGACATGTCGAGCATGGAGGCTCAATCTTGGACATGTCAGAATTGGAATGTCGCGACGTCGAGGAGCCCGCTCCTCCGGCAGGCAGGTATCGAACATGACCACACCTCCCCACCTCACCGGCAACTACGCGCCCGTCGCCGACGAGCTCACCACCCACGACCTACCCTGCACCGGAACGATTCCCGAGGAACTCACCGGCTGGTACCTGCGCAACGGGCCCAACCCGCACGCGGCGGCCTCCAAACACTGGTTCCTCGGCGACGGCATGGTGCACGGTGTGCGGATCGAAGGCGGGCGCGCGGTGTCCTATCGCAATCGGTGGGTGCGCACCAGCACCTTCACCGACGGCGCCCGGGGCATCGACGAGCAGGGACAGCGGGATTTCACTGCGGGCGTGGCGAATACACACGTCATCCGGCACGCCGGACGCACGTTCGCGCTCGTCGAATCCTCGTTTCCCTACGAATTGACCTGCGATCTGGACACTCTGGGACCGCACGATTTCGACGGCAAGCTCACCACCGCCATGACCGCGCACCCGAAGACCTGCCCGGTCACGGGGGAGCTGCACTTCTTCGGCTACGACTTCTCCGAGCCCTACCTGACCTATCACCGCGCCGACGCGGCCGGCGCGCTCGAGCTCAGCCGCCAGATCGAGGTCCCGGCCGCGACCATGCACCACGACTTCGCGCTCACCGCGAACCACGTCGTATTCATGGATCTGCCGGTGGTTTTCGACCTGCCGACCGCCATGACCGGTACCGGCATGCCGTTCCGGTGGAACGACGACTACCAGGCCCGCCTCGGCGTACTGCGCCGCGACGACCCGCACGGTGAGGTGCGCTGGTTCGCCATCGAACCCTGCTACGTCTTCCACACCCTCAACGCGCACGAGGAAGACGGCCGGATCGTGCTGCACGCCATGCGTTATCGGAGCATGTGGCGCACCGACTCCCGCGACTTCGACGAGGGCGCGACCCTGTGGCGCTGGACCATCGACCTCGCCACCGGGGCGGTCCGCGAGGACCAGCTCGACGACCGCATCGCCGAATTCCCGCGCATCGACGACCGCCTCGCGGGCCGGAACGCCCGCCACGGGCACGTCTCGGTCTCCGACGGCGGCACCGGCGCGCTGCTGCGCTACGACCTCCACACCGGCTCGAGCACCGTCCACACCTTCGGCCCCGGCCGCCTCCCCGCCGAGGCATCCTTCGCCCCCGCGGACGAAACCCCGGGCGGCGCAGGCTATCTCATGTCCTACGTCTACGACTCCGCCGAGGACCGCAGCGACCTCGTCATCCTCGACGCCACCGACCTGGCGGCCGCACCGGTGGCCACCATCCACCTGCCCCGGCGCATCCCGTACGGCTTCCACGGGAATTGGCTGCCCGACCACTGAGGCGCGGGGGTAGTCGGGCCACCGACCCCTGCCGGTTTCCAGCCCTGCCCCCTGGCCGACAACTCCGGGTGCTCACCGTCGAACTCGATCCGGCCCAGCCGACCCGGCTGTAGGGAGGCGACCGCCATCGATCACGGCTTCCCACATGCCTTTCTGGATCTACCCGTGACCCGCAGCGTCATCGCGGGCAAGTCGACCGTCACACCTTGGTGAATCAGTGGGTGCGGGATAGCGTCAGGCCGAGACGCTCGATACTGAACTCGTTCGTGGTGACGCGGACCGGCGTATCGGTGAAACGGCGTGCTGCCAGCGCGGTCTGGAGGAACTCGCGGACCGGCGCCGGCTGATCCGCGAGTGTCGCGAGGGTGTCCGCGGGGATCTCCATAGTGCCGTCGAAACTTCTGGGCTGATCGGTGATTCCGGACGCCTGGACCGTCTGGCGGAGTCCGTCCACGGTGTGCAGGGTCAGGTCGAGGTGGCTGCCGTCGGCGAAGTCCAGGCGCAGCGGGGTGGGGGAGACCGCGACATCGAAGGACTCGATCCGCACGGCGACGCCCGACGCGGTCCGGCCCGCGTAGGTGTACGGCGATGCCGCCACGGTGTCATCGGCCGAGGGGTCGGTGCCGGTGTTGTCCAGCAGGCGGCCTGCCAGCGGAAGGTCGGTGGGTACGAAATCCCAATGGTCGGCGGTGAGTTCCTTCACCCAATAGCCGGTGCGCCCGCCGTCGACGCCCTCGACGCGCAATTCGCGTGCGTCGGAACCGATTCCGGTCTTGTGCACGGAAACCCGATCGGTGATCCGGCCGGGAATCCTGGGCTGCCGCAGCCAGTCCGGCGCGGGTAGCTGGATCGCCGCGTAGTGATCGTCGATCCGCTCACCGAGCATGTCGGGCGCCGCGGGCCGTCCCCGCTGATCCTCGTAGGAGTAGCGGAAGAACACCTTGTCCGCGCCGGAGATGTCGAAATCGTAGAGCCGCGTGTAGAGATTGCCGAACCGATCCACGACCAGCGTGGTCGATCCGCTGGTGGACAGCGCCACCGCGCGGAAGCGGCCCTGGTCGGGTGTGGGCATCTCGTAGCTGTGGTCCAGCGGCAGCCACGGGTCCACGTAGTGGATGCGGTGGCCGTCGTCGGTGAGCGCGAAGACGTGCGACACCTTCGCGCCGCCGACATTGTGGTCATTGCCGGCGGTGTCGCGCCAGAGGCGATCCTCGTTGGGCGACAGCACCGACCAGGTCCAGGCGATCGTGCCCGGCGGCAGGGTGTTGCCGGGGCCGGTCCACAGCGGTGTGCCGTAGCGGCTGCTCCAGTTCCAGTCCGCGGGTGCGCTCAGGATGTGGTCCATGGTGAAGAAGCGGCCGTCGACGTCGATGGCCATGAGTTCGTCGTCGTCCGCCGAGACGCCGGCGATCCGGCCCGCCATGCACCCGGGCAGCGGCAGCGTGCGCCAACCGCCCTGCGCGGCCGCCTGTTTCACGTAGACGGACCCGTCGCGCACGGCGAAGGACCAGCGGCGGTTGAACGTTTCCACGGTGGTCCGCAGGAAGACCCGATCCGGTAGCGGGACGGCGGCCGCCGGGAAGGCGTCGAGTCCGGCCGTGGTCTCGTCCGCGTCCAGTTCGGGCGTGCCGACCGTGCCGAGCAGCGTGCACGCAGGTGGTTCGGCGGACGCGATCTGCGGGGGCGCCGCCACCGCGAGCGCGAGTCCGGCGGCCGCGGCGAGCACACCACGCCGAACTGCGGGTTCGGGCATCACAACCACCCGAGGGAGCCGAAGACGATCAGAGCGAGGGCGTCGATCCCCAGAATCGCGCCCACGGCAATGGCTTTCGCCCGCACCGTCTTCAGGTCGTGGACATAGAAGCAGGCGACGAAGAACGGCACGTATCCGAACAGCCAGATGAGGTACGGGAAGCCCGCGTGCCACCAGGACCAATCCCAGGTCAGCACACCCGCCTTGTTCAGCAGCACCTCCACGCCGACCGCGGCCGCGGAGTTCGCCGCGATGAGGACCGGCCGGTTGGGCAGGCCCAGGATGCGAACCTCCTTGGGCGGCAGCATCTTCGCCGCGGCCACACCCATGATGGCGAACATGAAACAGATCTCGATATTGAGGCCGATGAGGATCTGATACGCCGTCGGCCCCGTCGCGCCCCACACCGGCGCCCGCCCGGTGGCGTGGAAGACCAGCGAGTTCCAGATCTCGTTGAACCAGTCCATGCCCCACAGGGCCAGCCCCGCGAACAGCACATTCCAGTTCCGTCGTTCGACCTCGGTCGCATAGACGTAGATGACGACCAGCAGCAGCGGAATCACGTACCACTTGAACTGGCTGCTGTCCCGCAACAGCTCGAGCGCGGCCCGCGCGTGATCGGTCATCGCCGAAGCCCTCCTCATCACCGTTGAGCCTGGCGAGTGTGTGACAAATCAACGTGAAATGTCAACATGTAAGCCAGAATTGCCGGTGCCCGGGATCGGTTTTCGTCGGGCGACCGCCCGATGGCACGTCGCCGGATCGCGCCTACCTCCGCCTCATGGTCCGATACCGCGGTCGGCGTCACCTGTGACGGCTGCCGGCCGCTGGCCGAGCTGTGCAAGCGGTAGAGGCGGCAGGCGGCCGCTATTACGCGTGCCCGATCTGTTTCGACGCCCAGCAACTCGACGCCGCTGCACTCACCGGCAATGCCGAAGTCCAGGGCACCATCCCGATGTGGCAGTGGATCGGTGACGATCCGGCCGTCAGCTTCAGCTACTGAGATCGCAGCATTCAAGAACCGGGCGGTGCGTCCGGACTATTTTCCGAGTGTCGGGCAGACATCCTCTATTGTCAGACCGACCAATTTCGCCGCGGCGTCGTGCGAGAGGTGAATTCCGGAGGTGGTGGATTCTTCGAGCGCTTCCTGATAAAGATCGTCGGCCTTGTTCGCGCCATTGTTCAGGTCGGTGCAGACGCCGGCGGCCAGGGAGTAAATGGCGGCGGTCGATTCGGAACCCGCCCGGAGATTCACGTCCGTCTTGAAATTCGGGTCGTTAGAAATGACCTTGGCGGCCGCGGCGTAGTGGAGGAACCGTTGTTCGGCGGCGAGCCCCGACGTCGAGGACGGCGTGGACGATCCGCCGAACACGGCGTTCAGGACGGCGATACCCGCCACGATGACGCCGACGAGCACCAGCACCCTGGCGGCCGCCACGACGAGCGACCTGAGTGGAATTCGGGCGGCCGCGCCGCGCGGAAATTATCACCCGCCCAGTTCGATTACGAGACTCAATAATGTGAATGCAAGCCTACGTTCGATTTCCGAGTCGCGAGAGACTCATATGAGCGGAATCGAATAGAGTCGACGGCCGTACTCTCAGGCCCATGACGAATCCGAATGTGCACCGGGTAAGTATAGGTGCCGAAGCGGTAATCCGACCCGCCATCAACCCAATTCATCGTCGATTGGAATGCGTGTCGTTCCTATTCGCTACGGCGGCGCGCACCCCCGCTGTCCCACCGGCGATGTGCCTCGCGAGCGGCCCTCGCCGGGGTTGCCCGCCGCGCGCCGACGGGCTCCGGGAGTGTGACCGCCGTTACCCGGTTCCCGGTCTGCGGTAGCGAGGGATGTGCTCGATTCGGTCCCAGGGAGGTGGCCCCGGTAAAATCGGTGGTTCTTGTGTGCCGCGATGGCGCACACTCGTTCAGTTAACTACCGGCATCCGCTGTACCCGAGGAGACGCTTGTGATCACCGCGACCGACCTGGAGGTCCGGGCCGGAGTCCGCACCCTGCTGACAGCGCCGGGGTCGGCGCTGCGGGTGCAGGCCGGGGATCGGATCGGACTGGTGGGGCGCAATGGTGCCGGGAAGACCACCACCCTGCGCATTCTCGCCGGTGAGGGTGAACCCTACGCGGGCAAGGTCATCCGTTCCGGCGAAATCGGCTATCTGCCCCAGGATCCGCGCGAGGGCAACCTCGATGTGCTCGCCAAGGATCGCGTGCTGTCGGCGCGCGGGCTCGACGCCCTGCTGCGCGATATGGAGAAGCAGCAGGCGCTCATGGCCGAGGTCGCCGACGATGCCGAACGTGAGAAGGCCATCCGCAAGTACGGCCGGCTCGAGGAGCGCTTCTCCGCCCTCGGCGGCTACGTGGCCGAGAGCGAGGCCGCCCGCATCTGCCACAGCCTGGGCCTGCCCGACCGGGTGCTGAACCAGCAGCTGCGCACCCTCTCCGGCGGTCAGCGCCGTCGAATCGAGTTGGCGCGCATCCTGTTCAGCGCCTCCGACGGCAGTGGCGGCAAGTCCGACACCACGCTGTTGCTGGACGAGCCCACCAACCACCTCGACGCCGACTCCATCACCTGGCTGCGCAGCTTCCTGCAGAACCACGACGGCGGCCTCATTGTCATCTCCCACGATGTCGAGCTGCTCGGCGACGTGGTCAACAAGGTGTGGTTCCTCGACGCCGTGCGCGGCGAGGCCGACATCTACAACATGGGCTGGAAGAAGTACCTCGACGCCCGCGCCACCGACGAGCAGCGCCGTGTCCGCGAGCGCGCGAATGCCGAGAAGAAGGCGTCCGCGCTCAAGCAGCAGGCCGCCAAGCTCGGTGCGAAGGCCACGAAAGCCGCTGCGGCACACCAGATGGTCAAGCGCGCCGAGCGCATGCTGGCCGAGGCCGACGAGATCCGGGTGGCCGACAAGGTGGCGCGCATCAAGTTCCCCGAGCCGGCCCCCTGCGGCAAGACGCCACTGATGGCCACGAACCTGACCAAGCTCTACGGGTCGCTGGAGATCTTCACCGGCGTGAACCTGGCCATCGACAAGGGCAGCCGGGTCGTGATCCTCGGCCTCAACGGTGCGGGCAAGACCACCATGCTCCGGCTGCTGGCCGGGGTGGAGACCCTGACCGCGGGGCAGATCGAGCCCGGACGCGGCTTGAAAGTCGGATATTTCGCCCAGGAGCACGACACTCTGGACGATCAGGCCACGGTCTGGGAGAACATCCGCCACGCCGCACCCGATGCGGGCGAACAGGATCTGCGCGGTCTGCTCGGCGCGTTCATGTTCTCCGGCCCGCAACTGGAGCAGCCCGCCGGCACCCTGTCCGGCGGTGAGAAGACCCGTCTGGCACTGGCCGGTCTGGTCTCCTCGGCCGCGAATGTCCTTCTGCTGGACGAACCTACGAACAACCTGGACCCCGTCTCGCGTGAACAGGTGCTCGACGCGCTGCGCAGTTACGCGGGCGCGGTCGTACTGGTGACCCACGACCCGGGCGCGGCCGAGGCGCTCAACCCCGAGCGGGTCATCATGCTCCCCGACGGCACCGAGGATCACTGGTCGCAGGACTACCTGGAACTGATCCAGCTGGCGTGAGAATGCGCCTCCCACACGGAAAAACGCGTGGTCGCCAAAAGTCGGTGACTCACATCACAGCGTTTCGTTGATCACAGGCATCCGAGTCTCTAACCTGGAATGAGGCGCCCACGGCGACTCGGAGGAAGCCATGAGTGACAGGCCCGCACAGGGTAAAGCCCTATTGGGTAAAGGCACGCGCGTCACCGGGAAATCCCGCGATCGCCTGCAATCCCAGTTGAAGAAGCAGTACGAGGCCGGAGCCAGCATCCGGTCCCTGGCCCGGGAGACCGGGCGGTCGTACGGCTTCATCCACAACGTGCTCGTGGAGTCGCATGTGCAACTCCGCAGCCGGGGCGGTGCGAACCGCCGCAAGGCCGCCAAGGCCGGCAAGTAGCGTCTTTCCCTTTTCCGGGAGTGGATTGCGGGTTCTCGACCGGCGAAAGCCGGTCGACGACTTGCGATTCAGGACGACCAGCCGCGAATTCGGGCGATACGGTGCGATGTTCGACGATTCGCCGCGATGTTCGAGGAAGCGCGATGGCGTGCGGCCGCTAGGGGATCACGGTCCCGTCGCCGAGAACCAGTAGGTTTGCGAGGCTCTGGAAAATCGGCAGACCGGTCTTGATTTCGAGATAGGCGAACTGCCCCTGGGGGTTCACCTCCAGGAAGTAGAACTCGCCGTCGAGACCCACCCGCAGGTCGAGCACGCCGAAAGCCAGCCCCAGCGCGCCCATCAGCGTGGTGAGCGATTTGCTCACCGAGGCGGGCAGGCGATCGGCGGTGAAGGCCACCGACGTGTCCAGGCGCGAATCCACCCGTCCCACACCGGATTGCGAGTCGATGCGCACCACCCACTCGATGCCGTCCACCCAGACGATGCGCAGATCGCTCTCGGCCTGGATGTAGTCCTGAAAGATGGTGGGGGAGTGGCGGATCGTGGCCAGCCGGTCGAAATCCGCCGGGGTGAACAGCCGGGTCTCGGTGAACGCCCCGCGCCCGGTGCCGGTGCGCTTGTAAACCACTGACCCGGGCCGGGATTCGATGAAGGCGCGCGCTTCGTCGGGATCATTGGTGACGAGGGTCTCCGGGACCGCGAAGCCGGCACGGTAGGCAGTCTCCAGTTGCACGACCTTGCGGCTCGCGGTGCGGTCGGCCCCGGGGTCGTTGACCCACAGGGCCGGGATCGACCACAGCAGTCCCTGGAGGAAACCGTCGCATTCGGCGCGGCGGTAGGTATCGTCCTCCTCGGACAGACCGGCCGGTACAGCGCAGGGGTGGGGCCGGCGCCACCACACCGAGGTGACATCGTCCAGCCCGAAGATGTGCGACAGGCTGCGGTAGGAGCCGTCCCCGCCGAGTCGGAAAGTGCCGTTCTCGCGCGGGAAGTCGCGCATATCGAGGCGAATCGGGTTGTGCCCGTGGTGTTTGCGCAGGGTGGCGGCGAGGGCGTCGCCGTGGAGGTCCTCGGCCTCGGTGACGATGAGCACCGATCCCATGGTGCGGGCGGCCATGCGCGCTTCCGTCAGTCCAGGCTGTCGCAGGCGATGCCGTCGTCGCTGCCGAGGTGCGACCGGGTCTGGCAGCAGGTCATGGTGGCCCCGCCGGCACCGGGACGAGTGGTGAGATCCAGTCCGCGGGCCCAGATTTCGGTGAGCGCGCGCAGTTCGTCGTCGCCGCGCGCAGGACTGTGGTCCGGCGACAGGGTGAGGGGACGATCGGTGACCTCGACACGACGGCGCCGCGTGAAATCGGCAGTGGCGCCGGACCGTACGCGCACCAGCACCGGGCGGCCCTCACAGCTGCCCTGCGCTGTCGCAGCATCCCACCGGGTGATGTCGAGGACATCGGTCCGATGGAAGGTCCAGGTGGTGCCGTCGCCGACACGCACGCTGATACTTCGCTCGGTGGCTGCGACAAGGTAGCCGGGTAGCGACGGCGAGGTGCTGGCAAGGATCGCCGATCCCGTTCGGTGCAGGGCGCCGGTCATGCTGAACTCCGATCTGCTCGGGATTTGCTGCGGGGCCGAGCGTGATCTGAATCATATCCCGCTGGGCACCGAATTCGGTCCGCAACGAAAGATTTCAGCTACTCCGGCAAACTCCGGCCGGTTTTCGGAAATCGCTCCCGCCGAAAGATTTTCGCAGAAAAACCCGGACCGGCCGGTGTGGTCGGCGTCCGATCAGAGACCGAGGATGTCCGGCGAGTCGGCCACCGCCCGCAGGGCCGCACCGGGATCCGCAACCAGTTTGCGGGCGGCGAGATCGAGAATGCCGGAGACGACATCGATCTCCGCCGACACCGTGCCGTCGAGTTTCACAATCTGCTGGCGCATCCGGAAGATCTTGCCGCCGGTCCATTCGAATTCGCAGCTCACCGCGACCTCGTCGCCCAGATGCAATTCGCGCAGGTACTTGACCGTCTGTTCCAGCACCACCGGCCCGATTCCCGCGGCCACCATCTTCTCGCCCGGCAGTCCGCCCGCTCGCAGCAGCTCCCAGCGCGCGTGCTCGGCGTACTGCAGATAGACAGCCTGATTCAGGTGCCCGTTGATATCGAGCTCGTACCCGCGGACGGTGATGGGGACAGAGAATGCCATGAACGTACCAACCCGGCTCGCGGCAATGATCATTCCGCGTTTTCGGTGGTCTGTGGCACACCCCTCGCCGGCGACCACCGGGCTACTGGAGAGTCAGGACGGCGTTCTCGCGTATAGCGGCGTGTTGCCGTGCCACTCTCGGTGCCGGTGCGTGACCGGTGGATCGGTCATCGTGCCCTGGATTGCGCGCTCGGGATCGTGGCGGTGCAACGGGAACCGACCGGTATAGCCGATGCGCCGCACGGCCCGCCGTGGGAATCGCGAGACCATTGACTCGGTTCGGCGGATTTCTTTGCGGCAGTGCGGGTTTCACGGTGTCGTGGGTCAGGGAGGATGAGCGCGGGATCAAGCGCGGTTGGCGTTGCGCTCGGCCCACCACTGCGGTGCGTCGATGAAGTGGTTGTCGTATTCCTGCTGGGCGGCTTCGATATCGGCCGGGGTGGCCTCGCCATGGGCGAGTCGCTCGAGGAAACGGAAGTAGCCGTGGCGTTCGACGCCGGGCATGAGGGCGATGAGGATGCGGGCCGGGCTGTCGGGGGCCGCACCGAAGGCGTGCGGCATGAACTTGGGGACGACGATCGCGCCGCCCGCGCCAACGGTGACGATCTTGTCCCCGGCCAGGACCTGGAGCTCGCCGTCGGCCACGTAGAACAGCTCGTCGGACAGGGTGTGGTAGTGCGGCATGGCGCCATCGGCGCCGCGGGTCATGGTGACCTCGACGGTGCTCACCGACCCGCCCGCCTCATTGGAGTCGATGAGCAGCCGCACCGAGACGGGCTCGCCGCCGATGATCTCGGCGTCCTGCGGCTGGCGGATGGCGGCGGGGCGGGAAGCGGTGGTCATGTCGAACTCCATGTGATTCGGTGGGAGATAATTCGCTACCGAACTATATGCCATCGAATAGAGTGTTGTCCATGGGTGAGAAGAAGACCGACGCCGTGGACGTGATCCAGGAGCAGTGGCGGCGGGAGCGGCCGGACCTGGACGGCGCGGCCATGGCCATCATCGGACGGCTGGGCCGGCTCACCGTGGTGGCGACCGAGCGGATCGAATCCGTGTTCACGGCACACGGATTGCAGCGCGGCGAGTTCGATGTGCTTGCGACACTGCGGCGTTCGGGCGAGCCCTACGAGCTCAACCCCTCCGGCCTCGCCGACACTCTCATGATGTCGCGAGCCGGCATGACCGGCCGCCTGGACCGGCTCGAGAGGGCGGGACTGGTCCGGCGGATCGCCGACCCGGGCGACCGGCGCGCGATCAAGGTCGCGCTCACCGATCGTGGCCTGCACCTCATCGACATCGTCGTCACCGAGCATTTCGAGAACGAAACCCGGATCCTCTCCGTGCTTTCCGACCAGGAGCGCGCGTCCCTCGATCGCATCACCCGGCGCCTGCTGACCGAACTCGAACGCGAGGGCTGACCCGGGCGCCGGCGCGGGCCGAGGGCCGCGCCCTCCGGGAATCGTTTCAATCGCGTTGCGCATGACCGGTGCTCAGCCCGCGATGCGGGACGCGCCCCGCGAGTGACTGTCAGGCGAGCGGATCGGGCTGGGAGCGGCCGTGGGCGATGTCGTGGAACGCGGCGCGCAGCAGCGCGGTGATCCGTTCCGGCGGTGCGTCGCTCAGTCCGTCCAGGTGCAGTAGATGGCGCCCGATCACCACGCCGATGGTGAGCGCGCCGAGCAGCCCGGCGCGCAACTCGGCCTCGTCCTCGGCGAGGTGCCCGGCGGCCTGGCGCTGTTGCGCGACCATGGCCGCGCGCACCTCGCCGGTAGCGTCCGGGTGGGTGAGCATGGACCGAATCGCCGCCAGCGCGTTCACCGGTTCCTCGGTGAGCTTGGCCGCGAGTGCCTTCAGCAGCAGTTCGGCGGCCTGCTCGGGCGTCCCCGTGATCGCTTCCACGTTCCCCACCACCGCGACCTGCGCGAACAGATTCTCCTTCGACCCGAAGTACCGCATCACGAGCGCGGGATCGGTGTCCGCCTCGGCTGCCACGGCGCGAATAGTGGTGCGGTCGTAGCCCGATTCGGCGAACAGCCGCCCCGCGGCGGCCAGGATCCGGGCCTCGGTATTCCGACGTTGCTGTGCGCGAGTGGTGGCGGGATCCATATGTTCAGTCTACGGATGTTGACTCGATTCTCCCCGCAGGCGTAGTTTCGGTCTACCGTTGTTGACTGAAACCAAAGGGGTGCCCCATGTGGTACACGGTGCTGCTGTCCGTTCTTGCCGGAGTCATGGGCGCGAATGCCCTCCCGCACTTCATCAAAGGTCTTGTCGGCGAAGAGTTCCCGAACGTCCTGGGCAACTCGCCCCTGCGGAACGCCCTCGCCGGCTGGCTCGGACTCATCCTCACCGGCCTGCTGATCCATGCGGCGGAGCTGCCCGCACACCCCTGGCCCGACGTCCTCGGCATTGGTGCCGGAGCGTTCGTGATGGCCGTTTTCCACGGCCGCGGTGGCGCCTATCGCCTGAATGAAGCACTGGGCCTGCCCAATCCGCCACGCAAGGTCGCCGCGTAACTCACCGGGGGATGATCTCAGCGCCCGGCGACCTACGGGTTGTCACTGCTTGCGGCGCACCGAGGCTTCCACGAGGTCGAGGACGGCTTCGAGGTTGTCGTTGGCGTGGCCGGAGGCGATGCGGGCGATGAGGCCGTCGAGGACCAGGTCGAGGTAGCCGAGGAGGACTTCGGTGGGGACGTCGTCGCGCAGGGCGCCGGCGGCCTTGCGGCGTTCGAGGCGGGCGACGGTGGCGGCGGTGAGCTCTTCGGAGCGTTCTTCCCAGTTGGCCCGGAATTCGGGGTCGTTGCGCAGGCGGCGAGCGATCTCCAGGCGGGTGCCCAGCCAGTCGAAATCCTCTGGGCGGGCCAGCATATCGCGCATGACCTGGATCAGACCCTGGGTGGCCGCGACCTCGGCCATACGGCCCGCGTCCTCCTGGGCCAGGGCCAGGAACAGGGCGTCCTTGTCGCGGAAGTGGTGGAAGATCGCGCCCCGCGACAAACCGGTCGCTTCCTCCAGTCGACGCACGGTGGCGCCCTCGTAGCCGAACTCGGCGAAGCAGCGGCGGGCTCCGTCGAGAATCTGGCTGCGCCGGGCGGCGAGGTGGTCGTCACTGACCTTGGGCACTGGCTCCTCCGAAACGTGTTGTGCGGGTTCTCCTTATCGATCTTGCGACCAAATCGGGGAACCCGCACGAGCGACGAGCGAAGCGGCCCGGGAGCGGGCCGCGTGGCGGGCGGCGGACCTGCGACAATCGCGAGATCCACCGCCTGCCACCACGCCTCGGCTTCGAAACAGCCCTTCGAAACCGAGGCGGTATCGCGGTGACTAGCCGCGAATCATGTTGCGCAGCACGTACTGCAGGATGCCGCCGTTGCGGTAGTAGTCCGCCTCACCGGGGGTGTCGATGCGGACGACCGCGTCGAAGACGACCTTCTCGCCGTTCTCCTTGGTGGCGGTCACCTTCATGGTCTTCGGAGTCACACCCTCGTTCAGCTTGGTGATGCCCTCGATGTCGAAGACCTCGGTGCCGTCCAGGCCCAGCGACGCGGCGGACTGGCCGGCCGGGAACTGCAGCGGCACAACGCCCATGCCGATCAGGTTCGAGCGGTGGATGCGCTCGAACGACTCGGTGATGACGGCCTTGACGCCCAGCAGACGGGTGCCCTTGGCGGCCCAGTCACGCGAGGAACCCGAGCCGTACTCCTTGCCGCCCAGCACGACCAGCGGGATGCCCGCGGCCTGGTAGTTCTGCGAGGCGTCGTAGATGAAGGCCTGCGGGCCGCCGTCCTGGGTGAAGTCGCGGGTGTAGCCACCCGAGACGTCCTCCAGCAGCTGGTTGCGCAGCCGGATGTTGGCGAAGGTACCGCGGATCATCACCTCGTGGTTACCACGACGCGAGCCCAGCGAGTTGTAGTCCTTGCGCGCAACGCCATTGGCGTCCAGGTACTGCGCGGCCGGGGTGCCCGGCTTGATCGGACCGGCGGGGGAGATGTGGTCGGTGGTGACCGAGTCGCCCAGCAGCGCCAGCACGCGCGCGCCCTTGATGTCCTCGACCGGGGCCGGCTCCATCTCCATGCCGTCGAAGTACGGCGCCTTGCGGACGTAGGTCGACTTGTCGTCCCACGCGAAGGTGTCGCCCTCGGGGGTGTTCAGACCCTGCCAGCGCTCGTCGCCCGCGAAGACGGTGGCGTAGGACTTGGTGAACATCTCCTTGCTGATCGCCGACTTGATGGTGTCGTCGATCTCCTGCGGGGACGGCCAGATGTCCTTCAGGAAGACGTCGTTGCCGTTCTGGTCCTTGCCCAGGGCGTCGGTCTCGAAGTCGAAGTCCATGGTGCCCGCGAGCGCGTACGCGATGACCAGCGGCGGGGAGGCCAGGTAGTTCATCTTCACGTCGGGGGAGATCCGACCCTCGAAGTTGCGGTTACCCGACAGCACGGCGGTGACCGACAGGTCGTTGTCGTTGATCGCGGCCGAGATCTGCTCCGGCAGCGGGCCGGTGTTACCGATGCAGGTGGTGCAGCCGAAGCCACCCACGTAGAAGCCCAGCTTCTCCAGGTACGGCCACAGGCCGGCCTTCTCGTAGTAGTCGGCGACGACCTGCGAGCCCGGAGCCATGTTGGTCTTGACCCACGGCTTGGACGCGAGGCCCTTCTCGACGGCGTTGCGGGCGAGCAGCGCGGCGCCGATCATGACCGACGGGTTGGAGGTGTTGGTGCAGGAGGTGATGCCCGCGACCACGACGGCGCCGTGATCCAGCACGAACTCACCGCGCTCCGGATCCGAAACCTTGACCGGCTTGGACGGACGCCCGGCATTGCCGTTGGCGGCGTTCGGGACAACGTTCACGTCGAAGGCGGTGCCGGAGGCGACCGGATCGCTGGCCGGGAAGGACTCCTCGAGGGCCTCGTCCAGCGCGGTGTGCGGAACCGGGTCGTTGGTGTAGTTGCGGATGTCCTTGCGGAAGGCGGTCTTGCTCTCCGACAACAGGATCCGGTCCTGCGGGCGCTTCGGGCCGGCGATGGACGGCACCACGGTGCCCAGGTCCAGCTCCAGGTACTCCGAGTACGCGGGCTCGTTGGCCGCGTCGTGCCACATGCCCTGCTCCTTGGCGTACGCCTCGACGAGCGCGAGCTGCTCGTCGCTGCGGCCGGTCAGGCGCAGGTAGTTGATGGTCTCCTCGTCGATCGGGAAGATCGCGGCGGTGGAGCCGAATTCGGGGCTCATGTTGCCCAGGGTGGCGCGGTTGGCCAGCGGCACCTCGGCCACACCGGCGCCGTAGAACTCGACGAACTTGCCGACCACACCGTGCTTGCGCAGCATGTCGGTGACGGTGAGCACGACGTCGGTGGCGGTCACGCCCGGCTTGATCTCACCGGTCAGCTTGAAGCCGACGACCCGCGGGATCAGCATGGAGACCGGCTGGCCCAGCATGGCGGCCTCGGCCTCGATGCCGCCGACGCCCCAGCCCAGCACGCCGAGGCCGTTGACCATGGTGGTGTGCGAGTCGGTGCCGACACAGGTGTCGGGGTAGGCCTGGCCGTTGCGGACCATGACGGTCGGGGCCAGGTACTCGATGTTGACCTGGTGCACGATGCCCATGCCCGGCGGGACGACGCGGAAGTCGTCGAAGGCGCCCTGGCCCCAGCGCAGGAACTGGTAGCGCTCGGAGTTGCGCTCGTACTCGAGGTCGACGTTGCGCTCGAGGGCGTCGGCGCGGCCGAACACGTCGAGGATGACCGAGTGGTCGATGACCATGTCGGCGGGGGAGAGCGGGTTGACCTTGTTCGGGTCGCCGCCGAGGGTGGTGACGGCCTCACGCATGGTGGCCAGGTCGACCACACAGGGGACACCGGTGAAGTCCTGCATGATCACGCGGGCGGGCGTGAACTGGATCTCGGTGTCGGGCTCGGCCGACGGATCCCAGCTGGCGATGGCGCGGATGTGGTCGGCGGTGATGTTCGCGCCGTCCTCGGTGCGAAGCAGGTTCTCCGCGAGGACCTTCAGGGCGTAGGGCAGCTTCTCGGTGCCGGGCACGGCCGAGAGGCGGAAGATCTCGTAAGAGTTGCTTCCGACCTCGAGGGTGCCCTTGGCGCCGAAGGTATCGATACTCGTCACGTTCAGCTCCACTCGTCTGTGAATGGGAGGGCCACCGGCGGGGCTGTGCCGATGGCTCGTCGAGGCGCGGGCCTCGTCCGTTTTCCGACATTAACAGTACGCTTGTCCTGTGAGCACATCGGGGGGCGGGTTATCGGGCCGTCGGGCCCGGGATTCCGCCCAGCGAGAGACACGATTTCGCGCGATCGGTGAGGTGAGTCGCATGGCGCGGTGAGGTGATATGACACGCCGTCCCGTACCCTGCGTTTCGTGACCGCTCCGCACTCCTCGGTTTTCACGCCCTCGAAGGCGGAACTACCGCCGAACACCGACCTGAATGCCATCATCGCCGATCTCGCCGATGATCATGTCGCCGCCCCCACCGGACGCGATCAGGAGGCCCTGGCCGCCATCGCCGCCGACGCGCGTGAGCACGGCGTTCAGCTCGACATCATTGTGGTGCAGGGCAATCCGGGCATCGAGGCGAACCTGCGCGATCTGGCCAACGAGGTCGGCAAGATCGAGCACGGCACCGTGGTGGTCTTCAGCGACGACTGGGTGGGCACCTACAGCGACCAGTTCAGCCGCGGGCACCTGGAGTGGGCCGAGGACAGGGCCAAGTACCGCGGCCCCGAGCACACCACCGACGCCGCGCGGGTTTTCGTGGATCGGCTCGAGCAGCCGGAGACCGTGTCGTGGACGGTGATCACGCTGGTCATCCTCGGTGTGCTGGTCGCGACGATCGGCGGGTTGTACGCGGTGAAGGTGCGGCGCGGGCAGCAGACGGCGGGTGCGCCGACGCCGGTCGGGTAGCGCGTTCACGCTGGGAGGCGGTGTCTCCGTTCGGGGTTCGGGTTCGTCCCGGGCCCCTTTTTCATGCCCGGATCGGGGTGTGCCGGGTCCGGTTTGTCCGCGACACGCCGAAAACGTACCGAGTGTCGCGTGTTGTGACGCGTGGTGATTGTGGGATTTACCTGCAACTTCTTGGCTACCAGTGAATTACATGCATGTGATTGTGGCGTGCCTGAGCGGCGGGATCCTGAACGTGCCGTACGGTTTCGCGATGGCACGGTTGGGGATTTTGTGCCGGATGGGACTCCAGGGAGGTGCGATGCGACGACCGGCGAAGCGACTACGACGCCCGGCGCGGGTCGCTACGGAGTTGCTCGTAGCGCTCATCGTGCTGGCATTGCCCATGGCCGGCGGGTACGCGGTACCACCGCCGCCCCCCAACCCCAGCGACAGCGACCTCAATGCCGCGGGCGCCCAGGTCGACGCCGGCGTCGGCGAGGTCGGCGCCCTCATCAACCAGGTGGCCGCCGCCGAACAGCAGCTGCAGCAACTCGACGATGCGGTCGCCGGTCGCCGTGAGGCCGTCAACAAGGCCCTGGTGGATCTGCAGATGGCCCGCGACGCCGCCGACACCGCCGCCCGCGCCGTCACCCAGTGCCAGCAGGATCTGACCGACGCCGGCGCGAAAGTCGATACCGCGCACGGGAATTTCGACAAATACGTCGCCCAGGTCTACATGCGCCCCGGCTCCACCTCACTGGTCAGCTATCTGGCCGCGCCCAGCCCCGAGATCGCGCTCAACCGCGCGCAGGTGCTGACCATCGCCTCCAAGAACCAGCAGCAGGTGGTCGACGGCCTGCGTCACGCCCAGATCGACCAGGCCAACAAGACCTCCGCCGCCAAACAGGCCCAGCAGGCCGCCGACGCCGCCGCGGCCGCCGCCGACGCCAAGAAGACCGAGGCCCAGAACGCGGTCACGGCCGCCCAGGCCGAACTCGACCAGCAGAACCTCCGCCGCAACGACCTTGTCGGGCAACGTGATTCGGCACAGCAGCGGCTGGACGCGGCCCGCGCCAATGTGGCGGGCCTGCAGAGCCAGCGCGACACCTTCGTTGCCTGGGACCAGCAGCGCAAGGCCGAGGAGGCCGCGGCCCGCGCCGCCGCGGTCGCCGCCGCCGCCCGCGTGGCCGCCGACCGCGCCGCCGCCGATCGCGCCAGCCAGGTCGGCCAGGGCCACCGCCCGCACGTTGTACAGGACACCTCACCCCCACCGAAGCGCTCCATCCAGCCCAGCCGGCCACCGGGCTCCAACTCTCAGCTCATCGAGACCGTGGTCGACCGTGCCATGTCCCAGCTGGGCGTCGTCTACGCCTGGGGCGGCGGCGACGAGGACGGCCCCACCCTCGGCATCCGTGACGGCGGCACCGCCGACAGCTACGGCGACTACAACAAGACCGGCTTCGACTGCTCCGGCCTGATGATCTACGCCTTCGCCGGCATCGGCGTCTCCCTACCCCACTACTCCGGCTACCAATACACCATGGGCACAAGGGTTCCCGTCGCCGAACGCGCCCGCGGCGACATGCTCTTCTGGGGTCCGGGCGGCAGCGAACACGTAGCCCTCTACCTCGGCAACAACAAAATGATCGAGGCCCCCCAAAGCGGCGAGGTCGTCCGCGTAGCCGCCGTCCGCGAAGACGGCATCATGCCCTACGCAGTCCGCATCGTCACCTGACCCCGTCGTCGTTGTAGGTTCTCACGGCTGAGTTCGCCCTTCTCAGCCGCAGTTCGCCACATGTGCGTTTGCGAACGGCTTATGAGAAGCCACGTCCGTACGGGTTGGTGCTGCGGTTGTTTGCCGCCTTGCTGGAGGCGCTGGTTCGGCGCGACCAGCCATAGCCGTTTTCTGATTCAGTAGCAGCGGTTCGGGGTGGGCCGCCTGCGAGTTGGTCGGAGACGTCGCTCCCCCTGCGGCCTGATCGCGGTGCTGCGGTCCACGATCAGAGGCTTGATGTCCCAGGCCCTGTGGGATTCCTCTTGGAGGAATCCCACAAAAACTTGTTCGCAGCTCCGTGTCGATTTCCAGCTTCGGGCACCAGTCGGCCTGTATACCTTTGACGGCGGTAGGGAGCGAAAGTCTTTGAGCCGCAAGTTGGTTCAATGGGGGCTTTTCCACTGTCGTCGCGATGACATCTTCGCAGGTTGACGACGACTGACGCTTGCTGCCTCTGGTTGGCTGTTCAATCCAACAGGCCGCGTGGCGAAGATGCTCGCTCAGCATCTCGTCTGGCGTCCACGGATGAACCGCCGCAATCAACACAATGGGAAGGGGTTGGCCATGGCTGCCACCGAAACTGAGATCGTTGCCGGCATCGCTGAGATCGTCGAAGAAGTGACCGGCATCGACGCCGGTGAAGTAACGATCGAGAAGTCCTTCGTCGACGACCTCGACATCGACTCGCTGTCACTGGTCGAAATCGCGGTGCAACTCGAGGACAAGTATGGCGTCAAGATCCCGGACGAAGACCTGACCAGCCTGCGGACCGTGGGCGACGCTGTCACCTACGTCCAGAAGATGGCGGCCGAAAACACCGACCTCGCAGCGGAATTGGAGTCGAAGTACAAGGAATCCCACGGCGAGTAGGCAAACAACGTGACTAATCCTTTCAGCAGGGACGGGGCCTTCCCCGACGTCGTGGTGACCAGTCTCGCGGCGACCACCTCGATCGCGGGTGACGTCGATGCGACGTGGAAGGGTCTGCTCAACTGCGAGAGCGGCATCGACGTTCTGAATGACGACTTCATTGAGGACTACGGTCTCCCGGTTCGTATCGGCGGACACCTGAAGGTGTCGCCGGATACGTTGTTGAGCCGGGTCGAGATCCGCCGTATGGCTTATGTCGAGCGATTGGCCACTGTGCTCGGTCGCGAGGTCTGGCGGAACGCTGGTGCCCCGGAGGTCGATCCGCTGCGTCTCGGAGTGGCCATCGGAACCGGCCTCGGAGGTGCGGACGCACTCATCGACTCGAACGAGAAGCTGAAGAATGGCGGCTACCGCAAGGTCTCGCCGTTGGCTGTTCAGATGATCATGCCGAATGGGCCCGCCGCCGTTGTCGGACTGGAACTGGGTGCGAAAGCGGGTGTGATTACACCGGTTTCGGCCTGTTCGTCGGGTGCTGAGGCGATCGCCAACGCATGGCGGATGATCGTTATGGGTGACGCGGATATGGTCGTGACCGGCGGTGTCGAGGGCTACATCGATGCTGTTCCGATCGCGACCTTCTCGATGATGCGCGCCATGAGTACACGCAACGATGACCCGAAGGGGGCCTCGCGCCCGTTCGACCGGGACCGCGACGGTTTCGTGTTCGGCGAAGCGGGTGCGCTCATGGTCATCGAAACCGAAGAGCATGCGAAGGCTCGCGGGGCCAGCATCCACGCTCGGCTGATGGGCGCGGGCGTGACCTCCGACGGTTTCCATCTCGTGGCCTCGGATCCGGAAGGCACCGGCATCGCCCGTGCGATGCAGCGAGCGATCCAGACCGCGGGACTGTCCGCGCGCGATATCACGCATGTGAATGCGCACGCGACGGCCACGTCCATCGGCGATGTCTCTGAGGCGAAAGCGATTCACAAGGCGGGTGTTTCGCATGCTTCGGTGTATGCGCCCAAGTCCGCCCTGGGGCATTCGATCGGTGCTGTCGGCGCGCTCGAGTCGGTGCTCACGGTCCTCAGCATCCGAGACGGGGTCGTCCCACCCACGCTGAACCTGGAGAACCAGGATCCAGAGATTGACCTTGACGTGGTGCACGGTGAGGCGCGCCGCCAGGACATCGAGTACGCGATCAACAACTGCTTTGCCTTCGGCGGACACAACGTCGCGCTCGCGTTTGGCCGGTACTGACAGCTTCATTGCGATCAGAGGTCGACGGTCCCGGCAGGGCATCGAACGATTCGTACAGGAAACCCTGCCGGGGCCTGGTGACCTGAGGCTCGACACAGCCACAGCACTTTGGCTGATTCCCACAAGGTTTGGAGGAATTCGTATGGCCGCGGGACCGCGCGCCCGACTGATCACGAACATCATCAGCACCGTGCAAGAACACGGTGTGCACGGTGTCGCGCTGACCGACCTGCTCGAGCAGAGCAACACGTCCCCAGACGCGCTGTATCGCCACTTCCCGTTCGGCAAGGGCCAACTCGTGGAGACAGCGGCGAAATCCATATCCCGGATCGGGTACTCGCACGTGAGCAGACTCGCCGACACGCTCGCCACCGCCGCTTCACTGGAAGACTGGCTCGATGAACTGTTCGCCTTCTGGCGGTTTCCATTGGAGTCCACCGACTATCGGGCAGGTTCGTTCATGATGGCCGCCGCAGTTGACGGGCTGGATCCCGAGGTGCAGTTCGCCGCCGGCCGGTCGTTCGCCGAATGGACCGCGCGGCTCGCCGACGGACTCATCGCTGTGGGGATCGAACAAACGAAGGCATGCTCGCTGGCCGGATTCCTGCTGTCATCGACCGAAGGTGCCGTGGTCCAGAGCCGCGCCCTCAAATCCAGCCACCCGTTCGATGACAGTCGAGCTCAGCTCGCCGATCTGATCCGCTATCACCTGACCACTCGCTGACAGGCGAACCGATTCCGACATCGGGGACCCATAAACGGTGCATTTCCGAACGATTCGTGAGAATCGTGGGAGGGGCTGGCGTCGGCGCGGTTGGGTGGCGGCCATGAATGATGGAGGCGGTTCGGCGTGGGCTGGTCCGGCGGGGGTTGTTTCGGAATCGGATGTGGCTGTTCGCTATCGGGCGGACAGCGGGGGGTTCATCGACACCACGTTGAGGCGGCTACCGGCGGAAGAGGTGCTGTCCGGCTGTCCGGTTCGTGAGTTCCGCTGGTGGCAAGGGCGGCAGCATTACTCCGGTTGGTACTGGGTGTGTGTCGCCGGGGAAGTCGTCGACTGCGGGCTCTTCGGATCATTCCCGGGCGGGGTGCTGGCGTCCTGGGTACGGTCCGATCGTCGCGCTCGTCCCCGCCTGCTCGTGCACCGACCCGGCGAATCGGCCAATCAGCCGACTCCGCTGATGAGTGCGAGCGGAGCAGTCGTCAGTTACTCGGTGCACGTGCGTTCGACGTAGCACGCCATGAAGGTGCGTCGATGAGTCTCGATGCCGCGGTCGGCTTCGCACTCGGCGAGCGAGTCGAACCTGCCTCGCCGCTTCCGCATTCGCTCGACAGCCTCACCGCGCGCGAATGTCAGGTCGCGAACCTGGTCGCCGAAGGCCTGACCAACAAGGCGATCGCTGACCGCCTGTCAGTTTCGCCGCGTACCGCACAGGGACACGTCGAGCATATTCTCACCAAGTTGGGGTTCACATCACGTGCTCAGATCGCGGCATGGGCAGTGGCGCAGGCGCACAACACATTCGAATGAAGCGACCAGCGGCGAACAAATCGTTCTCTGCAGGATTCCGAGAGACCGATCGACGACAACGACCCCGACCTCACCGATATGCCAATGCAGGCAACAGCTTTCGCTGAACATGCTGATCAAGCCGATCGGATGCCCGGCCGCCGACGCTCACACCTCGCTGTGCGCGGGTGCGGGCGCGGCGTGTTCGGCGGCGCGGTGAATGCCGCGCAGGAGCAGGACTGCGGCGGCCACCACCGCCGGCGCTGGGGTGGGCTCGACGATGAGAGCGCACACGCCACCCCAGGCCAGCACCATCCACGCCAGGAATACCGGCGGGACGATGCCGTTCCGGTCCATCCACACCACGAGGAGGCCGACGATCAGCAGCGGCAGGCCGAACCCTGCCGGGTTGGCCCAGAAGGCGTGGGCCGAGAGGGTGTCCTCCTGCCAGTGGCCCCACAGCCGTAGCGACAGCCAGTCCCCGAAGTGCGCGCGGCTGAGTAATAACCCGATGGCGAGATGCCCGGCGCCGATGAGCGCGATGATGCGTCCGGACCATTTGATCATGTGAATCAGACTCCTATCACGGAACTACAAGTAATGGGCGCATGGAAGGCCGGTCAGGCCGGCGTGGTCCGGCCGATGGCCCTGATCAAGCAATGGATGCCGGCCTAGCTGGGCCCCGTGGTCGCGGCGTCTCGCCTCCTGATCCAGCCCCTGTAGCCGACGGCGACGGGCACGAGGACGGTGAGGAAGCCCGACACAGGTTCGAACGCCAGCCCGAATCCGGTCAGCGCCGCGATCGCAGCGAGGATCGGCGCGGTGACGTAGCCACGGGCCCGCTCCGCCTCGATGACGGTGACACCCAGGGCGATTCCAGCGACGCCGAATGCGGTGAACCAGAACGAGAGCTCGGTGTCCTGGTCTTCGGTGACCCACATAACGGCGCCCAGCGCCGTGTGGGCGGCCCCGATGAGAGTGAGCATGCTGCCGACTATCGGGAACCGAGCTTTTGAATTCATTTTCTCTAACCGATCATCGTGGCTTGTCGGCCCAGAGGATGACATTGGTGCCGAGGAACTTCTTGCTCCATCCGATGTTCTGAAAACTCATTTCGCACAGAACATTCGCGACATGTTGGGGTGAGGTGAAGGCGAGGGTGCTGGATTCGAGGTAGGTGTACGACGACCGGTCGCGAGCAATCGTCTGCCCCAGCAGCGGAATGATCGTGCGCATTCCCCATTCGAGGATCGGCTTCAACGGGCCGCTGGGAGGGCAGGTTTCGAGGATGACGATCCGGCCGCCGGGCACGAGGACCCGGTGTTGTTCGCGAAGCACTCCGGGGAGGTCTTCGATGTTGCGGAGCAGATAGCCTTCGGTGACCGCGTCGAAGGACTCGTCGTCGAACGGCAGCCGGGTCGCGTCGGCCTGCTGCCATCGAACCGCGCCGGCCTCGGCTTTGATCCGTGCGCGAGCCAGCATCGCCTCGGAGAAGTCGGCACCGGTCACGGCGACAGTGGGATACATCTGTGCCGCCGCCAGAGCGATCGCACCTGTCCCGGTGGCCAGGTCCAACAGTTGTCCGCCCGCGGGTGGCGCGGCGCGGGTGGCCACTTCACGGCACCAGCGCGCATGGCGGCCGAGCGTCATGACGAGGTTCATCCGGTCGTAGTATCCGGCGATCTTCTCGAAGATCGTGTGTACCGCAACACCTTTGCCGTGCGAGGCCTCGGCGACGGTGTTCGCTTGCCACTCGCGGCCGATGGCACGCATCAGCGCCGGATACACACCGAGATACCGAAAAGGCTTGATACCGGCCATGTAGAGGGCGCCCAACAGGCCGTTCGGCTTCACCAGGACAGCCATCTGACCGCGGTAGCCGCCGGTTCCGTCCGGAACCCAGCCGAGGTGCATGACCGCGTGGACGGTCGTGTTGCCCATTTCGGCTGCCCATTCGTTCTCCAGTTGGTAGACGGACCGGAACGGCGATGTGCCGAGGTCCGGGCCCCGGGAGCCCGAGCGGAGGTCGGCGGGCAAGCGGTCGTACAGGGAGGGCAGCCGACCGCCGACGCCGGTATCGGGCCGGTCCCAGCCGAGCAGTGCTCCGAGCTTCCAGCGAATGGTGAACAGCGCCCGGGAGATCGCGGTATCGCCGGTCACCCCACCGCTGACTCCTTCGGCGAATTGGCGTACCAGCCAAGGGAAGTCGTCGGGGCCGCCCGGGGTGGGCAACGCCCATACGTCCTCCACGGTGAAGTCGTCGGCGATGTCGTGGATCCGCCACGGGCGGTTGGCGTGAGCGGTTGGAGGAAGTCTCACGAGCTCGGCTCCGATCTATACGGGGGCGTATAGATCGAACATAAACCCATCTATACGCCCCCGTATACTCCTTGCCGACGTGAGGAGGCACACCATGGCCGTGGCTCGCACACCGCGAGGCAGATGGATCGAGGAAGGCTTGCGTGCACTCGTCGCGGGCGGCCCCGAAGCCGTACGGATCGAGGCGCTGGCACAGGCGCTCGGTGTCAGCAAGGGCGGCTTCTACGGGTACTTCCGTAACCGGGACGCACTGCTCACCGAGATGCTCGACACCTGGGAGTACGAGGTCGCCGAAGGTGTGGTCGAACAGATCGAGCGCGATGGAGGGGACGCCAGAACCAGGCTGGAGCGGCTTTTCACCATCGTCGCCGACACGGCGGACGGGCCGGTGCGGGGCATCACCGCCGATATCGCGATCCGCGATTGGGCCCGCCGCGACGTGGCCGTGGCCGAACGCCTCCGCCGCGTCGACAACCGCCGCATGGACTACCTGCGGTCCCTGTACTCCTCGTTCTGCCCCGACGAGGACGAGGTCGAGATCCGCTGCCTGATCACCGTTTCGGTACGCATCGGCAACCACTTCCAGGCCGCCGACAACGGCCCGCGCAGCCGCACCGAAATGATGGAACTGATCAAGCAACGGCTACTGGCCTAGGTGTACCCAGTCGACCTGCGTGCAGTGATGGACAAGGGTCTGGCACGCGCAGCCGACTGGGTCAACGGAAAATCTCGACTATGGCCACCTACGACAGGTGTGACGCTCGTACCGGCGAAATCGCCGCAGCGGCAACCATATTCGGGTTCGGCGTCGCAACCGGCCTGTAGGAGAGAGGGGAGACGATGCCTCACGCGGCGGGGGTTCCAGATCTGGAGGGGTGTCAGGTTCCGGTGGCGACGGTGCCGTCGAACCTATGCCTTCGTGCGTGCGGCGCGGGCTGCGCGACGCGATAGTTCGGCGAAGGCGTCACGCAGTGGATCCGGGCCTATGACTTCGATTTCGGTGTCGAAACGCGCCAGCGTCGCTGCGAGTGCGGGCCAGGACCAGGAGCCGGTCAGCAGTCTGGTTCGGGTGGGGCCGAGTTCCTCGACGATGCCGTCGGCGGCGAACGGGGCCACCTGGGTGGCGGGGAGGGCGAGGATCACCTCGCCGTGGCATGGCCAGGTGTTCGCGCTTTCGGAGCCTTTGAAACGGGCGGCGAGGAAGGTGGCGATGTCGCCACCTGGCAGTTGCCGGGGGGTGAAGCGCGGCCCGTTGGGAACGCGAAGTGTCATCCGGTCGGCGCGGTAGATACGCCAGTCCGAACGCTGCGGGTTCCATCCGATGAGGTACCAGCGTCCACTGTGGACCACGAGGTGATGGGGCTGAACTCGTCGCGGCGGCTGCGGATCGGTGTCGTGCGGCGGTATCGGCGACTGGTAGTCGAACCGCAGTTCCTCTCTGGATCGGATGGCCGCGCTCAGCGCGAGCAGGACGTGGGTGTCGACTTGAGGGTCGGTCCCGCGCGCGGCTGTCTCGACGGCCGTGATTTCGAGCATGTCGATGCGCTGGCGCAGGCGGGAAGGCAGGACCTGGCGGACGGTCGTCAGCGCTCGTGCCGCAGCCTCTTCGATACCCGCCCCTGTTCCGGCCGCGATCCGCAATGCCACCGCCAGGGCGATGGCCTGCTCGTCATCGAACAGCAGCGGCGGCAGTTCGATGCCCGCTTCGAGCCGGTAGCCGCCCTCGGGTCCCTTGACAGCTCGGACGAGGTAACCGAGCTCGCGAAGGCGATCGACGTCGCGGCGCACCGTGCGTTCGCTGACACCGAGCCGCTGGGCGAGCAGGCCTCCCGGCCAGTCACGGCGGACCTGCAGCAGCGACAGCAGTGAGAGCAGGCGGCGGGAGGTCACCGTCGAGGAGGCGGTCGGCATGGTCGCCAGACTGCCACAGGTAGCGGACGTTCCCTGTCCGGTATTGCTGACAGGGTGGCTGTCGTCGCGGGAAAGACCCCGCGTCGAAACCACTTGTGAAGGGACCGAATCACCATGTCGGTAAACGCTGTTGCCCACCTCAACTTCCGCGGACAGGCTCATGCGGCCCTGGAGTTCTACCAGTCGGTGTTCGGCGGGCAACTCTCTGTGGCCACCTACGGTGACTTCGGGATGCCCGCCGAGTTGCCGGACGCCACCAAAGTGGTGTTCGGCCAGGTCATCGCCGACAACGGATTCCGGGTCATGGCCTACGACGTGCCCGGTGAGAACGCACCGGTCGCCCAGAACGCGCCCACCACCCGCCGCGAGAACGGCACCACCATCACCGCGGAGCCGTTCTTCCTCTCCGTGCGCGGTGACACCGTCGAGGAGGTCGGCGCGTTGTGGGAACGCCTCGCGGCCGGTGCGACGGTCATCGAAGAATTCGGTCCGGCCCAGTGGGCGCCCGGCTTCGGGATGTTGCGCGATCGCTTCGGCATCACCTGGATCGTCGACGTCGCGCGGGCAGCCGAGTAACAATCCCCTGATCGCCGAGCCCGGCCATGACTGGGAGGCCGACCCGATCGTGCCGGACGGAAACCACTCCACGCCACAGGAATTCGTCTATGATGCTCGCGCACGACGAGCGCGCTCTGATGTCCGGGCACAGGGTTCGGTCGGCGTCACCTCCCACGGCGACGACGTGGTGATCCTTCCCCCGAACGACACCCTTCCTCGCTGAACCCACCACCTCGCAATGCGATCCGTTCTCGGCGCATTCGTTCGGTCAAGGCCCCACAAGGGTGTGTCCCGCCCGAGTGGGGCACACTTCATCGCACCTCGAGTGGATCGTCCCGCTCGGCACCTGTCGGTACAGCTGATGCGGGCTCGCTAATGTGTGGAGATGAGCGATTGGCGCAGTGACCGGATCGGCAGCGCCTTGCGTGGGGCGAATCCGACAGTGATGTGTCGGCTCACGGCCGGGTTCGCCGTCATCGGTGATACTCAGTTCCTGCCCGGCTATTCACTGCTACTGACCGATGATCCTGCGGTGCAACGCCTTTCCGAGTTGCCGCGCCCGCGGCGTACTGCGTTTCTTGCCGATATGGATCGGTTGGGGGAGGCGGTCGAGCGGGCGTGTACGCGACTGGATCCGGCCTTCCGGCGGGTGAATCTGGAGATCCTCGGCAACACCGATGCCTTCCTGCACGTTCATGTGTGGCCGCGATTCGATTGGGAGCCAGACGATCTGGTGGGCGGACCGGTGTGGCTCTATCCGCCCGATCGGTGGACCGATGAGCGCTACGCGCTCGGCGCACGCCATGACCAGATCCGGCAGGCGATCACCGGCGAGCTGCATACGCTGTCCGTCTGAGGGCGGCGCGCCCTCGCCTACGGTCGTATCGGCGAGCTCGATGACTAGCCGACGTTCGGTCTCGCGAAGAACTCTTGTCCCGCTTGGTGTTCGGGCTTCCCGGAACCGCTTTCCCGGTCCGCCACTCACACGGTGGGGAGATTTGCCGACGGTGAAAAACATTCAATACCAGATCGGACATGAAACAGGACGGTCCTGGTAATTACACGTTTCGGTGACCGATGCTGGGCGCAAGAGATACGACGATGCCAGGCCGGGGGAAATCGGGATGCTGAGTCTGTGGCGACACCGGCGAGGTAGATGGAATGTTCATGTGTACATCGACTTCGACTGTGTTGGGCGTGACAATTGGATTGCTGGTAAGAGCGTTCTGGTCGGGAGTCGGTGCGGGCGGAGACGGTTTGCGGCTCGCCAGGCGGTGGGATTGTCGTTCGGTCGGTTGTGTGGCCCGGCGGCGGGTTGGGAGAGTCCGGCGCATACGCCGCCGATCGGCATTGCCGGCGGTGGAGACAGACGTTTTTGCGTGTGCGGACGACGTGGATTCGGTTCACACGGAAGGAGCTCACGATGCCTACTACTGTTTACGGCGCCGCGACCACGGCGGCCGAGATCGTCGCCGATGTTGATCTTCATGGTCGGCGTGTCGTCGTCACTGGCGCGAGTTCGGGGATCGGTACCGAGACCGCTCGGGCGCTGGCCTCCGCGGGTGCAGAGGTGACCCTGGCGGTACGGAATGTAGAGGCCGGCCGGAAAGTTGCGGAGGACATCGGCGAGAAGCTGCCGGGCGGGGTCGGTGGGGTGCACGTGGCCCGGTTGGATTTGGCCGATCCTGGGTCGGTGGCGGATTTCGGGCGTGCCTGGAACGGACCGTTGCACGTGTTGGTCAACAACGCCGGTGTGATGGCCCTGCCTCAACTCACCCGCACCCGGACCGGGTATGAAATGCAATTCGCTACCAATCATCTCGGTCATTTCGCATTGACGACCAGCTTGCACCGGTCGCTGGCCGCCGCGGGCGGTGCCCGGGTGGTCTGCGTGGCCTCGATCGGGCATTTGTTCTCGCCGGTGGTCTTCGACGATCTGCATTACCGGTTCCGCCCGTATGACCGGTGGACGTCGTATGGTCAGTCGAAGTCGGCCAATATCTTGTTCGCTGTCGGTGCTGCACGGCGTTGGGCCGATGACGGTGTCACGGTCAATGCGTTGATGCCTGGCAATATCGCCAGTACCGCGTTGGCGCGTCATATGAGTCCGGGCGATCTCGAGGCTTTCGGGGAGCAGACCGATCTGTCGTTGCCGCCGGTGAAGACGGTCGAGCAGGGTGCCGCGACATCGGTGCTGCTCGCCGCCAGCCCTCAGGTAGAGGGTGTTACGGGTCGCTACTACGAGGACTGCGCTCCGGCTCCGGAGATCAGCGAACGCGCCGGCCACACCGGTGGAGTCGCGCCCTACGCACTCGATCCGGACAATGCCGAGCGTCTCTGGCGGGTCTCGGAGGAACTGACCCGATGATTCCGAGGTTGATCCTGCCAGGGAAAGCTCGATGACGTCGCGAGGAGTAGCAATGACTACGCCAGAGAAGGCCACAGGCGACCTCGGCAAATTCGGCGTCTTCACGTTGGGTGGCGTCTTCTCCGGCGGCCCCACCCCCGAGCAGGCCCAGGAAATCGAACGCCTCGGCTACGGCACGTTATGGGTGTCTGGTTCTCCGCCCGCCGAATTGTCGTTCGCGGAGCCACTTTTGGCGGCGACAACCGCGCTGAAGGTGGCGACCGGTGTTGTCAACATCTGGTCGGCGGACGCCAAATCTGTCGCCGAGTCGTTCCATCGCATCGATACCGCCTGTCCGGGCCGATTCGTGCTCGGCATCGGGGCCGGTCATCCCGAGCACACCGAGGAATACCGCAAGCCCTACGACGCGCTGGTCGACTACCTCGACGAGCTGGACGGAAACGGCGTACCGGCTGATCGGCGTGTGCTCGCCGCGCTCAGGCCGCGCGTGCTGAGGCTGGCGGCACAACGCACTGCCGGGGCGCACCCGTACAACACCACACCCGAGCACACCGCACAGGCCCGCGACATCATCGGGCCGGACGCACTGCTGCTCCCCGAGCACAAGGTGGTGCTGTCCACCGACACCGACGAGGCCCGCGCGATTGCCCGCACGGTGATGGCGGAAACGTACAACTACTTCGCCCTCACGAACTACGTGAGCACCTGGAAGCGGATGGGTTTCACCGACGCCGACCTCACCCGGCCCGGCAGCGACAGGTTCATCGACGCCCTGGTCGCCTACGGCACCCCCGACGACATCGCCGACCGGCTGGGCGAGCATCTGCGGGCCGGCGCCGACCACGTCGTGATCCACGTGCTCGGCGGCTCGGACCAGCTGTTGCCGACGTTGACCGGGCTGGCCGGCGCGCTCGGGCTGACTCCGCGGCCATGACCTCTCGCGATGTTTCCCGACAGGTCTACGTCATTCAACGGATTCGGGACGGGGCGGTGCGGCCATGACTTCGTCCTTTCCGGGGTGCCGATCGGGTCCCGAGAGCAGGAGGTATCCGAGTGCGAGTAGATGTGCATGCCCACTATTGGACCGGCGACTATCTCGACCTGCTGGTCGATCTGGGCAAGACCGACACTGATACTCAGCGCGGCATGGGTGCCGGCGGGGGCACCGAACTCGAGGCGCGGCTGCGGCTGATGGACCGCGCCGGTGTGGATATGCAGATTCTGTCCGCGGCACCCCAGCTGCCCAATGGCCAAAACCGCGAAAAGGCCGTTGCCGCAGCACGCTTCGTGAACGACCAGTACGCAGACGTGGTGGCGCGCCACCCGGATCGGTTCCTGGCCTTCGCGACGACGCCCATGCCGCATATCGACGACTCGATCGCCGAACTCGGCCGCGCGATCGACGAATTGGGCATGGTCGGAGCCGTCATGAACACCACGGTGCTCGGACGGGCCCTGGTCGACCCGGAATTCGCGCCGGTGTTCACCGAACTCGATCGCCGCGGCGCGGTGCTGTACCTGCATCCCGCGGGCAACAGCGCGTGCAGTCCGCTGATCGCCGACTATCACCTGACCTGGATGGTCGGCGCGCCGATCGAGGACACGATCAGCGTCATGCAGTTGATCACCCACGGATTTCCGGTGCGCTACCCGAACATCAAGGTGATCAACTCGCATCTGGGCGGAGCCCTGCCGATGCTGTTGCAACGTGCCGACAACCAATGCCGGTGGGAGGCACCACAAACCCCGGACCTGCCGAGCGCTCTGGCCCGCCGGATGTGGTACGACACCGTCGGGCACGGCCATCTGCCGGCCTTGCGTGCCGCGATCGACTCCTTCGGTGCCGACCGACTGATCCTGGGCACCGACTTTCCCTACGAGGCCGACGACATCTTCGTCCGCGCCGTCGACTACATCAACAGCCCCGACATCGCCGCCGCCGATGCGAAGGCGATCCTGGAAACCAACGCCGAACATCTCTTCCGCATCTCCCCTCGACATGGCTGACTGCACCGGCCAGGGGAGTGCGGGCGTCCGTCATCATTCGCCCACGTCGAAGGTGCCAGTTATGCGGTCGCGGAGGATGCGGCGATGCCGGACAGCATGAGACGGATGCCGAGTTCGAAGCGATGTTCAGGCGATGAGCCGAGGATTACCGGGAAGGCTTGTGCCGTCAGTGGAAACGTTGCGGGGTCGATGACGGCGCTCAGTTCTTCGGGGTGAGTATCGCCGGATACTTGCCGAAACTCTTCCAGCGCTTGCTCTTCGATGCAGAAGCCGACGATGAAGTGACGTAGCAGGGCGGTGGGCAGTGCGGCGTCGGGGATCGGGAGCCCCCCGTCTCGCCAGGCGCGCAGCACCGATTCGGTCACCTGGAACGTCGCGGGGTCGGCGGCGAAGGTACCGGCGAAAACTCTTGCGCCGTCGCGGTGTTCGAGCAAGGTGCGGCGTAGGGCGACGGCCCAGTTCATGATTCGGTCCTGCCAGGGCGCCTCAGGGTCCAGGGTCGCCATCCGGGTCGCGGCGTCCGCGCTCATCGTGACCGCCATCGTCCGGAAGATGTCCTGCTTGGATTTGACGTGCCAGTACAGCGTGGGCGCTCGCACACCGAGTTCGGCGGCCAGTTCACGCATGGTGATGCCCTCGATGCCCGACTTGTCCAGCAGCTTCAGGCCGGCGCGCGCGATCACATCCCGGTTGAGTTTCTCGACCACCTGGCCAGTCTAACAATGTTCGAGTACTCTCTAACATTGTTAGAGAGAGTGTCGAATGATTCGGAGGGGCACGGATGTCTACCGAGAGCCAGAGGCCGATCATTGTGGCGGGAGCCGGGCCGACGGGCCTGACCCTGGCAACCGAATTGCGGCGCGGCGGCGCCGAGGTACTCCTGCTGGACCGCCGGGCGAATCGGGGCGTGGACGGGTCGCGGGCCGCGGGGATGCAGCCGCGCACGGTCGAAATGCTCGACCAGCGCGGCATCGCAGAACGGTTCCTGGCCGTCGGCCCGCCACGCGACCTCGGGAATTTCGCGGGCATCCGACTCGACTACAACCGGCTTCCGAGCCGCCACCCCGGCGCCTACAACATCATGCAGTCCGAGACCGAGGAGCTCCTCGAAGCCGTGGCGGCGGAGCTCGGCGTGCAGGTGCGCTGGTCCACGGAGGTTACCGGGCTGCGTCAGGACGCCGACGGCGTCGAGGTCACCGTCGACGGCCCGGATGGTCCCGAAACCCTGTGCGGCAGTTACCTGGTGGGCTGCGACGGCGGTCGCAGCACGGTCCGCAAGCTGAGCGGGGTGGGATTCCCCTGCACCGTCGCGCGGATGGTGTGCCTGATCGGCGACGTCGTCCTCGCCGAGCCGCCGCGGCAGCCGATGTTCCTCGAACGGTTCGAAGGCGGCCTGTTCACAGTGATCCAGTTCCGGCCGGGCTGGTACCGGGTGGTCACCACCGAACGTGAGCGCGCCGCGGGCCCCGGCGATCCGGTCACCCTCGACGAGCTTCGCGCCTCCACACTCAGGGTTGCGGGCACCGACTTCGGAATGCACAGTCCCACATGGCTTTCCCACTTCAACGATGCCAACCGCCAGGCCGACCGCTATCGGGTGGGGCGGGTCCTGCTGGCCGGGGATGCCGCGCACATCCACCTTCCGGCTGGTGGGCAGGGCATGAACATGGGCATGCAGGACGCCTTCAACCTCGGCTGGAAACTCGCAGCGGTGGTGCGCGGCGACGCCCCCGACGCACTGCTCGACACCTACCACGACGAGCGCCACGCCGTTGATGCCGAGACCTTGAAACTGATTCGGGCGCAATCGACTTTGGTCCAGCCCGACCCGATGCTGGGCGACCTGGTGGACGTCCTGACCGACCTCGTCGGCTTCGGCGATGTCAACACCTACTTCAGCGCCAAGCTGTCCGGGCTCGACCTCCGGTATCCGATGCCCGGAGACCACCCACTGCTGGGTCGCCGCGTCCCCGACGCGGACATCAGCTCCACGGCTGGCGACGAGCGAATCTTCGACCTGCTCGTTACGGCACGCCCTGCCCTGCTAGGCTTTTCGAACACGGCGCAGCTGACCGCAGTCGCGACCGGCTGGGCGGACCGAATCGACATCGTCACGGCCGACCGTGCGATCGAATCCTGGGACGTGCCCGGCGTCGGGACCATCCCGGCACCGTCGGCGCTGCTGATCCGACCGGACGGATATGTGGCGTGGGTAAGTGACAGCGACCCGGATCTCGCCGCCCTGCAGCGGGCACTCGGGCGCTGGTGCGGACCCGCACTCCATCACGCCTGACCCAGGAGCGACCGGCTACCCGCTTGCCGGTGACCGCCTCGATATGGGCGATGTCGCGGACCTTCGTGAAATCCGAACTGCCACAGCATGATCAGCGGTGTGCCGCCCGGAGCATCCGAGCGGCACACCGGGGCCTCACTGGAGCGTCGCCGCGGCCTTCTTGATCAGGTCGGCGACCACTCCGGGCTGCGAGACGTAGATCGCGTGGCTTCCGGGCGTTTCGACGACGGTGGCGCCGATGCGCTGCGCCATGGCGGCCTGCTCGGTCGGCGGGATCATCCGGTCCTCGGTGACGTGCAGGTACCAGCTCGGCTTCGCATGCCAGGCGGCCTTCGTCACCACGCCGCCGAGTGCGTCCAGCCCCCACGGCACCTGCGAGTCGGCCATGAATGATGCCTCCTGCGTGGAGACATCGGCTGCGAACGATTCGGCGAACTTGCCGCGATCCAGGAACAGGTAGCCGTTGACCGGCGGCAGGATGGGCGGCTGCGGCCCGTCGGCCGGGAACGTGCCGAGAAGCGTGTTGACCGACTCGCCTTGGTCGGGCGCGAAGGCCGTCACGTAGACCAGCGCACCGACTTTGTCGTGGTTGCCGGCCTCGGTGATCACCGCACCGCCGTACGAGTGTCCGACGAGGACGACGGGACCGTCGATGGTGTCGAGTATGTCGCGTGTAGTAGCGGCGTCGTCGGCGAGGGACTTCGTCGGGTTCTGCACGATGCGGACATCGAAGCCGTCGGCCGTCAGCGCGTCGTATACCCCGCGCCATCCGGCGCCGTCGACGAAGCCGCCGTGCACTAGAACGATGGTGGCACTCATCTTGTTTCCTTCCAAAGCTGGTGGACAGCAGTGAATCTACGAATTCCGGAGGCCATGACGAATCGGTCAAATGACTGTCTTCGGCCGTCGGAGCGAGGTGCAGCCGGTAGTAAGGTCTGCGTGTGCAGGGTTGGGTGTCGACAGGACCGCTTGTAGGACGTACGCGCGAACTGGGCCTGCTGCACGGCTTCGTCGAAACCGCGGTGGCCGAAGGCGGGGCGCTGCTCATGGCCGGCGAGGTGGGAGTCGGCAAGACTGCGCTGCTCGGTGCGGCGGCCGCCCACGCGGCCGGGCTCGGCGCACGTGTGCTGCGCGCGTCCGGCGTCGAGTTCGAGGCGGAGGTGAGCTTCGCCGGGCTTCATCAACTGGTCGCTCCGCTTTCCGCTGAGATCGCCGCCCTCCCGCCCGACGCCCGGCGGGCGATCGGCGTTGCCGTCGGCCTCGCGGTGGGACCCGCGCCCGATCAGCTCGCACTGACCAATGCGCTGCTCGCCCTGCTGTCCGCTGCCGCGTCTGAGTCCTCCGTACTGATGGTGGTCGATGACCTGCAATGGCTCGACCGAGCGAGCGCCACTCTGTTCGGCCTCCTCGCGCGGAGGCTGGACGGCACGGGTATCGGCTTGCTCGGTGTTGTGCGCACGGGCGAGGGCAGCGTGTTCGAGGAGGCCGGACTTCCGGAGATCGCCGTCGGACCGCTCGACGACGACGCGGCAGCGGCGCTGCTCACCGAGGCTTTCCCCGACCTGCCGCCACGGGCTGCCCGGCAGGTACTGGCCGAGGCACAGGGAAATCCGCTGGCGCTGATCGAGCTTCCGACACACGACGGCCCGGCCGCTGCCGATCCCAGCGTCGGTCGCACGCCCGTCGGCCGACGGTTACGGCTGACCTTCGCTCGGCGGATCGAAGGGCTCCCCGCCGAGACACGTGCCCAGCTGCTGCTCGCGGCGCTCGACGGCACCGGCGAGCTGTTCCCGGCGATCTCGGTCGGCGAGCTCGAGCCCGCCGAGCGTGCCCGACTGATCCGTGTCCATCCGGTGACCCGCGGCGTCCAGTTCCGGCATCCGCTTACTCGATCTGCGGTCGTCGAGCTGTCGACCGACCAGGAGCGGCGCGAGACGCATCGACGGTTGGCAGCGCGCCATCCGGCCGACTCCGAAAGGCGCGCTTGGCATCTCGCGGAGGCGGCATCGGCGCCGGACGAACAGATCGCGCAGCTGCTCGAGGAAGCAGCGCTGAAGACCAAGGGACGCGGCGACCCGGTCGGCGCGATCGACCTGCTGCTGCGAGCCGCCGAGCTGAGTCCGGGTCCCGACGACCATGACCGCCGTGCCATGTTCGCGACCTATCTCGGCGCCGACGTCACCGGGGATCTCACGAATCCGCGCGCGCTTGCCGCCGGACGCGGCGGGCAAGGCCGGACGGTGGCGGCCGCCGTCGCCGCGGCGGCGTACATGGTGAACAGCGGCGGCGACATCGATACCATCCACAGGCTGCTGCTCGGCGCGCTACGCAACGTCGGACAGCCGGTCCGAGGCTGGGACGCACCGCTGAGCGAGATCGTCTATGTGCTGCAGGCGAACTGCTCCTTCGGTTCCCGTGCCGAGCTGCTGGACGATTACCAGGCCGCGCTCGATGGGCTCGGTCTCGAGCCTCCGGAAATCCTGACCTTGCTCGGCAGCACATTCCTCCAGCCCGCGCGACTGGCGAGGCCGTCGCTCCCGCTGCTCGACGAGGCGATCGCCGGTATCGGCGATCAGTCCGATCACGCCCACGCGGTGCGGCTCGCCATCGCGGCGATGTATGTGGACCGGATGGCCGGATGCCGCAACGCACTGTGGCGCGTAGTCGAGCACGGCCGTGCCGGTGGCGCGATCGCATCGGCGATCAAAGCATTCGCGCTGCTGGGATTCGACGGTGTGCTGAGCGGCGACTGGGATGGCGTGCTGAGGCTGGCCGACGAGGGCCTCGCGTTCACGACCCGGCATCACTACCGACTGCTCGGCGGCTTCCTGCAGTACGACCAGGCGATGATCGCGGCCGCCCGTGGTGATCGCACGACCGTCCGGCGTCTCACCGACGATCTGGTGAGTTGGGGCGGGCCGAATCGCATCGGTTTCGTATTGCAGCTCGCCGCGCACGCGAAGGCCATCGACGCGCTCGGCAGTGGGGAATTCGAGACCGCGTACCGTCACGCGCTCGAGATTTGCTCGCCGGAGACGGTGCCCGTCTGCAAACCCGCCGCGCTGTGGGTCCTGCTGGATCTGGTCGAAGCGGCCGTCCGGGTCGAGCGGATGAGGGAGGCGAGGGCGCACGTCGCCGACATCCAGCAGGCGGCTGTCGCCGACCTCTCGCCCCGGCTGTCGCTGATCACGGCAGGCGCCACCGGAATGACCGCGCCGTCCGCCTCCTTCCGCGACGCGTTCGATGCCGCTCTGGCGACCCCTGGGGCGAACCGCTGGCCCTTCGCGCACGCGCGGATTCGGCTCGCCTACGGCGAACGGCTCCGCAGGGCAAAGTCGACTTCCGAGGCCCGTCGCCATCTGACGGACGCCCTCGACACATTCGAACGGCTCGGCGCCATCCCATGGGCAACCCGTTGTCGCGCTGAGCTACGTGCGAGCGGGCTGCCCGCCGCCGACCGAGCGACAGAGCCGCCGGACCCGCTGACTCCGCAAGAGCGCGAGATCGCCGCCCTGGCCGCCGCAGGCCTGACGAACAAGCAAATCGGCGAACGCCTCTACCTTTCCCCGCGAACCGTCGGAGCTCACCTCTACCACGTGTTTCCGAAACTCGGCATCAGCTCGCGAGCCGCACTGCGGGACGCGCTCGAGAGACTGTCGAACCCAAGCGTCTGACAGCGCACGACAGTTTCGGAACGACGAGGTGCATCACCTCGATCGGGTGATTTGGGGTGACGGCGGCGGGTGATTGTCCAGTCACCGGTCTCGCAGTGCCTCGGGCAGCCAGCTTGGGCCCGACGTCGCGGCCGCGCTCACTCATTCGGGTGAGTGCGACAGCGACGTCGACTGCTGCAAAGTGTGAACATGTCGAGCGCCCAGCAGGCGACGAAGTGGTTACAGACCGGGAATGGACGCGAGGGAGGCTCGATGACCAGGACGCACATAATCGTGCTGCCCGGCGGTGGATACGCCGAACACGCACAGCACGAGGGAGAACCGGTCGCCGACTGGCTGCGCTCGATCGATGCTGAGGCAAGCGTCTTCCACTACCCGCTCAATGTGCGGCACCCGGTTCCGCTGAGGGCTTTACGCGCCGAGATCCGCCGCCGACGGGCCGAGGGCGCACGGCGTATCGGGGTCGTCGGATTCTCCGCCGGCGGCCATCTGGCCGGACTGGCTGCGCTGGCGCCCGGAGCAGACACCGACGAAGCAGTTCAATTCGCCGTTCTCGGCTACCCGATCACGTCGATGGAGACCGAGACCTACCGTCCTTCCCGGCTGATCCTGCTCGGTGAGGATGCCGGCCCGGAACTACGCCGGTCGACCTCGCTGGACGCCCTGGTGACGCCCCAAGCACCACCGTTTTTCGTCTGGCACACCGCAGAGGACGCGTACGTGCCGCCCGAGCACACCTACCGACTGGCTTCTGCATTGGCTGCGAACGACGTACCCCATACAGTGCATGTGTTCCCGCATGGCCCCCATAGCCTCGGCCTGGCACGCGGCGCTGGTGACGCCGCGACCTGGACCACCCTGGCCCATCACTGGATCCATGAACAAGTGAGAGCCTGAAGGCAATCTCTGATGACAGCCCTCGCGGCCGAGTTCCCATCTACCGCGGCGGGCATGGGGCACGAATTCGACTGCACCCGAATGTGACCGAGCAAACCGATCGTCATTCGTTTTCGCCGATAAGCTCCTGCGGTACCTGACCGCCGAGCAATCGGATGAGGGTGGCCAACAGGCTGTCGAGTTCACGACCCACCGCTGTGACGATGGGATCATTGAAGCTGCCGAACATCAGACTGGGCTGGTCGACGGCGAATGTCGTCCCACCATCGGGGCCCACGAACACCAGGGTGCGTAAGGGCGCATGCAGCATGACCGCAGGATCGTGACGGAACATGCGTTCGGCAATCGTGTGATTGCCCATCAGATACTGCGTGGCCCTCCCCTTGGACGGCGAGCCCGCCATCGCGGCGCCGATATCGCTACGGTAGTAACACATGAACCCGTGCGGTGCTGTGAGCGCTGCGATCTCGAGGACCTCATTCCAGGATCCAGCCTGCGCGAATGCGGCGGGATCTACTGGAGGGACAAGCTTTTCGTAAACTGTCACCGCCTCCTCATAGGGCTGAGGCAGCGCCACCAGCAGTCGGCGGGTTTGGTGTTCGATTGTGGATGAGGTGCCCATGTCTGAACCTGCCTGGTCTGTGCCGATCTGGCCCGGTCTGTGAATCGGAGACGTCGGTTAGGTCGGAATCGAGGGAATTGTCGGCGCGTTGCCGATTCGAGCGGATTGACCACCGGAGTGCACCGGCCGCATCACAGACCGTCACCGGCCGATTTGCGCGCCCCGACGAAATCGCCGACCTCGCTGTCTATCTTGCCAGCCACCCGGGCCGCCAATATCACCGGATCGGACTTGATCATCGACGGCGGAATGATCACCACCATTTGACGGGCGGCGACCGGACGCCACGTGCCGAGAACCACCTGCCGATCACGCTGCGTGGCCGGCGTAGCGGCGGACGCACGGGCCGCCACGCCGCACGGTGAAAATCGGTGTACCGGAACACCTTCGGTGAGCTCGCGTGATCCCGGATAATCGACGCACGGCGATTTGGAAGGCGGCGACCATGTCCCCGCCGGGGTCCGCGTGCTGGCCCTGCTCAGCGGCGCGCTCTCGCTGATCCTGGGCTTCCTCTGTTTCCGGGATGCGCTGGAATCCATCTTCCTGCTGGCCCTGTGGATCGGCATCGGCTGGCTGTTCCGCGGTATCGCTCAACTGGTTTCGGCCCTCTCCGACCCGGCGGTCCCGGCTCGCGGCTGGCAGACCCTCTTCGGACTGATCATCGTGGCGGGCGGCATCGTCCTGATCGTGTCCCCATTCGCCTCCATCACCGCCCTGGCGCTGGTCACCGGCTGGTGGCTGATCGTGCTCGGCGTTATGGAGGCCATCCATGCCGTCCAAATGCGCCGCGCCACCAGCTGACAGGGGGCTCACACGAATTCGCGGCGCTGGGCGATGCCGAGGGCGACCCAGCCCACCGGGACGTTGAGCCAGAAACTGAGCAAGCGGTAGACGAGCACGGCCGAGGTAGCCGCGCCGGCGGCCGCCCCGAGCGCGATGAGCCCCGCGATGAGCGCGGCCTCGAGCGCGCCGAGCCCGCCCGGTGTGGGCGCGGCGTTCGCCAGCAGGCGAGCGCCGATGTACACCGCGCCCACCTGTACGAACGGCAGACCGACGCCGAACGCGTGCAAACACAGTGCCAGACCGGCCATTTGCACGAGCGGCAGACCGAGGCCGCCCACCACACAGCGTGCGAGCTTGGCCGGGTCGGCGGCGATCGCAGCGATCGCGTCGGCCGCAGAGCGCAGGAACCGCCAGACCTTCTCGCGCAGGAACCGCCGGCCCGGCCCGGTCATCGCCGAACCCACCCCGGCAACGCTGAGGACGAGCAGGACCGGCAGCAGTTCGCGGGCGGTGGGCAACTGCAGATGCACCTGGCCGCCGCGTCCGGTCCAGGCGAAGAAGACAACGGCCACGACCACCGAACCGAGCCCATTGAGCAGAGTCTGCAACCCGACGGAGGCGGTCGCCGCCCCGGCGTCGACCCCGGCCTTCTGCAGGAACCGCAGATTCAGCGCCATGCCCCCCACATTGCTCGGAGTTATCCGGTTGAGAAACGACGCAGCGAACTGGACGGTGTAGTTGGGCAGGAACGGCAGTCGCTCCGGAATCGTGCCGGATTGCAGCATCGTCGAGAAGAGTTGTGAGACAAAGGTCGTCGGCAGGGCGGCCAGGATCCACCACCAGTCGGCGGTGCGCAGGGCAGCGACGGCGGCCCCGGCGTTCGACAGCTGCGGCAGGATCAGATGCAGGACCAGAAATCCGCCCGCGAGACCCAGCGCCTGCTTCCACGTGAACCGGGCAAGCGGCGCCGGTTTCTGCTCCGGGGCATCCGTTGCGGATCGCACGTGCGCGGCCAGGTCGCGCAGCAGGCTCGGGCGTCCGCCCGGATGTAAGGTCCGGCGTCGCTCCGACGCACGGGCCGCGCGTGTTTCGGCTCGATCCCGGTCGGTGACCGCGCGCCGTGTCGAGCTCGTCAATGCCAGCGGCTGGAGATATGGCGTGACGGTGGCCAACCGCTCCGGACCGAGTCCGGCGAGCGCGGCGGCGACGGCACGCTCCGGCCCGACCTGAATCGCGGTGGCCGCCAGCAACTCCGCCACATCGGACCCGAGTTGTCGTGCCGTCGCCGCGAGCTGTCCCCGCGCGAAGGCGGTCAGTCGCGTGCGTCCATCCGGCGTCACCAGCACATGGTCGGGCCGCAGGGCGCGGTGGGCGATGCGATGCTCCTGCAAGCGCGCGACCGAGGTCCAGACGTCGGTGAGCAGCGCATCGGAGGGGTTCTGCAGGGTGGTTGTGGTGACGGGAGTGGTGGCCAGCAGCGCACCGCCTCCGGCGACCGGGTAGGCGATGGCCGGCTCGACCACCCGCGCGCCCGCGCGGTCGGCAGCCACCAGCATGAGCAGCTCGTGTTCGGTTGCGGCCAGGGGTGTTTGGGCGACATCGCCGGGTTCGCGCAGCAGGAACCACCGCGACCAGCGCCGGAACAGGTCTCGACGCTGGTCGTCACCCGCCAGTACCCGGATGGTGAGCGCCGGGCCGGACGTTTCGGCGAGATACCGCACCCCTTCACCCGGGATGCGTTCGGCGGCAGGGAGTTCGGTGAGGCAGGTGACGGGTATCCCGCAATCGATGAGCGCCGCCGCGACGGCTCGAGCCGAGGGCCGGTCATCGGGTGCGCCGCCGATCAGCAGGATCGCAGATCCGGCGACCGCGCCGATGGCCGGCGCAGCCACTGCCTCGAGCGGGGCGATCGAGGCAGTGGCTGCGCTCAGAATCGCGCACCACATCGGCAGAGCCCATACCGCGCGCCGTCCGCGTGCCGGGAGCCAGGGTCCGGCGGCCACTGCGGCCGCCGCGCATCCGGCGAGGTAGATCATGGACGGCCAGCCCGCGGGAACGAGGCCGCCGCGGCCGGCCAGAACGTCGGGCCACTGTCCCGGCCTGCTTCCCGCCAGCGCGAGATCGGTGAGCAGCCAAGCGATCAGCACGCCGAGCCCGGCCGCGGGGAGTATCCGCCCCAGCGCGTCCCAACGCTGCCGGGTGCGGACCGTCCACAGCGCGGTCAGCGGTGCGGCGATGGCGACGACCTGCACGATTCCCACGAGCGCATCGCGCAGTCCCGGGGGCAGCGCGGTCACGGCCTGCAGCAGTCCCTGTTGCGAGGTCCGCGCGAAATCGCGTGTCGCGGTGGCCAATACGACCGTTACCGTCAGTACAGCGACGGCTGCCGCCAGTCGAAGGGCATCGGCCGCGCGGCGGACGTCGCCCGGTGGCGGGGCGTCGATCACCGGTGGGACATCGGCGACGGTCCGGGTCGGCATGCAAACGCCCCTTTCACGGTGCTGCGGCCGGTTCTCATCCTTGCCGTCCCGGCCGAGATTCGCAGGGCTTCAGTTGTTCGGTGAGCTCGCTACCGGCTGCGGCATCATGGCCTGCCACAGCGGGGTCGGGTCGCCGTGGGTGGCCCGGCGGAATTCCTCCCAGTACCAGTCCTGGCCGAGCAGTTGCTTGAGGCGGGGGATGGCCTCGCCGTCAGGGCCACTGTAGTAGCGGACCTTGCGGGTGTTGCCGTCGGTCACCATGCGGAAGATCACGTCGGCGGTGAGAGCCGGGTCGGAGCGGACCAGGTTCAGCGATCCGAAACGCGTCATCGAGTCCAGATATTCGGCCGGGACGTCGGTGGCGCGGTCGACCTTGTCGAAGATGCGGGTGTCCATGCTGCCGGGCAGCAGCGCCTTGACGACGACCCCGAATTCAGCGAGTTCGGTGTGCAGGCCCTCGCTGAGCGAGACGACCGCGGCCTTGGACGCCTCGTACACGGAGGTGTACGGATACCCCTGGTCGGCGCTGATCGAGCCGACGTTGACGATCACGCCGGAACCCTGCTTGCGCAGGATCGGGATGAACGCCTTGTTGAGCGCGATGAGCCCGAACACATTGGTCTGGAACTGCCGGTGCGCCTGGTCCATGGTTGTGGCCTCCAACGGTCCGGCCTGGTAATAGCCGGCGTTGTTGACCAGGGCGTCGATGCGGCCGAACTGGGCGAGCGCGAGTTCGCCGAAGGCCAGATCGGCGTCCTCGTCGTCCACGTCGAGCAGCAGGGTCGCGACATTGTCGATTCCCTTGTGTACGTCCAGATCTGATTCCTTGCGGACCGTCGCCACGACATTCCATCCGGCCGCGGCGAACCGCTCGACGCTGAGACGTCCGAAGCCGCTCGAGGTGCCGGTGATCACGATGGTGGGCTGGGACATTGCCACTCCTCACTGGTGGGTGCTGGTGGGACGAAGGGACCTCCGAACCACTGAAGTTAGTACAACACTGTTTTATTAATAGTGCAACAGTGTTGCGCTATGCTGGCTGTCATGAGTCCGACCCCACCTCTGCGTGCCCGCAGTGCCGAGGCCAAACAGCAACGTGAACAGGCGATTCTCGATGCCGCGCGGACGCTCGCCGGTGAGCGCAGCGTGCGTGAGGTCACGCTCACCGATATCGCCGCTGCCGTCGGCATGCACAAGTCCGCCATGCTGCGCTATTTCGAGACGCGGGAGCAGATCTTCCTGGCGCTCACCGCCGAGGGCTGGCGGGATTGGTCGGCCGAGGTGGGAACCCGGCTGGGCGAATCGGCCGATCGTGATCCCGGGGCGATCGCGTTCGCGCTGGCGAGTTCGCTCGTCGCGCGCCCGCTGTTCTGCGACCTGCTCGCGCAGGCCCCGATGAACCTGGAACGCAATGTCTCCCTCGAGACCGCCTACGCGTTCAAAGCCGAGGTGCTCGCCGAAGTCGCTACTCTGACAACCACTTTGCGCCAACTGTTGCCGATCACCGAAATTGCGGCGACCGATGTCGTCTCCACGGCCACCGGCATGGCCGGGGCGCTATGGCAGATGGCCGCGCCCGGTACCGGCCTGCGCGCGCTCTACGAGTCCCGCCCCGAGCTGGCCCACGCCGTGGTCGACGTCGAACCGAAACTCACCCGCATCCTCACCGCCCTGCTGATCGGGCTCGAGACGGCATCCTGACCGCTGGTTCTTCAATCGAGATTCGCACGGGCGCAGCGGAATTGAGTATGTGAGGTTCCGGGTCCGATCGCCGTCGTCTGCTCATGCCCCGTGGATCGGCTCGGAGGGTCTGGCGAGCTCGGTCCGACGCCACTGGCCCGGCGGTTGCCCATGATGGCGGCGGAAGGCGGCGGCGAAGGCGTTGGGTGAGGTGTAGCCGGTGCGGTCGGCGATCTGGTCGAGGGTCAGCTCGCCGGTACGGAGATGGTCACGAGCCAGGGTCATTCGCCATTCCGTGAGGTACTGCACGGGTGGTTGGCCGAGGGCCCGTTCGAAGTGCCGAGCGAAAGCGGGACGTGAAAGTCGGCTCAGAGCTGCCAGTTCGGGCACCGTCCATGGATGACCGGGGTCGGAGTGGATGGCGTGCAGCGCTGGGCCCAGCCGGGAATCGCCGGCCGCCCGGTACCACGCGGGCGCTGTCGGGTTCTGTTCGAAGCAGGCACGCATCGCCAAAACCAGCAGCACATCGAGAAGCCGGTCGAGGACGGTTTGCTGTCCGGGGGCCGGTCCGCTCAGCTCGCGCGACAGCATCGCGATGACATCGTGCAGGGGATCACCGGCGGCGGTGCGCAGGAGCAGGGTCGGGGGCAGGGTCCGGATCAGGCCGTGGCCGACGTCGCCGGCGAATCGATATGCGCCACACAGGAATACCGTCGCATTCCGGAGGTCGGCGTGCTGGTCGTCGGTGTGGAGTTCGCGGAAGCGTTCCGGTGAGATACAGGCTGCTCGCGCTTCGTGTGCGATGTGGTGGTCGGGGCCGCCGCGGACCAGTGCCAGGTCGCCGGGAGTCAGTTCGATCGCGTCCGTGTGATCGTCGAGCCACAGCCATGCGCGGCCCTGGACGACGGTGTGCGCGGTCAGCTGGATGGTGCCAGGCAGCCGCAGCCCCCACGGTGGTTGTGCGACCGACCGGGCGAAGACCCCGCCCGACGCGCGGGCACACGCTAAATGGTCTTGCAGAACATCCACTTGATGAGAGTATCTCATCGTAATTGGAGCGTTTCGCGCATTGATAAGCTCAATCGACGCCCCCAGGATGATCGTATGACGTATCCGACTGCTATCACTCTCGTGCTCGGTGCCACCGGTAAGACCGGTTCGCGCGTGGCGAGCAGGCTGCGCGCGGCTGGGATCGGGGTGCGCACCGCGGCCCGAACCGGCGCCGACGTCCGCTTCGATTGGGGCGACGCCCGCACCTATGCACCGGCACTCGCGGGTGCCGAACGGGTCTATCTCGTCGGTCCGGTCGGGCGTATCGACTTCGCCGGGCAGGTTGCGGCGTTCCTGGACCAGGCCGAGGCCGCCGGCGTCGGTCACCTCACCTATCTCAGCGCCTACGGGGTCGACGCCGCGCCACCGGAAATGGCCACGCGCAGTGTGGAACTCGACCTGATCGGTCGCACTGGCCTGAGCCACACGATCCTGCGCCCGGCGTGGTTCATGCAGAACTTCAGCGAAACCTTCCTGGCTCCGGTCAACGGTGTCATCGCGGTCCCCACCGGCAATGGCGCGGAGGCGTTCATCGACGCGGACGACATCGCCGCGGTCGCGAGCGCGACCCTGGCCGATCCGGCCGCGCACGCGGGCGCGCAGTACACGCTCACCGGTCCCGAAGCGATCACCGTCGCGGACGCGGCCGCCATCATCAGCCGCGTCTCGGGTACGACGGTGACTCATCTCGACATCGACCGCGACGAATGGATCGCCGCCGCCATCGCGGGCGGAATTCCGGACGAGTATGCGTCGGTACTGCGCATGCTGACCGAAACCATCGCGTCCGGACATGGTTCACGGCCCACCGGTGATGTCGAGAAGGTCACCGGTTCGGCGCCAACGGACTTCACCGATTTCGCGCACCGCACGGCAGCAGCCTGGAGCAAGGAGACAGCCCGATGACCCGGATCGGCAATCTCGAGGATTTCCGTGCCCTGGACCCGTTCTTCCGAATCATCGAGCAAGGCGTCAACGGTCTCGTGGACGGCGACCATTTCTTCGACATGCTCGCCGAGGACGTCGTCATCGAATACGTGATCACGGTTCCCGGCTATCCACGCCGGGTGATCGGCCGGCAAGCCATCGCCGACCTGTATCGCCCCTACGGCGAGACCTTCGTCCTCGACCGCTGCCACGACCTGGCCGTCCACCACGACAAGGACACCGGCGTGGTCGTTCTCGAATACGCATCCCAAGGCCGTACGGTCGCCACCGGTGCAGCCTACGCCAACCGCTATATCTCGGTGCTGACCATCGCCGATCGCAAGATCGTGCACTGGCGCGACTACCTCGACCCGCTGGCGGTCTTCGACGCAATCGGATGGCCCACCGGCACCTGAGGTCTCCCCGGCAATGATCTTCCCGCACAACGAAACTCGAGCAGCCGCTCTCGCGAACGCCTGCTGCAGCTCTGCCCGCTGTTCGAGGCCGGCTACGCCCCCTGACAGGATTTCGCGGCGGTGCGGATCACGTCGATCACCAGGCCGGGCTGGGACAGCATGGGGACATGGCTGCTGTCCGCCTCGTAGGTGCTGGCGTTCATGCGTTTCGCGCAGAAGCGCTCCAGCTCGGGGTGCACGGTGCGGTCGTTTCTGGCCACGATGTACCAGCTCGGCGTCGACTTCCATGCGGTGCCCGCGACCTGTTGGTTGAAGAGGTCCGCGGTGGGGACGCCCTGGGTCGCCAGCACGAGTTGCTGCTCCTGTTCGGAGAGATCGCCCGCGAAGTACTCGATGCCGTCCGGTCGCAACCAGATTCGACCCTCGGCGATCTCGATGTGCGCGAACAGATCCGTCGTGGGGAACTTGGCCTGCAGACTCTGCGACGTCTCGTCCTCGTCCGGGGCGAGCGCGGCGATGTAGACGAGTCCCGCGACACGGTCATCGGTCCCCGCGGCCGTGATGACGGTGCCGCCGTACGAGTGACCGACGAGGATGGCCGGGCTGCTGACCCGGCCCAGCGCCCGCTTGACCGCGGCGACATCACCTTCCAAGGTGTCGAGGCTGTTCTGCGTGGACACCACCTGGTGTCCCTCCGCCTGCAACGTGGGAATCACCTTGCTGAAGCAGGACCCGTCGGCCCACAAGCCGTGAGCGAAGACAATGCTCGGTGTGGTCGGCGTCGACATGATGCGCACCCTTCCTCGGCACGAATCAGCCGGATCCGCACCGCACTAGGTTGGTTCTCCGTCTTCGAACCGTGATGGCCGGATCGGCCCCCACAGCCCTCATCGTCCTCCACGACCCGCACTTGGACCGAGCTTTCGCGAGGTTCTGTCCCATCGGTTGGGGCTATGGCCGGGACTTCAGCCCGAGAGCGGGTACGAGTCGGCGGCGCAGGTAGCCGCGCAGGCGCTCGGAGTCGCTGGTGGCGGGCGTGTCGAATTGCAGGATCGAGATGAGGAATCTGATTGTCGTTTCCGCGATTTCGTCGAGGTCCAGTTCCAGGTCGGGCTCGTACTGGCGGATGGGTTCGAGATAGTGCCGGGCCAGCCGCAGTGACTCCGGTGTCATCAGTGTGGCGAGCCATTCGGCGTCGGCGGAGCCTGCCGAGGACAGGGCGGTCCGCTGGGTCTCGCGCAGTAGTCGCGCGCCCGCGACGGTGGCCTCCACCACGAAATCCGCTGCCGTGGGCGCATGGCTCGCCTCGTCGACGATGTGCTGGAACAACCCGGCCGAGACATGCGTCGCGGCGAGTTCGATCAATTCTTCGCGGCCGCTGAAGTGTGCGTAGACGGTCGGTCGCGAGACCCGCGCCTCGGCGGCGACCACGCTGATCGACGTGCGCGCGCGACCCAACCGGATCAGGCATCGGGCCGCGGCCTCGACGAGCCGCTGCCGCGCGCCCGCGCCGTCCATGGGTGGATCCCCACCCCAGGCCAACTTCGGAGCTGTCACAGTGGGTCATCCTAGGTGCTTTACAGATTTATCTAGAAGTGTATAGCTTGTAACACATGGCTGAGTCGCTCTCGTCCGTGGATCTCACCGATCTGGACAACTTCGCCGCGGGCTTCCCGCACGGCCTGTTCGCCCTGCACCGCACCGAATCTCCGGTGTACTGGCACGAGCCCACTGCGCACACCCCCGACGGTGAGGGGTTCTGGTCGGTGGCGACCTACGCCGAGACCAAGGAGGTCCTGACCAGTCCCGCGACCTACTCCTCCGAGACCGGCGGCGACCGGCCCTACGGCGGCACCGTGCTGCAGGACCTGCCGATGGCGGGCGTGGTGTTGAACATGATGGACGATCCGCGGCACTCCAGGATTCGGCGTCTGGTGTCGAAAGGCTTGACGCCCAGGACGGTTCGCAACCTGGAAGAGGATCTGCGGGCGCGTACCGGGCGCTTGCTGGACACCGTCGTCAGTGGCGGCGACCACGACTTTCTCACCGAGATCGCGGCCGAGCTTCCGATGCAGGCGATCTGCTTCCTGCTCGGCATCCCCGAGGCGGATCGTCACCGCCTGTTCGGGCTCATCGAGCATGTCTTCGATATTCCCGACGGCCAGGACTACCTGACCATGAGCCCAGAACGGACGGCGGCGATGGGGGAGCTCTACGAGTACGGCTTGGCCCAGATCGCCCAGCGCCGGGCAGATCCGGGCGCGGACATGCTGTCGCTGGTCGTCCACGCGGAGATGCCGGACGAGGACCCGCCGCGTCTGTCCGACGAGGAATTGCGATCGTTCTTCAATCTGCTGTTCTCCGGCGGCTCCGACACCACCCGCAACGCCATCGCGGCCGGACTTCTCGCGCTGATCGAAAACCCTTCGCAGCTGGCCGAATTGCGTGACAACCCGGAACTGCTGCCGGTCGCCATCGAGGAGATCGTGCGCTGGACCGCGCCGTCTCCGTCCAAACGCCGCACCGTCACCCGCCCTGCCGAACTGGCCGGGCACCGGCTGGAACCGGGCCAGAAAGTATTGGTCTGGGAGGCCTCGGCCAACCGTGACGAGCTCCGATTCGACCATGCCGACCGCTTCGATATCCATCGAGACCCGAACCCGCACTTGGGATTCGGACAGGGCATCCATTTCTGCCTCGGCGCGCATCTGGCCCGGTTGGAGATGCGGGTCGTATTCGAGGAGCTGTTCGCCCGCTTCGACGGCTTCGAACTCGCCGGACCGGTCGAGTGGACACGCAGCAGCCGCCACACCGGACTGCGTCACCTGCCGCTGCGCATGACCGCACGCTGACCGAATCCATTGCTGCCCTGCGGCACTCGTCAACCAGACCCTCGCGCAGAAGGAAGTTGTTTCCATGGGCAAAGCTCGACAACTCGCCGACCGCTATGTGGACAGGGTCAACGCCGGTGACCTCGATGGCATCGTCGCACTGTTCGCCGACAATGCCGAGCTGCTCAATCCGTTCGGGCATTTCGCCGGTTCCGAGCAGATTCGCGGCTTCTACGAGAAGACCATCCTCGCGGTCACTCCCCGGGTCACCGCCACCGGGTGGATCGAGCAGGACAACCGAATCGCCTTCGAACTCCAAGCGCGAGTCGACGGCTACGACACGGTCCAATACGCCATGGACCATCTGACCGTCGCGGGCGACGGCGACCACATCGCGCGCATGGCCCTCTACTACCGCCAGGTTTCGCAGTGACCCTGAACGTGACGAAATAGATTGCACAAGTGGAGATTCCGCGTCTGACCGATGTGCCGCGGGACTCAGGGGGAGCTGGGGCGCGTGTCGGTCCAGTCGACCATGAGGTTGCGTTCGGCGAACAGCCAGACGCCGTCCTGCTTGATCATGGTGTCGAGGTAGCGGATCCAGGCCGTCATGATGGTGCGGGACCCGTCCTCGTTCTCGGTCAGGTGCTGGGCCATGCAGTAGGTGACGCCCGTCGCGCGTTCACCGGATAGGTCGACCGTGCTCTGTCCGTTGAAATGCATTGTGGCGGCGTAGGCGTTGAGGGCGTCGAATACGGGTGCCAGGGACGCGCGGCCGTGCAGTTCGTGTGACGGTTCAGGGCTGCGCGCATCCATGAAGACGACGAAATGCGTGTCCTCGGTGAACAAGGCCATCTGTCCCTTGGCATCACGCCGGTCGGCGTAATGCGCGTAGGCGTCGATGAGTTCACGGATAGCGAGCCGGTCGGCTGCCTCGGTCCCGGTCATGTGCGTATGCGTTGCCATGTCGAGAGCTCCTTCGGTTCGTTTCGTACCCGCCCGGCCCGCTCCATCAACCTGATCAAAGGCTAGCCCAGGCCGAGACCGACAATCAGCGGTGGAAGCATGGTCGGCGTCGTCCTGATCGCGCAGGATGCGGATTTCTTCGCACCCTTCGTGCTCGAGGCCTTCTCCCGGAATGTCCGCACCGAATACGTTGGGCGCTACGGCAACGGGAGAGTCAGCGATGATCTTCTGCTGGACCCTCCGGTAGGGGGAGGGTTGATACTGGCAGTCATGCAGACAGGGCTGACGGTCGGCGAGTTCTCCCGCGTGTCGCATCTGAGCATCAAGACGCTGCGGCACTACCACGACGTGGGGTTGCTCGCGCCGGCCGAGGTTGCCTCCGATACGGGCTATCGGTACTACTCCCTCGACCAGGTGCCCACGGCGCAGGTGATTCGTCGCCTGCGCGATCTGGAGATGCCCCTGGCCGATGTGAAAGCCGTGCTGGCCACCCAGGATGTGACCACTCGCAACGAACTGATCAGTGCGCACCTCGCGCGGTTGGAAGACAGGCTCGCTCAGGCCCAGAGCGCCGTGGAATCGCTACGCGAGCTGCTGGTCCGCCCCGAGCGCGGGCCCACCATCGAGTACCGCACGGTCCCGGAGCTGCCGGCGATCGGGATCCGCGAGATCGTCGACCGGCACGACGTGCTGAGCTGGTGGCAGGGTGCCCTCGGCGAACTGCACGGCTTCGTCACCGCCCGGCGCCTGCGTCGCACCGGCCCGATCAGCGGGTTGTTCGCGAGCGAGCTGCTCGTGAACGAGCGCGGTGAGGCGATCGTGTTCATCCATACCGACCCGGACGTGCGCCCGGTCGGTCGCGTCGGCCCGCTGGTCGTGCCCGGCGCGGAGCTCGCGATCGCCGTCCACCATGGCCCCCTGGACACCATCGACCTCACCTACGGCGATCTTGGCACCTACGCAGCACGTCACGAGATCGGCGTCGACGGCCCGCTGCGCGAGTACTACCTGCGCAGCCCCTTGGACGTGGCCAGCGAGCACGACATGGTGACGGAGGTCGGCTGGCCCATCTTCCGCTCCAACCGCTAGCGGCATGCAGGCCAGTTGGGGCCGAGGGTGCGTAAGGCCCGATCCTGGTGAGCGTAGACGTCGAGCACGGTGGCCACCGGAATCGCGACAATTGCGATCAGCCACAACATGTTCACGCGAATCAGCAAGGCCGTATACCCCGTGGCACGCTCGAACAGGCGATGATGATCCCGCCGGAAGGCACTGATGACGACGAAGCTGATCCCGGCGGCTGTCAGCGCATAGCTGTTGTCCGCCAGGAACTTCGAGGTGCTCGAATCCGCGACGCCCCGTGCGCTGTCGACCAACGGCAACGCGATCAGCGTTATCGCAATGGCCACCACGGCATCACTGAAGAAGACCAGCTGCTCCAGCCCGCGCTCGCTGCGGTTCGGACCTGACGGGGCGTGTTTCCGATCGCTCACTCCGCCGACTGTGGATCCCCATCCGAGAGGGTGGCCACATTTGTGCGATGCCCGGCGAAGCCACCCGATTCCAATCCACAACGCCAGCAGCAGAATGGATTCCAGCGAGTCCAGGAAACAGCCTCATTGGCGTCTGTGAACTCGATCTGAACCACCCCCGGCCATGGAATGTCGGTGAGCCATGTGGCAGCGGTCGCGGGCGGTTCGGATACATGGTCTCTCCGCGTTGACCTTTCGTGGAACGTGTGTGGCACTTGCTCGTTTCGTGGCGCTGAAGAAAGCGGCGACTCGATGAGAATCCGGCGCCGCCAATTCTCATGGGAGTCGTCGGCATTGCGATCCTGCGCAGCTCTTGCCCGGGCCCAGGTCCACGGTCAGGAGCGCAGCGCTGGCTCGAACTGAGTAATTCGATGACAGGTAGCTAACGACTGGCGCGGTTAGCGGGATATCGGCCGGGTGCATTCGGATGGCGGAGGGTGCTGTGCAACGTCTGGTACGTCCACGGATTTGCCAGGTGCGCATGGAATTCGGCATTTCTTCCCGATCTGGCCATGCCTGCCGCTTAAGCTGTCTACGCCGTACGACAAATGCTCGATGTAGAGAAGCTTTGAGTCCAGGAGGTGCGGAATGCCGGAAGCCAGTCGTTGGTGCCGCTCACGTCCACTATTGATTGCGAGTTTTTTGCCGGTTGCCGTCATCCTCGGAACCGGAATCGCCGCGGCATCCCCGGATGGCACCGCGCCGCCACCTGCCGCGCTGCCCACGACAGCGGACTGGCTATCGCTGAGGCAATTCGCGCAGGGGCAGGATCCGTTCGCGCTGCCGACCGAACTCGCTCGGCTCGTCCAGTCGCCGGTCGACGTCGCACCCGCGGTCGATATGAGCAGCGGCGATCCAGCCATCGGCCCGGCGAATCCGCTTGCCGCCGCGGGTTGGACCGGAATCGAGAATGTGGACGCGGCGGACTTGATGCCGGCCGTGGATCAGCAACCGGTCCAGACGTTCTGCGCGTACCTCCCGGTAGATCCCCAGAGATGCTCCGTCGCCGTCGTCGACGCGGGCGTCGGTGCGGCAATCGGTGCAGGTATCGGCGCGGGAGTGTCCGCGCCCGTCGCGATAGGTGCGGGCCTGGTCGGGGCCGCCGCCGGGTTCGTCGTCGGTATCCCCTTCCTGCCAACCGGTTTGGTTGCCGGCCCGCTCCTCGGCGCGGCTGTCGGCGTGGCCGTCGTCGCCGGACCGGCTGCCCTGCTCGGTGGGGCGCTCGGGGCGTCGGTCGGGGCGATAGTGGGCCTCGCTTCGCCCCTCCCGCTGCCGGGCGGCCCGATCGATGGATCCGGCGCGCCCGTCACTTCGCCGTAAAGGGCGCGGTCATCGCTCCAGTCGGGTGTTGAGAAACCGGGCGATCTGAGCAACCGCGCCCGGTTCGGTCATCGCGAGGTGGGCCGCATCGATGTCGAAGGTCGAGATCCGACCCCGGACCACCTGCGCCCACCCCTCGTGACCCGCAGCATCGGATCGCCTGTCCTGTGTCGCGGTGAAATAGAGCACGTCGCTGTCCAGGACCGCCGGCCGCCAGGCACTGGCTGCCCGGATCGCCAGGTTGTAGGCGTCGGTCAGGCGCTCGATCCTGGCGGCGTCGATGCCCAGCCCGCCCCCGAAGTGCCGTTCGATCAGATCGGCGGCCTCCTCGGCGGTCGCATCGGCGCTCACGAAATCGACGCCCATGACCGGTCCGAGATTGCTGATCAGCTCTCCGGCCGTGACGGCGCGGACCGTCGACTCGTCGACACCGCCCACTTCGGCATCCAGCAGTGCCAGTAGCGCGACCTCTTCACCGGCGGTGCGCATCTCGACGGCAATCGCATGGGCGATCACGCCGCCCAGCGACCAGCCGAGGAGGTGGTAGGGGCCGTGTGGCTGAACCGCGCGAATCTCCTCGAAATAGCGTTCCGCCATGTCCTGGATCGACGTCGGACCGGGGTCCTCGCCGCCGATCTGCGGCGCCTGAATGCCGTAGATCGGCCGACCGCCGGCGAGGTACCTGTCGAATGTGCGGTAACACCACGACAGGCCCAGGGCCGGGTGGATGCAGAACAGTGGTGGTCGCTCGCCGCCGGTCCGGATGGGCAGCAGCACGTCGAAGCCGATGTCGGTCCGCTCGGCGGCGGTACCGGAGCGCATTCCGGATTCGATCCGCTTCGCCAGGTCGGCCGGGCAGGGATCGGACAGCATCCAGCTGATCGGAACCTCGTAGTCGAGTCCCTTGCGCAACTCGCTCACCACTTGCACCGACTTCAGCGAGTTGCCACCCAAGGCGTAGAAGTCGTCGTCGGCGCCCACCCGATCCACACCGAGTACCGCTCCGAAGGCCCGCGCGACCTCCTCTTCCAGCCACGACGAGGGCTCCCTGAACTCTCCCACCGCGAGCACCGGCTCCGGTAGCCGCGCACGGTCCAACTTGCCCGACACGGTGAGGGGCACCGTGTCGAGCGCCATCACCGTGGTGGGCACCATGTAGTCGGGCAGTTCGCTTGCCGCGTGCGCCAGGACCGCCGCGCTGTCGATCGTCGCGCCCGCGGCGGGCACCACGTAGCCGACGAGATGGTCCGCCGTACCGGTGGTGTGCACCACGGCGATCGCGCGGGCGACGCCCGGGTGCTCGGCGAGTACGGCCTCGATTTCACCGAGTTCGATGCGCAGGCCGCGCAGCTTCACCTGGAAATCGGTGCGGCCCAGGTATTCCAATTCGCCGCTGTGGCGCCAGCGCACCAGGTCGCCCGTGCGGTACAGGCGCCCGCCGTCACCGTACGGGTCGGCCACGAACCGTTCCGCGGTCAGGCCCGGACGTGATTGATAGCCGCGCGCGAGCTGGGCGCCCGCCAGATACAACTCCCCGGCGACACCGGGCGGTACCGGATGTAACCGGTCGTCGAGTACGTATGCCCGCGCGTTCCATACCGGTGAGCCGATCGGCATGGTGCCGCTGTCGGATTCGATCACCCGATGCGCGGTTGCGGCCACGGTGAACTCGGTCGGCCCGTACAGGTTGTGCAACTCGACCCCGGGCAAGGTTCGCCGCACCTCGGCCACCACGTCGGGCCCGAATGCCTCACCACCCACCAGGAGCGTCCGCACCGACTCCAGCGACTCCGCAGGCACCGCGTCCGCGAATACCGCCAGCATCGACGGTACGAGCGCGGCGATCGTGACCCGCTGGGCGGCAATGGTTTCGGCGAGATAGGCCAGGTCGGTATGCCCGTCGGCGCGCGCGATCACCAGCCGCGCGCCCATCGCCAGGGTCGTGAACAGCTCCCATACCGACATGTCGAACGTAGCCGGGGACTTCTGCAGCACCACGTCGTTCGACGTCAACGCGTAGGTCTCGGCATGCCACCGCAGCTGGTTCACCACCGAACAATGCGATACCGCAACACCTTTCGGCCGACCGGTCGACCCCGAAGTGAAGAGCATGTAGGCGATGTTGTGCGGTCGCAGCGATGCGAGCCGCTCGGCGTCGGTGACCGGCGCGTCATCGAATCCGGACAGCTCCAGCCCATCGAGGGACGCGAGCTCCAACACCGGCGCGGCGATCGACAGCATGTACTCGATGCGGTCGGCCGGCAGGTCCGGATCGACCGGCACGTACCCGCCGCCGGCGGCGTGCACCGCGTACATGGCGGTGACCTGGTCCAGTGAACGCCGCATACGCAGCGCCACCAACGACTCCGGACCCACTCCACGGCCGATCAACCACCGCGCCAACCGGTATACGCGAGAAGCGAATTCGGCATAGCTCAGCGACTGTTCGCCGAATATCACCGCGGCCCGGTCCGCATGCGCCCGCGCGGAGTCGTCGAAGACCGAGGCGAGCGTCTCGCCCGGAGGGAGCCGGTGATCGGTCGAATTCCACTGCGTCAGAACGGCTTCCCGCTCATCGTCGCCGAGCAGATCCACCTCGTGCACCGGCTGCGTCGAATCGGCCACCAGTGCGCCGAGCAACCGCAGCAGGCGATCGGCGATCGTGGTCACCGTGGCCGCGTCGAAGAGGTCGCTCGCGTAGGTCACCGCGCCGCTGATGCCGGCCGGGGCACCGGTGGAGTCGTAGGAATCCGACACCGTGACCAGCAGATCGAACAGCGCGGTGTCGGTCTCGGCTGTCACGGCCGATATCGAGAGCCCCGGAAGGTCGAACTCGGCCTTGGCGACGTTCTGGAATGCCAGCATCACCTGGAACAGCGGATGGTGCGCGTGCGACCGCACCGGGTTCAGCTCCTGCACCAGCCGCTCGAACGGCACATCGGCGTGCCCGAACGCGGCCAGATCGGTCCCGCGCACGTGCTCGAGCAGCTGGGTGAACGTCATCCCCGGGGTCAACCGGGTCCGCAGCACCAAGGTGTTGACGAACATCCCGACCAGATCGTCGAGTTCGGGCTCGCCGCGTCCCGCGTACGGAGTGCCGATCGCTATGTCGTCCATATCGGCCAGCCGGGCCAGCGTGGCGGCCAGCGCCGCGTGGAAGACCATGAACAGCGTCGTGTTGTGTGCTCGCGCGACCTGCTGCAACGCCGCGTGCAGATCGGCACCGACGGTGATCGGTACGGTCGCGCCCGCATAGGTCTGCACCGGCGGCCGCGGCCGGTCGGTCGGTAGCTCCAGCAAAGGCGGGAGTTCCGCCAATTCTAGTGTCCAGTAGTCGATCTGGGCGCGTAGCACCGAATCGGGATCGTGTTCGGTCCCCAGCACCGTTCGCTCCCAGATCGCGTAGTCGGCGTACTGCACCGGCAGCGGCGGCCAGCTCGGTGTCTCCCCGTGCAGGTGTGCGGTGTACGCGGTCATCATGTCCCGGGCCAGCGGGCCGAGCGACGATCCGTCGCAGGAAATGTGGTGCGCCACCACGGCCAGGACCCACTCGTGCTGCCCGAGCTCGAACAACCGGATCCGCAGCGGCGCGTCGACCGTCACATCGAACACCGTCGAGACGAACGCCGACACCGACTCGGCCAGTTCCGATTCCGTCACCGGGGTCGCGGTGATCGGCGGAATCGCCTCGGCTGTGCGGAGGACAACCTGCGACGGCTCGCCCTCGGCATACGGGTAGACGGTCCGCAGAACCTCGTGCCGGTTCAGCACATCCGCGACGGCCGCGCGCAGCGCGTCGAGATCCAGCTGTCCGGACAGCCGCAGGATGATCGGAATACTGTAGGCGGCCGAGCCGGGCTCGAGCCGGTTCAGGAACCACATCCGTTGCTGTGCGTACGACAGGGGAATGCGTTGCGGCCGTGGCTGTGCGGTCAGCGCCACCCGCCCGGTGTGGGCCTGCGATTCGGCGCGCACGGCCAGCCTCGCGACCGTGGGCGCCTCGAAGATCATCGACACCGGGACGGTCGCGTCGAGTGCGGCGCCGATCCGGGCGGCGACGCGGGTCGCCACCAGGCTGTTGCCACCCAGTTCGAAGAAGTCGTCGTCGGCGCCGATCGGACCGTCGATGCCGAGGACGTCGGCGAACACGCCGGCCACTATCTCCTCCACCGGTGACGCCGGGGCCCGGAATCGCCTGGCCTGCACGACGGGTGCGGGCAGGGCCGCGCGGTCGAGCTTTCCATTCGGCGACAGGGGGATCGCGTCGAGGATCATCACCGCGGCGGGCACCAGGTACGACGGCAGCATCTCGGCCAGCGCCGCGCGCAACTCCTCGCCCGAGAGGCTCATTCCAGTTTCGGGCACCACATAGGACACCAGCTGCGCCGGACCCGTGCCGGTACGCCACGGCGTCGTGATCGCGTATGCCACGTCCGCCTGCGCGCCCAGCGCCGCGTCGATCTCGCCGAGCTCGACCCGGTAGCCGCGGATCTTCACCTGGAAGTCGTTGCGCCCCAGGAACTCCAGGTCACCGTCGGCATTCCAGCGCACCACATCACCGGTGCGGTACATGCGGCGTCCGGGTTCCCCGAACGGGTGCGCCACGAACCGCTCCGCACTCACCGCCGCCTTGTCCAGGTACCCGCGCGCCAGCGCCGGGCCCGCCAGATACAACTCTCCGGCCACTCCCACCGGAACCGGCTGCAGCCGGGCATCCAGGACCAGCGCCTGGGTGCCGTGCAGCGGGGCTCCGATCGTCGGCCAATCGCCCGATCGCAGCGCACCCGTCGCCGTGGCGACGATCGTGGCCTCGGTCGGCCCGTACAGCTCCCGGAACTTCCGCGCGCCGGCGGGATCGGTTCCCGCCCACCGGTTCACCAGATCCGCCGGGACCTCGTCACCGCCGGACATCACCACCCGCACGTGGTCCAGCCCGGCCGGATCCACCGACGCGAGCGCGGCAGGGGTCATGAAGGCATGGGTCACCCGCTGTGCGCGCAGGAGCTCGGCCAACTCTCCGCCGCCGTAGATCCCCGTCGGCGCCACGACCAGCGCACCGGCCCGGCTGACCGCCATCAGGGTCTCCAGCAGGGCGGCGTCGAACGACGGCGACGCGAAATGCAGCACCCTGGACGTGTGCCGGAGGTCGAGGTCGGCGCGGAGCGACGAGACGAAGTCGGCGATACCGGAATGGGTGACGGCGACGCCCTTCGGCACCCCCGTGGATCCGGAGGTGAAGACCACGTAGGCAACGTTGGCGGTCCGCAGCGGACGGAGTCGCTCGTCATCGCCGACCGGGCCGCTCGCCAACCCGTCGATCCGCGCGGCCACGGCCGCGTCGTCGAGCATGATCCAGTCCACCGTATCGGGCATCCCGGCAGCTGCCGACGACACCGTCACGCCCAGCGTCGCACCAGAATCCGACACCATCTGCGCGATCCGGCCTTCGGGATAGGCGGGGTCCACCGGCACGAAGGCCGCACCCGACTTCACCACCGCCCACCACGCGACGACGGACTCCATCGACCGCGCTGCCGCCACCAGCACCGAACTCTCCGGTCCGGCGCCTCGGCCGATCAGCAACCTCGCCAGCCGGCTCGATCGCTCGTCCAGCTGTGCATACGACAACATGGCATCTCCCGAGACGACGGCGATCCCGTCGCCGTTGTCCCGGACGGCCGAGGCGAGCACTTCCGGCAGCAATCCGGACGGCTCCGGCGCCGCCGAGGTGCGTGCCCCGACTCGCGAGGTGAGCGCCGAGCGCTCGTCGGGGTCCAGCCAGTCGATGTCCCCGACCACGACGGCCGGATCGTCGACGACGGCTTCCAGGACCCGCACCAGCCGCCGGGCGATTCCCGCCACGGTCGCCTCGTCGAACAGATCCCGCGCGTAGCTCATCATTCCCGAGATGCCTTGCGCCACACCGGCATCGGACGATTCCGACAGCACCAGTTGCAGATCGAACTGGGTCGCCCCGGTATCCACCTCCGCCCGGGCGACGCGGACATCGGGCAGCGCCACCTCGACGTTCGACAGATTCTGGAACGCCAGGACCACCTGGAACAACGGATGCCGTGCCGCCGATCGCTCCGGCTTCAACTCCTCCACGACCCGCTCGAACGGCACGTCCGCGTGTTCGAAGGCCAGCAGGTCCGTGTCCCGGGCGCGCGTCAGCAACTCGGTGAACGGCTCGCCGGTATCCACCCGGGTCCGCAATGCCAGCGTGTTCACGAACATCCCCACCAGCTCGTCCAGGCCGGGCTCGCCCCGCCCCGCGATCGGGGTGCCGATCACGACGTCATCGGTGTTGCCGAGCCGCCCCAATACCGTTGCCAGCGCGGCATGCATCACCATGAACAGCGACGATCCCCGCGCCCGTGCCAGCGCGAGCAGCTGCTCGTGCAGCCTCGCGCCGATCTCCAGCGGTACCCGGCCTCCCGACAGCGATGCGACGGCCGGGCGTGGCCGGTCCGCCGGGAGGTCCAGCCGGTCCGGTGCGCCGGCGAGCGTCGAGCGCCAGAAGTCCAGCTGGGTGGACATCAACGACGCCGGATCGTCTGCGGCCCCCAGCATCTGCCGCTGCCACCACGCGAAATCCGCGTACTGCACCGCGAGTGGCTCCCACTCCGGCGCGTGCCCGGCCAGTCGCGCGGCATACGCCACCATCACGTCATGGGCCAGTGGGCCCATCGACTGACCATCGCCGGCGATGTGATGGACCACCAGCACCAGCAGGAATTCACCTGTGTCACTGCCGGATTCGGCGTCGAGCTCGAACAATCCCACTCGCATCGGCACTCGGGCGGTCACATCGAATCCGCGCCGCACGAACTCGCCCACCACATCCGGGACCGCATCAGCCGGTACCCGCACCGGCTCCACCGGCACCGCGGGCTCGTCGAAAACGACCTGCCGCGGCTCACCGGAGACTTCCGGATAGATCGTCCGCAATACTTCGTGCCGTGCGACCACGTCCCCGAGCGCGGCCGCCAGCGCTTCGGTGTTCAGCCGCCCGGACAACCGCAGCATCACCGGAATGTTGTAGGCCGGGGAATCCGGCTCGAACCGGTTCAGGAACCACATCCGCTGCTGCGCCAGCGACAGCGGCACGGGGTCGGGGTGCACTCCGGACACCAGGGGCAAGCGGCCCCCATCGCCGAGTGACCCAGTGCGCGCGGCCAATTCGGCGACGGTCGGCGCCTCGAAAACCGATCGCACCGGCACGCGGACGTTCAGGGCCGCACCCAGGCGCCCCACCACCAGCGAGGCACTCAGCGAATCGCCGCCCAGCGCGAAGAAGTCGTCGTCGGCGCCCACCCCGTCCACGTCGAGCACCTGCTCGAATGTTTGCGCGACCAGCTTTTCCATCCCTGGTGCCGGTGCCCGGAACTCGCGCACAACGGCAACCGGCTCGGGCAGCCGCTCACGATCCAGCTTCCCGTTGGCGGTCAGCGGTACCTCGTCCAGCACGATCACTGCGGACGGCACCATGGTTCGGGGCAGGGTCTCGGCCAGTGCCGCACGCAACTCCGCGCCCGATACCTCGCTTCCGGTCGCGGGCATGACATAGGACACCAGCTGCACCGACCGGCCGTCCTCGCGGCGTGGCACGGTGATCGCGTATGCCACATCCGCACGCGCGCCCAGCGCCGCGTCGATCTCCCCGAGCTCGATTCTGGTGCCGTGCACCTTGACCTGAAAATCGTTGCGTCCCAAGAATTCAAACTCGTCATCGGCGCTGCGGCGCACCACGTCACCGGTGCGGTACATGCGCTGACCCGGCCCCTCGAACGGGCATGCGACGAACCGCGCCGCGGTCAACCCCGTCCTGGCGACGTACCCATCGGCCAGGCCGGCGCCGAACAGGTACAGCTCGCCCGCGACACCGTGCGGCACAGGTCGCAGCCAGGTATCCAGGACCACGGCCGCGACGGTACCGACCGGCCTGCCGATCGTGATCGCGGCACCGGGCGCCAGCGCAGCGCTGGTGGTAGCCCAGATCGTGGTCTCGGTCGGCCCGTACAGATTGACCATGGTGCGGTGCGGCGCCCATCGATCGACCAGTTCGGTCCCGACCGGCTCACCGGCTGCCGCGAGCACTCGCAGCCCGTCGAGACCGTCGGGCGAGACCGTCGCCAGCGCCGAGGGGGTCACGATGGCGTGCGAAATACGTTCATGTGCAATCAGATCCGCCAATTGGGGCCCGGCATAGATCTCGGCGGGAGATACGACCAGCCGGCCGCCCGAACCGTGCGCCATCAACAACTCGAACACCGAGGCGTCGAAGCTGGGCGAGGCGACCTGCAGGACCACCGACATCGGGTCGGCGCCGAACAGTCGCCGTTGCGCCGCGACGATATCGGCCAGGCCGCGATGGCTGATGAGTACGCCCTTGGGTGTTCCGGTCGACCCGGAGGTGTAGCTCACGTAGGCGATCTGATCCCGCCGGATCGGCCCGCCGCGTTCGGCATCGGTGATCGGCAGGGCGGGCGCCGAGTCCACGGTGCCGAGCGCCTGGTCCTCGTCGAGGATCAGCCAATCGACTCCGTCGGGAGGACGTTTCCCGGCCGACGTATCGGTCAGCCCGAGTACGGTTCCCGAGTCGGACAGCAGAAATTCGATCCGGTCCGAGGGCAGGGCCGGATCGATCGGCAGGAATGCGGCACCGGTCTTCGCCACGGCCCACAGGGTGACGGTCGCCGCCGGGGAACGCGGAAGCACGGAGGCGACGACCTGTCCCCGCCGGGCGCCGTGCCGCAGCAGGACCCGGGCCAGACGGGTGGATCGCTCGTCGAGCTGGCGGTAGGTCATGGTGGTCGTGCCGTATCGCACGGCGATCGCGTCGGGATCGGCGGCAGCGGAGGCGGCGAGTATCCGGTCCAGCGTGTCCGGGATCGTAGCTTCCGCACGGGAATCCGGCCACGATGGCCGCGGTTCCTCGTCGAGCGGTAGCTGGCCGAGTCGCGTATCGGCGTTCGCGGCGAACCGGCACAGCAACTCGACGAAGCGGTCGAGGATGCGGCGCGCCGAGACGGTGTCGAATTCACGGTCATGGAACCGGAGGGTGATCCGCAGCCCTTGTGGCTCGCCGTGCTCGGACTGCGTGGGTTCCACGATCAGGCTCAGCGGGTACGGTGTCGCGTCCAGTTCACTGAGTTCGTTCACCCGCAGGCCCGCCGAATCGACGAGCTGCTGCAATGCCGTCCGGTCGACGGGGAACGACTGGAAGGTGAGGGCGGTGTCGAAGAGTGCGGGCAGGCCGGCGCTGCGGTGGATCTCGGGCAGGCCGATATGGTGATGCTCCAGCATGCGGGCGTGCCGCGCCTGAATGCCGATCAGCAACTCGCGGACCGTCATCGTGGGTTCGAGCGGGACGCGCACGGGAATCGTATTCAGGAACATGCCGAGCGCCTGATCGACCAGCGGCAGTTCCGGGGGGCGGCCCGACACCGAGGAACCGAAGATCACATCGGTCTCGCCGGTGAGTACACGCAGATTCAGGGCCCAGGCCGCGGCCACGGCCGTATTGATGGTGACGGCCGTCTCCGCCGCCAGGCGGCGGAGTGCTCCGAAACGATCCGCCGTCACCTCGGCCCCGATCTCGGCGGCGGATACCGCGCCGGTCGCGTCGGTGTCGCGGGACACCCGGGTGGGTGCGTCGACATCCGAAAAGGCTTGCGCCCATGCCGCTTTGGATGCGGCGCTGTCCTGCCGACCCAGCCAGGCCAGATAGTCGCGGTAGGAGGGCGCGGGTCCGGCGGAGTCGATATGTTCGGGAGATCCGTAGTAGTCGAGCAGTTCTCGCATCAGCAGCGGCATCGACCAGCCGTCCAGGATCACATGGTGATTCGTGACCAGCAGCCGGAAGGACTCCGCATCGAGACGGATGAGCGTCAGGCGCAACAGCGGGGGAGCCGACAGGTCGAATCCCGCCGCCGCGTCCGCCGCGGCAATCGATTCCGGGTCGGCCGGGGATCCCGCATCGCCGCCAGCGGCGAGATCGATCTCCCGGAAGTCGATTTCGGCATGGTCCAGCACGATCTGGCACGGCCCGGCCGACGTCTCCGCGAAAGCGGCCCGCAGGATGTCGTGCCGGTCGACCACGGCCTGAGCGGCACGCCGCAGGCGCTCACCGTCGACCGCGCCGGAAAATCCGATCATCGTCTGGACGGTGTAGTTGTCCGCCGCATCCGGATCGAACGTCGAGTCGAAGTGCATCCCGGATTGCATGGGCGACAACGGCCATACATCGGACAGCCCGGGGTACTGCTGCTCGAGCCGATCGATGTCCTGCTGCGTGAGCGCGACGAGCGAAGAATCCGAGGCGCGATACGAGTGATCGGCTTTCGGGAGTCGCGAGGGTTCCTCGATGGCCTCCGGAGCCGCATCGCCGCCCGCCATCACGGCGAGAGCCGCAACTGTCTTACCTTCGAACACATCTCGCGGCGTGAGCGTGAGCCCGGCGGATCTCGCCAGCGCCACCAGCCGCATCGAGACGATGCTGTCCCCACCGAGGGCGAAGAAGTTGCTGTCGGCGGACACGGTGTCGAGATGGAGCACATCGGCGAAGAGTTTCGCCACGACTCGCTCCGTAGGCGTCGAGGGCGGTCTGCCGCCCGTGGCGCCGGCATCGAAGGCGCGCTGCTGCAAGGCTTTCCGATCGACCTTGCCCGTGGGCGTGCGCGGCATCTCCTCCAGCCGCACGATCGCCGCGGGATTCATATAGCGCGGCAGCCTGCCCGCGAGATCGCCTTCGATGGCCGCCACATCGACGGCAGCACCCGGCGCGGAGACGACATAGGACACCAGAACCGGTTCGCCGGCAGGCCCTTGCACTGCCACGGTGGCGACGCTCGCCACGTCCGGGCGCCGGGCCACCTGCGCATCGATTTCCCCCGGCTCGATCCGCAGGCCGTGAATCTTGACCTGTTGATCGCAGCGGCCCAGGTATTCCAGCGCCAACCCGGCGGGTCCGCGCACCCAGCGCACGGAATCACCGGTGCGGTAGATCCGCTCGCCGCGGGTGGACCGCGGATCCGCGACGAAGCGCGACGCGGTCACGCCCCGTCGACCGACGTATCCGCGGGCGAGTCCGGGCCCGCCGATATAGAGTTCGCCCGCGACACCGACCGGCACCGGTCGCAGCCACGGGTCGAGCACCATCGCGGACGCGCCCCGGATCGGGCCACCGATCGTCACCGGGTCGCCGGGTGCGAGGGCATCCGACCCCGTTGCCCAGATCGTGCACTCGGTCGGTCCGTAATGATTCATCAGCCGTCGCCCCGGGGCCCACCGGTTGACGGTGTCCGGCCCGACCGCTTCACCGACGACCGCGAGCGATGTCAGCGACGGCATCCGGGACGGATCCATGGTGTGGAGCACGGACGGGGTGATGATCGCGTGCGAAACCTGCTGCGACCGAAGCAATTCCTCGAGGTCGGTCCCGGCGTACGCCTCCGGTGGCGCCACCATGAGACAGGCGCCGCTGCTGTGCGCCAACAGCAGCTCCGACACGCAGGCGTCGAATCCCGGCGACGCGACCTGCAACACCACCGAATCCGGAGTCGGCGCGAAGGCGTCGGCCTGCGCCGCGACCAGATCGGCCAGACCTCGATGGCTGAGGTGGACCGCCTTCGGTGTGCCGGTCGATCCGGACGTGTAGATCACGTATGCCGCATTGTCGGCCGACAGGCGGTCGCCCCCGGCCGCACCGGACGGGTGGGGGAGACCCTCGTGAGCGTCCGATGTGGCAGCATCCAGGATCAACCAGTCGACGGTGTCCGGAAGCTGCTGTGCCACAGCACTTGTCGTCACACCCAGCGTGGTCCGCGAGTCGGACAGCAACTCCCCGAGCCGCGCGGCGGGATTGCCGGGATCCAACGGCAGGAAGGCGGCACCTGTTTTCGCCACCGCCCAGATCGCGACGACGAGTTCGGCCGAGCGGGGCAGGGCCAAGGCGACGATCGACTCGGCACGAGCACCGCGGCCGACCAGCAGGCGAGCGAACGCGTCGGCGCGACGCTCCAGCTCACGATAGGTCCACGTGGTGTCACCGCACCGGACAGCCACGGCATCCGGATACCTCCGCGCCGTCCCCGACAGGATGTCGCGGAGCACGAGGTCCGCGGCCGGCTGCTCGCCGCCGACCGAAAGCAGTTGCGCGCGTTCGGAATCCCAGCAGGAGGAGATCGAGGAGACCTTCCGGGCGGGATCGCCGACGATCTGCGTGAGCAGCAACTCGAATCGTTCCAGCAGCGTACGGGCCTCGTCCGAGTCGAATCGATCGGTGGCGAATTTCAGTGTCACCGTGTAGGTTCCGGGCTCGCCGGTGTCCGGTCCGCCGTCGCGACTCGACCGCGGCGGGGTCACCTGCAGGCTCAGCGGATACGGCGTGGCATCGTGCGCGACGATCTCGACGAGCCGCAATCCGGCGTCGGAGAGATCGTGTGCCAGCAGTTCCTGGTCGAACGGATAGGACTCGAGCACCGTCGCGGTATCGAACATGTCGGTGATGCCGGCAGCCCGCTGCAGCTCCGCCAGGCCGATGTGCTGGTGATCCAGCATCGCCGCCTGCTCGGATTGCACGCGGACGAGCAGGTCGCCGACGGTCTCGTCGGGTTCGAGCCGGACGCGGACGGGCAGCGTGTTGACCATGAGCCCGACCATGCGCTCGACATCCGGAATCCGCGGCGGGCGGTTCGACACCGTATTGCCGAACACCACGTCCGGCCGTCCGGCCTGGACGGCCACCAGCAATGCCCACGCTACGTGCAGGGCCGTGTTGGGGGTGACGCCATGCGAGCGGCCGAGGTCGAGAATCGCGGCGGTGGTTTCGGCGTCCAGGTTCAGGCCGACTTCGTCGGCGTGCGCGGTGACGGTCCGATCCGGCCCGTTCGTGACCCGCGTCGGACTGTCGATTCCGGCGAGCATCTCCCGCCACGCGGCGGTCGCGGCGTCTCGGTCCTGAGCCTGCAGCCACTGCAGATACTCACGGTACGAACGAGCGGGCGCGAGCTGGGCCGTATCGCAGTCGGATATGTACAACGCGAGTAGCTCGTGGATCAGCAGGGGCATCGACCAGCCGTCGAGCACGAGGTGGTGGTTGGTGACCAGCAACTGGAACATATCGACGCCGGTGCGGACGAGGTGGAAACGCACCAGCGGCGGGCGGGCCGGATCGAACGGAGCCGCGGCCGCCGTCGCGAGTCGCCGCAGTGCTTCCGCCTGCCGGCCGACACGGCTGATATTCGACTCGCTCCAATCGACGGTAGTGTCGCGCAATACGATCTGCCGTGGCCCATCGTCACTCTCGACGAACGCGGTCCGCAGACTGTCGTGCCGGTCGATGAGCACCTGCGCGGCCCGCCGCATCCGGTCCCCATCCACCTGCCCGGCGAACGTCAGCGCTGCCTGCACGATGTAGCCGTCGACGCCGTCCGGGTCGTAGATCGTGTGGAACAGCAGGCCGGACTGCAAGGCGGTGAGCGGCCACACATCGGTCATCGACGGGTATTCCCGCAGCCAGCGGTCGACATCGTCCTGCGATACCGCGGTGAGCGGGAAGTCGGATGGCGTGAAGCTGTAGGTGGTTCCGGACCGGACGTGATCGGCCAGCGCCCCCAGGGCTCGAGCCCACAGTCCGGCGAGCTCGTCGACCTCCTCACCCGTCAGCACCTGTGAGGCGAACTCCCAGGTCGCGGCCAGTTCGAGCCCGTCGTGGCCTTCTTCGGCGATCGCATTGACATCGAGCACGGCCGGCAGCGCCATCGCCGGATCGCTCGTCGCGGTCAGTGCGGTGAATTCGGTGGTAGGTGCCCAGGGCCCCGAGCGTTCACCGGAACCCACCCGCCCGAGGTAGTTGAAGCTGACCTGAGGTTCGGGCAGGTCTGCGAGCTCAGCGCGCGCCTGGGAGTCGAGATGACGCAGTACCTGATAGCCGATGCCGTTGCCGGGCACCGCGCGCAGCTGCTCCTTCACCTGCTTTATCGCCAGTCCCGCACTCACGCCGCCGGCCAGCGCATCATCGAGATCGACCTTCTCCCAGTCGATCCGGACCGGGAAGCGGGTGGTGAACCAGCCGACGGTGGCGCTCGGATCGGCGCCTGGTACGGCCGACTCCTCACGGCCGTGTCCTTCCAACGAGATCAACTCTCCGGCCGCCCCGGCGGTACCACGCCTGCGCCGCCACTCACCGAGGGCGAGCACCAGGGCTGCCACCAGCGGATCGTTGGCACTGCAGTGGAAGCGGTCCGGGATGGTAGTGAGCACCGCCTCGGCAACCGCTGCCGGGATACGCTGATCGACCCGGCCCGCCGTGGCCCCGATGTCACGATCCGGGATCAGACGACGCGATCCGAGTAGCTGATCGCCGCGCTGGAGGACGTCTTTCCACAGGTCGAGCTCCGCCGCCCGCCTGCCCGGCGCCTGCTCGACCAAGCCGTGCGCCCACCGCCGAAACGAGGTGGTGACCGGGCCGAAATGCGGCTCGCCGCCGGCGGAGACCTGCGCCCAGGCCTGCGCGAGGTCGGTGAGGATGATGCGCCACGACACCGCGTCGACCGCGAGATGGTGGATCACCAGCCACATCAGGTCGGGTCCAGAGCCGCTGCGATCGTGAATCCAGACGGCCTGCACGAGCACACCGTTACTCGGGTCCAGTCGATCCGCGGCTCGGTTCAGGTGCCGGTCGACGTCGGCGGCGTCACGTCGATCGATCCGGACTTCGACGAGCGCGGCCTCCGGGTCGACCGCTTCCCGGTCGAGGACCTCGACGAACCGATCGGCCGAATCGCCGCCGCGCAATACCGCGCGCAGCATGTCGTGGCGGTCCAGCAGGGATCCCAGCGCGCGCACCAGACCCGCTCGATCGACCCCCTCGGGCAGCTGTACCAGCGCGGCCTGCGCAAATCGGTCGTAATGACCCCGATCCAGCATGGCGTGCATGATCGGCGACAACGGCATCGGTCCGACGCCGCCACCGGGCAACTCGGCCAAGCCGGGAGTATCGCCGACTTCCGTCGCCGTGGCCGCCAGGCCCGCAACGGTCTTGTGCACGAACACGTCCTGTGTGGAGAAGCTCAGACCCTCGGCCTTGGCCCCCGCCACCAGCCGGATCGACAGAATGCTGTCGCCGCCGAGGGCGAAGAAGCTGTCGTCCGCCCCGACCCGGGGCACGCCGAGCACCTCGGTGAACAACCGTGCGATCGTCTTTTCCCGGGCCGTGGCCGGTGCCCGCCCGACCGGCGCGGTCCCGAATTCGGGCTTCGGCAGAGCGCGGCGATCGAGCTTGCCGAAGGCGTTCACCGGGAGGCTGTCCAACGGGAGGACCACCGCCGGGACCATATGCGGCGGTAGCGAATTGCGAGCGAAGCGCAGGATTTCGACCGGATCGATCTGGCGGCCGCCGACCGGAACGACATAGGACGCCAGCACGGTCGTGCCGACGTTGTTCTCCACCGGCACCGTGACACACAGATCCACGTCGTCGTGTGTGGTGAGCGCGGCGTCGACTTCACCCGGTTCGATCCGGTATCCGCGGATCTTGATCTGGAAGTCGCTGCGGCCCATCAACTCCAGCGTCGTCTCGCCGTTCTCGCCGGTCCAGCGCGCGATGTCGCCGGTGCGGTACATGCGCGCGCCGGTGCCGCCGTACGGATCGGCGACGAACCGGGCGGCGGTCTCGACGAACAGATGGCTGTATCCCCGGGCCAATCCCGACCCGGCGAGGTACAACTCGCCCGCGGTGCCCCTGGGCACCGGCTGCAGCGTCCGGTCCAGCACCATGGCCGAGACGCCACGGATGGGGCCACCGATCGTGTGGGCGCGGCCGGGTCTCAGCATGGCGCCGACGGCGGTCACGGTGGATTCGGTGGGACCGTACTCGTTGTACATGGACGCCGATAGGGTCCACCGTTCGACGAGGTGTGGTGGGCATACGTCGCCCCCGACCACGACCACCTGCACGTCGGTCGGCAGCTGGGGGTCGACCGTGGCCAGCATCGTGGGTGTCAGTGTCAGGTGGGTCACGTGCTCATCGGCGAGCAGTTGTGTGAGCGCCTCACCGCCGGTCACCTCGGGCGGCACGATCACCAACGTGGATCCGTTCGCGAAGCAAGTCAGAAACTGTTCCAGGGAGGCGTCGAAACTGGGCGAGAGGGCATAGGACACACGGGATTTCGTGTCGATGCCGTAGGTCGCGGCGCGATCGGCAGCGAGATTTGCGAGGCCGGTGTGCGTGACCTGCACGCCTTTCGGCGCTCCGGTGGATCCCGAGGTGTAGGTCATATAGGCGACGTTGGACGGTCGTAGTGGGCGGATGCGGTCTGCATCGGAAATCGGCCCGTTCGCGGTGTCGCAGTCGGCCAGGGTTGCGGGGTCGTCGAGAACCACATGGTGAATCCCCCGCGGGAGCCGCCCGCGCAGGGCGTCGACCGTGATCGCCACGGTCGCGCCGCTGTCGGCAACCATGTGGTCTATCCGCTTCGACGGGTACTCGGGGGCCAGCTGGACGAACGCCGCCCCGCTCTTCGCGACCGCCCATGTCGCCACGACGGATTCGACCGAGCGTCGCAGCATGATCGCCACCGCCGTGTCCGGACCACACTTCAGAGCGATCAGATGCCGGGCCAGCTCCGAGGATCTGGTGTCCAGCTCGCCGTATGTCATCGTCTTGCCGCCCGAGACGATCGCGCACCCGCTACGGTTCCGGCGCGCGCTTTCGGTGAGAATCTCTGGAAGCAGCCGTGTTTCGACCGCGCTGGGCCCTCGCACAGGTAGTAGCGCAGAGCGTTCCTGAATTTCGAGTAGCGGCAGTCTGCTGACCTTGCATTCCGGTCCGCCGGCGAGGAATTCGTGCATGAACATGCGGAACCGTCGATGGTGATCAGTGAGCTCTTCAGGGCTGTACGAATTCGGATTCCCCTGGAAGTCGATATGGGTGCTCTCTCTGCCCGCGCCCGGGTAGATATTGACGAAGAGGTCGGCGGTGGGTCCTGAGGTGAGTACGTGCAGGCGGCCTGTCGTGTTGCCCAGTACAACCTCGTTCTCGACCATCATGAGGTTCACGGCCGGCCCGAACGATGCCGCCTCGTCGCGCGCAATCCCCATGTCATGGAATATGTCCTCTTGGCGGTAGCGCTGCCGCCGGAGTGCACTCGTCAACTCGCTTTTGACCGCGGCGATCAGTTCACCGACGCTTTGGCTGGCGACCTGTACTCGCAGCGGGACCACATTTGCCACCATCCCTCCGGAACGGCGCAGCACGGCAGAGTGCCGACCCGAAACAGGCAGGCTCAGCAATACCTCATCGCTTCCGGTCATCCGCGCGAGATAAGCCGCGAACGCCGCAACGATGATCGGAGTCACGCTCGACTCGTGCTCGAGCGCGACGTTTTCGAGTAGCTCCGCGGTGTCGTCCGCCAGCTCTGTGCTGACCAGCGTGGGATGAATGGTGGGTTTGCTCACGCGGTCGGCCAGGCTGACGACGGGAGGTGCGCCCGCCAGGTGCTCCATCCAGTGTTCGCGGTCATTGTCGAGACGCGTCGAATCGCGGTACGCCAGATCTTGCTCGACGACTTCCCGCAGGTCCTGTGCCTGGCACGGCGCCGGCTCCTCGGACTTCACCCAAGCGTTGTACAGCTCGGTCATCCGATGCAGCATTGTTACCGCGGCGAATCCGTCGAGCGCGATATGGTGTGCGCGCTGATACCACAGGTAATGGTCCTCACCGACCTGGAACACGATGCTCGTCATGAGGTGGTCGTTCAGCAGGTCCAGTGGAGCGGAATAATCCTCGACCATCATTCTGTGCGCAGTCGCAACGGGATCGACGTGCCGGCGCAGGTCCGTGACCGACACCGGGCCGCCATTTTCCTCGTCGACGAACTGGCAGGGCTCTCCGTCGACCTCGATCAGGCGCATATGTCCCGATCCGAACTCCCGACCGGCGGTTCGGCATGCCTCGGCAAGTAGTTCCGCATCCAACTCGCCGACGATCTCGACGTATTGGGCGACAGATATCGGCGTGGATTCCGCGAGATGCTGGGCAAACCAGATTCCCCGCTGCGCCGACGTCAGCGGAAGAATATCGGCCGGCGATGCATTACTGCTGGGCGTGCTGGAAATGTTACCCGAATGTGTGTGCTCGGAGGATTGACTGGAGGATTGAAATGTGCCTGATGGCAACGATTTGGAACGGTCGGGATCGCTTTCGATGCCACTCTTCGATTGGCGCATTTCGACCTCCGCAAAATGTCGTTCATTTCAGGAACTCAAAACGCCCGAGGACCGGCGGATACGCTGTCGCGCGCCGGTCCGGGGACCACGAACGAGGCCAGGGCGGGGACCATTTCCAACACCCGCATAGTGCTGAATACGTCGAGTCCGCCGCCAAGATCATTACAGCCGATGCCGACCGATTCGGGACTCATTACGCCGATGGCTAATTTCCGGCCAACTGTTGCGGTACCTTCGACCGCCGCTCGACCGTCGGTCGGTACACGATCGCAACATCCCCGACCCCGGTATCACCCCCCGACTCCTCGACGAACGGTCCAGTACGTCAACGACCCCAGCGTCGACCACACCCCGTCGCAGACGCCGCTGTACCGACCGGCAAACCTTCCCCGGCGGTCCCTCCGCCGACACAACCCCGCGCACCACCGTCTGCTCCGTTACAGCTTCGACTGAGGCCATGCAGGACATCCCTACTTCAAAAGCGACTGTCCATTATGATTCGACGCCGACGTCGCAACCGATTGGTCTCTCGACCAAAATTTTTGAAACAGATGCACTCCAGTCATGCGCGCCCACGTTGTCGAGTGCCTCGGCGCCTGGTCTGACCTGCGTAATGAGTGTTTCTTGGTTGCGGTTCGGCTGGTGGCGTGACCTGGCGACACGCCGGAAGCCGTCTCGCTGACGGCGTCGATCGGCGATGAGGGGGCTGTCAGCGAACAGTCTGCAATCCCTGGTTTCGTTCCACCGGGGGGCCATACCTCATTCCACTGTTTCAATCAATGATTGAAACAGTGATTGAAGACATGCTTAGCTGCCCTCATGACCGAGAAGCTCTCAGTGGAAAGCCCGAGCATGAACAAGCGAGTCGCGGGCAAGGTGGCCCTCGTCAGCGGAGGCGCGCGTGGGATGGGCGCGGCGCATGCCCGTGCTCTGGTCGAGCACGGAGCCCGCGTGGTGGTCGGCGACCTGCTCGAGACCGAAGGCAGAGCGCTGGTGGCCGAATTGGGTCCGGCGGCTCGCTTCGTCCACCTGGACGTGACCGACCCCGAGCACTGGACGCGGGCCGTGAGTGTCGCCGTCGAGGAGTTCGGTTCGCTGACCGTTCTGGTGAACAATGCCGGGATCGTCAACGGCAACACCATCGTCGACTTCGAACTGGCGGCCTGGCAGCAGATCGTCGACATCAATCTGACCGGTACCTTCCTCGGCATCCAGGCCTCGGCCACGGCGATGATGAATGCCGGCATCGGGTCGATCGTCAATATCTCGTCGGTCGAGGGCCTGCGCGGCAGCGTCGGACTGCATGGCTACACCGCCACCAAATTCGCGGTCCGCGGATTGACCAAATCGGCCGCACTCGAGCTGGCGCAGCACAACATTCGCGTGAACTCGGTCCACCCCGGCATGGTGCGCACACCGATGACCGAGGGCATCCCCGAGGACTTCCTGCAGATCCCGCTCGGCCGCGCCGCCACCGCCGACGAGGTCGCCAATCTCGTCGTCTACCTGGCCAGCGACGAATCCAGCTACACGACCGGCGCGGAGCACGTCATCGACGGCGGACTGATCGTCGGCGTCCCGCACAAGACGCTCGGATGACGCTGCTACCCAACGGATTCGAGGATTTGATTCATGACCAATGCTGTTGATCTGCAGGCTCTGGCCGCGCAGGTGGCCGGGAAGCTGACCGGGCCGGGTGGGCCGTTCGAGATGACGGTCGAGCCGGTGCTGGGTGTGCCGCTGCCGGTGTTCAAGCATCGCCATCGATCGTTGCTGGAGTTGCTGGAAGCCTCCGGGGAGCTGGGTGATCGCGAGTATCTGGTGTCCGCGCGGACCCGCTACACCTTCGCCGAGCATTACGCGGCCGCGGGCGCGCTCGCTGCGGCGCTGGCCGAGCGTTACGGGGTCGGTAAGGGCGATCGTGTCGGCATCCTGGCCGCCAATAGCCCCGAGTGGGTGTTGACGTTCTGGGCCGCGCAAAGGTTGGGTGCGATCCCGGTCGGTTACAACGCGTGGTGGGTGCCGCGCGAGATCGCCTACGGTCTCGAACATTCCGCGCCGAAGGTGGTGATTGCCGATGCAAAGCGGGCCGTGCTGGCCGCGGAGACCGGCACCGATATCCCGGTGCTGACCATGGAGACCGACCTGCCGGCGTTGATCGCGGAGTTCGCCGGCGGCAGCCCGAGTGTGGAAGTGGGCGAGGATGATCCGGCGATCATCCTCTACACCTCCGGGACCACGGGTCGTCCGAAGGGTGTGGTGCACACCCAGCAGAACATGGTGGCGGTCGCGGACTATCACCGGTTCATGGACGCGTTGGCGGCCGGTTTCCGTGGGCAGGGGTGGGATGGTTCCCCGGCGGGTCGCCGTTATCTGGCGACGATGCCGTTGTTCCATATCGCGAGCCTGCACAATCTGTCGGTCCCGCGTCTGGCCACCGGTGATGCGGTGGTGTTCCCGACCTCGGGTGAGTTCGATGCCGAATCACTGTTGAAGCTGGTCGAGACGGAGAAGGTCACCAACTGGGCGGCGGTGCCGACGTTGGCGAGTCGCATTCTGGGCGTGGACATCTCGCGCTACGACCTGTCGTCGCTGACGGCGTTCTCGCTCAATTCCGCGCCGTCGTCTCCGGCGCTGGTGCAGCGGTTGAGGGAGCGGTTCCCGGTCGCGTTGCAGGGCCTGACCACCAGTTACGGGTGCACCGAGTCCGGCACCGCCGCGACCGTGGCGACCCCGCCGGAGCTGGCCGCCGACAACGAGACCGTGGGTCGTGCGGTGGTCGGTGTGTCGGTCGAGGTTCGCGACCCCGACGGTAAGCCGGTGCCCGATGGCGAGGAGGGCGAGGTCTGCATCCGTAGCCCGTACGTCATGCTCGGGTACTGGAACAACGAGGAAGCCACCCGGGCCGCGATCGATGAGAACCGTTGGCTGCGCACCGGTGACTACGGCACGCTGCGGCAGGGCAAGCTCTACATTTCCGGTCGCCGTTCGGATCTCATCCTGCGGGGTGGGGAGAACGTGTACCCGCAGGAGATCGAGAACGTCCTCGACGAGCACCCGCTGGTGCGCGAGTCGGCCGTGATCGGTGTGCCGCACGAGGATCTCGGCCAGGAGGTCGCCGCGATCGTGGTGGTCGACGACCCGCAGCGGTTGTCGGAGGACGAGTTGCGCGATCATGTGGCCAAGCAGTTGGCCTACTTCAAGGTGCCCGCCCGCTGGCTGGTCACCGCGGAACCGTTGCCGCGCAATGCCACCGGCAAGATACTGCGCCGCGACCTAACCCTGGGATTCCACTGAGCCGGCTGACACCGGCCCAGGAGGCCGCCGCGCGACTGACGGTTCCCTTCCTGCTCGTGCACTCCGAGAACGCGTTGGTCCCGCCCTGGGCCCGGAAGTTCTATGCTGCGGTGGCATCCCCGAAATCGGAGCTGTGGCTGAACTCGGTCGGCCAGATCGACTTCTACGACGATCCCCGCCTGATCGAGCCCGCGGCCGCCGCGCTGTTCCGCGACGTCTGCCGAGTCCCATGAGGTGAGCCGGATGTGGTCGAGACAGGTGGGGTGGGTGCTGGCCGGGGCCATGGTGGCGGCGGCCTGCTCCGCTGCTCAGGGACCGGCCACGACCGGCGGGCAGCTGCCGCTGCGCAAGGTTGCGGAGGTCGCCTTGACCGGGGGCTCCGGCCGATTCGATTATGCGAGCCTGGATTCCGGCCGCGGGCTGATGTTCCTGGCGCACATGGGGGCCGGTGAGATCGTCGAGGTCGATGTCCGGGCACACACCGTGGTTCGGACTATCCCCGACGCGCCCGATGTGCACGGCGTGCTGGTCGTCCCGGGGAAGCATCGCGTGTACGCCACCGTGACGGGCCGCGCTCAGGTCGTGGCACTGGACGAGGACAGCGGGGCGGTGCTGTTCACCGCCCCGACCGGCGCCTATCCCGACGGACTGGCCTACGACCCGGTGCGGAACGCGGTGTGGACCACCAACGAGCGGGCGGGCAGTGAGACCGTCGTCGACGCGGACGGCGGAACCGTCCGCGGCACCGTCGGGCTGGGCGGGGAGGTGGGCAATGTCGTCTACGACGCGGCAGTCGATCGGATGGTGGTCGCGGTGCAGGGCCGCGGCGAGCTCGCCGTCATCGCACCGGATTCCCTGACCGTCACCGACCGCATCCGCACGCCCGGATGTTCCGGGCCGCATGGTCAGGCACTCGATGCAAGCGGGCAGATCATGTATGTCGGATGTGAGGACAACGCGACGCTCATCACGGTGGATCTCGCGAAATATGCAGTGACCGACCACAGCAGTGTGGGGGAGACGCCTGACGTCCTTGCCTACGATCCGGGTCTGCAACGGGTGTATGTGGCCAGTGAGAGCGGGTGGGTGAGCGTCTTCGATCGGCGGGACGGACATCCGAAGCCGGCCGGGGCCGCGCACCTCGCGGACGGTGCGCACATCGTGGTCGTCGATCCCGCCGATCATCACAGCTACTTCCCGATCGCCACCGGGATATCGGGGAGTGCACCCGCGCTCTGGGAGTTCGAGCCGTCGGCATAGCCCGGCATGAGCTCCCGCAGCGTCGATTCCCACTGCGAATGCTGTTGCGGGAAGCACCGGTTCAACAGGTCGGCCATGATGGCCGACGCGGTCGAGGCACCGGGCGACGCGCCCAGCAGTCCGGCGATGGTGCCGTCCGCGCCGGTGACCAGCTCGGTGCCCATGGTCAGCACGCCGAGGCGGTCGGGGTCGGGTTTGACCAGCTGGGCGCGCTGACCGGCCTGCACCAGGTACCAGTCGGCAGGGTCGGCCTCGGGGTAGAACCGTTGCAGCTGTGCGAATTTGCGGCGGCGGGTCGAGAGCAGTTCGCGAATCAGATAGCGCACCAGCGGCAGGTTCTGGAGGCCCGCCGCCACCAGCGCCACGATATTCGAGACCCGCAGGGTGGTGAACAGATCGGTGAGCCTGCCGTGCTTGAGCAGCCGCGTACTGAACGTGGCGTAGGGGCCGAACAGCAGCGACGATTCGCCGTCGACGATGCGTTTGTCCAAGTGCGGCACGGACATCGGGGGAGCGCCGACCAGCGCCTGGCTGTAGACCTTCGCCTCGTGCCGGGCCACGATGTCGGGGTTGTCGGTGCGCAGGAACTGCGCGCCGACCGGAAACACCCCGTAACCACGGACCTCGGGCATCCGGGCCTTCTGGAGAAGCTTCAGGGCATAGCCGCCCGCCCCGACGAACACGAAGCGTGCGCGGATGGTGAAGCGCTGCTTGCTGTTCCGATCGCGTCCGGTCACGGTCCAGATGCCGTCGTCGCCGCGCCGCAGCCCGGTGACGTCGTGTCCGGTGCGCAGCTGACCGCCTGCACCGGTCATAGCCTCCACCAGGGATGCGGTGAGCGCTCCGAAATCGACATCGGTGCCGCCCTCGTACCAGGTGGCCGCCACCGGCTCACCCGGTTCACGTCCGTCCATGAGCAGGGGAGCCCACCGCGCGATCACGGCCGGATCCTCGCTGTACTCCATCGCCGAGAACGCGGGCAGTGCCCGGAGCGTCTCGAAACGCCGGCGCAGATATGTCACATCCCGCTCGCCGAACACCACATCCATGTGCGGCGTCCCGGTGACGAAGGTCGTATCCGGCAGCATGCCCCGATCCGCGAGGCCTGCCCAGAGCTGCCGCGACAGCGCGAACGTGGACGCGATTTCGGCTGATTTGCTCGGATCGCCCGCATCCGGCATGTAGTTGAGCTCGCAGAACCCCGAGTGCCCCGTGCCCGCGTTGTTCCACGGATCCGAGCTCTCCGCGGCGACGCGGTCGAGCCGTTCCAGCAGGACCATCGACCAATCCGGTTGCAGCGCCGCGATCATCGCGCCGAGCGTGGCGGACATGATGCCGCCCCCGATCAGTGCGACATCGAGAATCGCTGTGTCCGTGTGGGATTCGGTGCTGTCGGCGTGCATGTCCATCTGACTGACCTCCTCGGCTGCTGGTACCGATAATCGTCACGCCGCGCCCATTCATCCGTCCAATGTTCATTTCGAGCGATTATGATCCGAATATGGATGGATTGCCTTCTGCCCAGGTCGAGGCCCTGATTCCGCTGCTCGCGGCGTTCGACGCGGCGGCGGCCGAGGGGCACATCACGCGTGCGGCGCAGCGGCTCGGCGTGCCGCAGTCGTCGCTGAGCCGCCGGTTGAAAGCGGTCGAGCAGGCCGTCGGGGTGAAGTTGTTCCAACCGGTGGGTCGCCGAGTCGCGCTCACCCCCGCGGGCCAGGAGCTGTTCGACCGCACGCGCGGACTGGTCCAGGCCCTCGGCGACGCGGTCGACGTGGTCCGCAGCGACGCCGATCCGGAGAGCGGCCTGGTCCGCTTCGGCTTCCCCTTCACACTGGGCCCGGTCAGCATCCCGTCACTGCTGGCCGACTTCCACGCGGGCGCACCCCGCATCCGCCTGAGTCTGGTGCAGGCGCACGGCACCGCCCTGGCCGAGATGGTCCGTGAGGGTCGCCTCGATCTGGCCGTCACCATCCCCGCGCCCGATGAACTGCCCGCCATCATCCTCGGGTTCCAGCGCCTGCACCTGTATGTCGCGAACGCCCACCCGCTCGCGACCCGTGGACTGGTCGATCTCGCCGAACTCGCCGACGAGCCGTTCATCGCCAATCCGCCGACCTACCACCTGCGCCGGCTCGTCGACTCCTGGTGCGCCGACGCCGGATTCACCCCGAATGTCGGCTTCGAGATCACCGAGTTCGAAACCCTGCGCGCCCTGGTCGCCCAGAACCTCGGCATCGCGGTGCTCCCGGCCCCGGAGACCCCGCACCCCGGTCTCACGCGTGTCCCCCTGACCGGGGAGCGGGAGCGCAGCATCGGCCTGGTCTCCGGCAATCACCGCCCGACACCCGCCGTGGCGCGGCTGCGCGATCATGTGGCGGCGCATGCCATGTCGTACCTCGAACATGCGCGCGAGACCGTGGTCAGGAGCCGTTGGGAAGAGGATTTCCCGGACTGACGTCGAGCACCTTGCCGGGGTTGAGCAGCCCCAGCGGGTCGAGCGCCCGTTTCACCGCCGCCATCAGATCCACCGCGGCCCCGTGCTCTTCCCGCAGATACTTCTTCTTGGCCAGCCCGATCCCGTGCTCACCGGTGGCGGTGCCGCCGACCTCGAGCGCATGCCGCACCACCAGATCCGAGAACTGCTGCGCCGCCTCGTATTCGGCCTCGGTGTAGGGAACGATGGTGTGGACGTTCCCGTCCCCGATATGCCCCGCGACGGTGATGTTCAGCCCGAGTTCCGCCCCCAGCCGGGTGGCGGTCTCCACGGCCCCCGCGATCCGCGAATAGGGCACGGCGGTATCGGTGATCATGAACCGGCAGCCGGGATTGCCCGCCTTGACCGCGAAGTAGAGATTGTGCCGATCCTCCCAGAGCGCATGCCGATCCCCGTGCGTGCGTGCGGTCGCCACCTCGATCGCGTCGTGCGCGGCGGCGATCCGCCCGATCTCCTGCTCGTTGGCCGAGACAGCCGCGGACGAACCGGATTCGATATCGATGAACAGGGCGGGCGTCTCGGCGTACGCGGTACCGCGGAACACATTGATGGCCGCCATGCTCGGCGCGTCCACCAGTTCCAGCCGGCTCACCGGCAGCGCAGCGCCCAGCATCTCGACCGCGGTGTCCACGGCATCGGCCACGGTCGGGAACGAAATGCGCAGCGAGTGAATCCATTCCGGAATCGGATGCAGCTTCACGGTCAGCTCGGTGATGATCCCGAGCGTGCCCGCCGACCCGATGAGCAGGTCCTTCAGGTCGTATCCGCTCGAGGATTTGCGCACCGGGCGCCCGATCCGGGTGATGGTGCCGTCGGCGAACACCGCCTGCAACGCGAGCACATTGGCCCGCATGCCGCCGTAACGGACGGTGGTGGTGCCGCTGGCATTGGTGGCCGCCATCCCGCCCAGTGACGCGTCGGCTCCGGGATCCACCGTGAACTGCAGCCCGAATTCGGCCGCCGCCGCATTGAGCCGGGTCCGGCTGACGCCGGGCTGCACGGTGGCGGTGAAGTCGCCGGGGGAGATGTCGAGGATCTTGTCTGCCTGGGTGAAATCCAGGATCAGCTCGTCACCCCGGGCCAGGAGATGTCCTTCCAGACTGGTCCCGGCTCCGCGCGCGATCAACGGCGTGCGGTGCTCCCGGGCCCAGTCGACCACGGTCACCACGTCCTCGGCGGTGACCGGATAGACGACGCCGCGGGGACGCTGCCCGGCCCGGCCGGTCTCGTCGACCGTGAATTGATCGAGGACCACCGGACGAGTGTCGATCTCGAGCATGTGGTCCTCCGCAGCGGCGAGTGGCTACTCCTGGTACGTCATGAGAATACGGCGGATCGACGGGGTGACGGGCAGTTCACCACTGAGCGGGACCCACCGGTACTCGGCGTAGTTCGTGACCCGCACCGGCCCGGCACTCGCCACCGAGGCCGCGAAATGTTCTCTGCGGACCCGCTTTCCGGCACTGGAGAGGTAGTCGAAGCTGCCGAGATGGCGCACGATGTCGACCACCGCGAGCCCGGTCTCCTCCTGCACCGCCCGCACCACCGCGCCGGCCAGTGACTCGCCCGGGCGGACCACCGTCCCGGGCAGGTGTAGCGGACTGCGTCCCTCGACGTGCTCCTCGTGCTCGAGCATCAGCACCGCGTCATTGTGTTCGACAACCACTCCCACCCGTAGCGCGACCCCGTCGGCGGCCGCCCGCTCCCGGAGTTCTTCCAGCACCGTCTCGCCGATGGATTGCCTGGGCGAAACCTCGAAATCCCACACGTCACACCACATCCCGTATCACCGGACACCGTCGACCGATACCGACAACGCTACCGGCGCAGAAGCGGTCGGCGGCAGAGACATTCGCAAGATTAGACGCATCTTCGCCCGGCGCATCGGTGCTCCGGAAACTTTCTGGTACCGATCGAATCCTTCCGCCGGTCCGATGGAAAGCTGGGGGTGTGCCCGCCTACGAGAGGAGTCACCGATGAAGGTATTCCAGATCGGAGCGGCCGGCGGCATCGGACGCCGTCTGTCGACGCTGCTGACCGCGCGCGGTGACACGGTCACCGGCATGCACCGCAACCCGGACCAGGCGGCGGTGATCGCCGCGACCGGCGCGACCCCGGTGGCCGGCGACCTGGTCACCGATTCGGTGGACGAACTCGCCGCCAAATTCCACGGCCACGACGCCATCGTCTTCTCCGCGGGCGCGCACGGCACCGGGATGGACCAGACCTCGCTGATCGATGGCAGGGGACTGGAAAAGTCGGCCGATGCTGCCCGATTTGCCGGTGTTGCCCGTTTCGTTCTGGTGTCCGTGTTCCCCGACGCGGGTCGCGATCTCAATACAACACCCGCCTTCGAGCACTACATGCGCGTGAAGAAGATGGCCGACGCCTACCTCGTCGCGACCGACCTCGACTGGCTCATCGTGCGTCCCGGCACACTGCGCAACGAACCCGGAAAAGGCCTGGTCACAGCCGGACTGGCAATCGAATACGGCAACGTCCACCGCGACGACGTCGCCGCCTTCATCGACGTCGCCCTGCACCGTCCCGCCCTCAACCGCGTCATCATCGAACTGACCGACGGTCACACCCCCGTCGCCGACGCCGTCGAACTGGTCCTCGACCACGCCACCACGGCCAGGAAATAGCCGAAAGCCACATTTCACGACCGAAATTCGCGCCGCGATCGGATCCGGGTGCGGCAATTGCGCGGGATACCTGGAATAGTTGGGGCGGAACGCACAGGACCAAGGCGAAAGCGGGGATGTTGGTGACTTCGACTGACGGTGTGAGCGGGGTAAGCACGGTGAAGGATGCACCACCCTCGCCTCCGAACACCCTCGAGCGCGATGTCCAGACCCTGGAAAAGGCGATCTACGAAGTCAAGCGCGTGATCGTCGGTCAGGATCGGCTGGTCGAGCGGCTGTTGGTCGGTGTCCTCGCCAAGGGGCACGTGCTGCTGGAGGGCGTGCCGGGTATCGCCAAGACCCTGGCCGTCGAGACCTTCGCGAAGGTGGTGGGCGGCAGCTTCTCGCGCGTGCAGTTCACCCCGGACCTGGTGCCCACCGACCTCGTGGGTACCCGCATCTACCGGCAGGGCCGCGAGGAGTTCGACACCGAGCTGGGCCCGGTGGTCGCCAACTTCGTGCTCGCCGACGAGATCAACCGCGCGCCCGCCAAGGTGCAGTCCGCACTGCTCGAGGTGATGGCCGAGCGGCACGTGTCCATCGGCGGCAAGACCTACCCGATGCCGAATCCGTTCCTGGTCATGGCGACCCAGAACCCGATCGAGTCGGAGGGCGTGTACCCGCTGCCCGAGGCACAGCGCGACCGCTTCCTGTTCAAGGTCGTCGTGGACTACCCCTCCGTCGAGGAGGAGCGCGAGATCATCTACCGGATGGGTGTCACCCCGCCGGAGGCCAAGCGGGTGCTCGATCCGGAGGAACTGGTCCGGCTGCAGAGCGTGGCCGCCAATACGTTCGTCCACCACGCGCTGGTCGACTATGTGGTCCGCGTGATCGCCGCGACCCGCAAGCCCGCCGACGTCGGCATGCAGGATGTGGCCGGCTGGATCTCCTACGGCGCTTCGCCGCGCGCCTCGCTCGGCATCATCGCCGCCGCTCGCGCGGTCGCGCTGATCCGCGGCCGCGACTACGTGGTCCCGCAGGATGTGGTCGAGGTGATCCCGGACGTGCTGCGCCACCGCCTGGTGCTGTCCTACGACGCGCTCGCCGACGAGGTCAGCCCCGACGATGTGATCAAGCGCGTGCTGCAGACTGTCGGCCTGCCGCAGGTCGCTGCCCAGGCCAATGCCCCGGCCGGCGCCCCCGCGCCCGCCGCGCCGATGCCCGCCCCGGCGCAGCCGCCGGTGCTGGGCCCGCACGGCGGTGCCTCGCAGCAGCCCGGCGTGCCCGCCCAGGGCATGCCGCAGCCGGGTATTCCACAGCCCCCCAACGGTCAGGTGTCCGGAGTTCCCGGTCAGCCCCAGCCGAAGTGAGGCCGGTCTCGGAATCGATTGCGCCCGTGACGATCTCACCCCCCAGCGGCTCCACGCACGCCCCGCCCTCGTTCCGGCAGGGGCAGTTGACCGACCCGCGGTTGTCGGCGGCGTTGAAGACGCTCGAACTCACCGTGCGCCGGCGCCTGGACGGCGTGCTGCACGGTGACCACCTGGGCCTGATCCCCGGCCCCGGCTCCGAACCCGGTGACGCCCGCATGTATCAGCCGGGCGACGATGTGCGGCAGATGGATTGGTCGGTCACCGCCCGCACCACCCATCCGCACGTGCGGCAGATGATCGCCGACCGCGAACTCGAGACCTGGCTGGTCATCGACCTGTCGGCCAGTGTCGACTTCGGTACCGCGCTGTGCGAGAAGCGGGATCTGGTGGTCGCCGCGGCGGCCGCGGTCACGCATCTGACCAGTGGCGGCGGCAACCGGATCGGTGCAGTGGTGGCCAATGGCCAGCAGCTGATCCGGATTCCGGCCCGCAGCGGCCGCGTGCACGAGCAGGCGATGCTGCGCAAGATCGCGACCACCCCGCACGCTCCCGACGGGGTGCGCGGTGATCTGCGCGAGGCCATCGAGGCCCTGCGGCGCCCCCAGCGCAAACGCGGTCTGGCCGTGGTCGTCTCCGATTTCCTCGGCGACATCGACTGGCAGCGTTCGCTGCGCGCCATCTCCGGCCGCCACGACCTGCTCGGTGTCGAGGTGCTCGACCCGCGCGATCTGGAGTTGCCGGACGTCGGCGATGTGGTCCTGCACGACCCGGAGTCGGGCCGGACCCGGGAATTCAGTGTGACCCCCACGCTCCGTACCGATTTCGCGCGCGCCGCGCAGCGTCATCGCGACCAGGTCGAGCAGGCGCTGCGCAGCTGCGGTGCGCCGGTGATGACTCTGCGCACCGATCGCGACTGGATCGCGGACGTGGTCAGATTCGTGTCGACCCGGCGCCACACCTTCGGCGCCCCGACTGCCGGGCGGGTGCCGCGACAGTGAGCATTGGCAATGTCACTTTGAGCCTTTCGCATTTCACGGCGCAGTACTGGCTGGGATTCCTGGCCGTACTGGCCGCGATCGCGCTGATCTACATCCTGATCCAGCAGCGGCGGCGAAAGCACATGCTGCGCTTCGCCAATATGGATCTGCTGGAGAAGGTCGCACCCTCGCAACCCAAGCCGTGGCGGCACATCCCGGTGGCGCTCACCCTGGTGGGCCTGATCTTCCTGACCTTCGCCGCCGCCGGTCCGACCGCGGCCAAGAAGGTGCCGCGCAACCGGGCCACGGTCATCCTGGTGATCGATGTGTCGCTGTCCATGGAGGCGACCGACGTGCCGCCCAGCCGAATTCAGGTGGCCAAGAAGGCCGCCAAGGAGTTCGCGGACAATCTGACGCCCGGTATCAACCTGGGTCTGGTCACCTTCGCCGGTACCGCGTCGGTGCAGGTGTCGCCGACGACCAATCGGGAAGCGGTCAAGGCGGCCATCGACAATATGAAGCTGGCCGAGCGCACCGCCACCGGCGAGGGCATTCTCACCGCCCTGCAGTCGATCGACACACTGGCGTCGGTGCTGGGCGGCGCGGAGAAGCCGCCGCCGGCCCAGATCGTGATGATGTCCGACGGTAAACAGACCGTTCCGGACGACAAGGACGTCGAGAACCCTCGCCACGGCTTCACCGCCGCGCGGCTGGCGAAGGAGAAAGGCGTTCCGGTGTCGACGATTTCGTTCGGCACCACCTGGGGCACCGTCGAGATTCCGGATCAGGACGGCAAGGGTTCGCAGCGGGTGCGGGTGCCGGTGGACGACGATTCGCTGCGCGAGATCGCGAAGTTGTCCGGCGGCGAGTTCTTCACCGCCTCCACGCTGGAGGAACTCAAGAACGTCTATGGCCATTTGGAAGAGCAGATCGGCTACGAGACCACCATGGGCGACGCCAGCCGCCCGTGGCTGTTGCTCGGCCTGCTGGTGACCGCCGGTGGCGTGCTCACCGCCCTGCTCTATCGTCAGCGTCTGCCGTAAATCGGTACCGCGCGCCGAGTCCCGAACACGAACAGATAGGTTTGCCCTTATGTCGAACATCACATCCCGGTCGGTACTGGTGACCGGCGGTAACCGCGGCATCGGTCTCGCGGTCGCCCAGCGCCTGCTCGCCGACGGACACAAGGTCGCCGTGACTCATCGTGGGTCCGGCGTGCCCGAGGGGCTTTTCGGCGTGAAATGCGATGTGACCGATGCCGAATCGGTCGATCGGGCGTTCTCCGAGGTGGAGGCGCACCAGGGTCCGGTCGAGGTCGTCGTCGCCAATGCGGGCATCGTGGACAACGTTCTGTTCATGCGCATGAGCGAGGAGTCGTTCTCGAAGGTCATCGATGCCAACCTGACCGGTGCGTGGCGAGTCGCCCAGCGCGCCAACCGCAATATGCTCAAGAACCGCTTCGGCCGCGTCATCTTCCTCGGCTCGGTGGTCGGTCAGATCGGTGCGCCGGCGCAGGTCAGCTACGCGGCGGCCAAGTCCGGTCTGGTCGGCATGGCGCGCGCCATCACCCGTGAGGTCGGCAAGCGCAACATCACCGCGAATGTGGTCGCGCCCGGCCTGATCGACACCGACATGACCCGTGACGAGATGACCCCGGAGATGCGCAAGACCGCGCTCGATTTCATCCCCGCGGGCCGGATCGGCCAGGCCGAGGACGTCGCGGGTGTGATCAGCTTCCTCGCCTCGGACGACGCCTCCTACATCTCCGGCGCGATCATCCCCGTCGACGGCGGTATGGGCATGGGTCACTGAGCCTTTCGCGCTCAGGCCCAACCCGAACCCTCAACCCCAGCACTTTTCAAACGAGGAGAACCGACCACCCCATGGCTGGATTGCTCGACGGCAAAACCGTCCTCATCACCGGCATCATCACCGACTCGTCCATCGCCTTCCACGCGGCCGCGGTCGCGCAGGAGCAGGGCGCGAAGGTGATCATCACCGGTATCCCGGAGCGCCTGCGGCTCATCGACCGCATCGCCAAGCGCCTGCCGCAGGAGGTCCCCCCGGCCATCGGCCTGGACGTGACCAATGAGGAGAACCTGGCCGAGCTCGCCGACAAGGTCCGCGAGCTGGCGCCCGAGGGCATCGACGGTGTGCTGCACTCGATCGCGTTCGCGCCGCGCACCCTGATGGGTCCGGAGGCCCTGCCGTTCCTCGACGGCCCCGGCGCCGACGCCGCCAAGGCGTTCGAGATCTCGGCGTGGTCCTACGCCTCGCTGGCCCGCGCCGTGCTGCCGGTCATGAACGAGGGCGGCTCCATCGTGGGCATGGACTTCGATCCGCGCACCGCGATGCCGTACTACAACTGGATGGGTGTGGCCAAGGCCGCGCTCGAGTCGGTGAACCGGTACGTGGCGCGAGAGGTAGGCGAGGCCAAGAAGGTTCGCTCCAACCTGATCGCCGCGGGCCCGATCAAGACCCTGGCCGCCAAGGCCATCGCGGGCACGGCCACCGATGACGCCAAGCAGCTGAACATGCTCAACACCTACTGGGACGGCGCGTCCCCGATCGGCTGGGATGTCGACGACCCGACGGTCGTCGCCAAGTCCGTGGTGACCCTGCTGTCGGATTGGCTGCCGGGCACCACCGGTTCGATCATCTACGTCGACGGCGGCGCCAGCCACAACACCTGGTTCCCGGCGGACGGCTTCGGCGCCAACTGAACCGGTAGAGACTCGAGGGTAAGGAGGAGAGCAGTGGCTGCGGAGCCCACGGCTCGTGAAGTGGACGCCCTGCTACTGCTGTCCTTCGGCGGTCCCGAGCGCCCCGAGGATGTGATGCCGTTCCTGGAGAACGTCACTCGGGGCCGGGGCGTGCCGCCGGAGCGTCTCGCCGAAGTCGCGCAGCACTACCTGCACTTCGGCGGGGTATCGCCGATCAATGCCCTGAACCTGGACATCATCAAGGCCATCGAGGCCGAATTCGCCACGCGCGGTATCGATCTGCCGGTGTACTTCGGCAACCGAAACTGGCATCCGATGGTCGAGGAGACCGTCGAGCGCATGCGCGCGGACGGTGTCCGGTCCGCGCTGGTGTTCCCGACCTCGGCGTGGGGCGGGTACTCCGGCTGCCTGCAGTACCACGAGGACATCGTGCGCGCCCGGGCCGCGGTCGTCGACGCGCCCGAATTGGTGAAGCTGCGCCAGTATTTCGACCATCCGCTGTTCATCGGTGCCTTCGCGGACTCGATCCGCGCGGCCGTCGCGGAATTGCCGGCCGGCAAACGCGAGTCCGCCCGCCTGGTCTTCACCGCCCACTCGGTGCCGGTATCGGCCGATGTCGCCTCCGGCCCGCCCGCCGAGCAGCACCTCTACAGCCGTCAGGTCGCCGAGGCGGCCCGATTGTGCGCTGCCGCAACCGGATTCGACGACTACGACCTGGTGTGGCAGTCGCGGTCCGGCCCGCCGCAGATCCCGTGGCTGGATCCCGACATCGTCGATCACCTCGACGCCCTCGCCGAGCGCGGCGTGGACGCGGTCGTGGTGTGCCCGGTCGGCTTCGTCTCCGATCACCTCGAGGTCATCTGGGACCTGGACAACGAGGCGAAGGAGCGGGCCGCAGAACTGGGCATGGCCTTCGCCCGCGCCGCCACACCCGGCCCGGACCGGCGCTACGCACAGATGGTCGCGGACCTGGTGGACGAGTACCGTTCCGCTGCCGCCCCGGCCCGCCTGAGCGAGATCACCGCCCTGGGCTGCACCGTCAACGGCGCGCCCTGCGTCGCGGGCTGCTGCGCGCTCCCGCCGCGCCGCCCCGCGGTGGCACCGGCGGCCGCCGAATTGTAGTCTCGCCCAGGTGACTACACCCGGACGCGGAATCCCGCAACGTCGTCAGCCCGCCTCGAGCGGTGCCGCCGCCCGCAAGCAGCGCACCTTCGGCCCGCCGGACATGTTCGTCTGGGCGCCGGTCCTGACGCTGTTCCTCGCCGCCGGTATCGTCGGCACCATCGGCCAGTCCATCGGCTTCGCCGCCGCTTTCGTCGGTGTCGCGGTGATCATGTTGGTCGCCGACATGTGGTTCAACCGCTGACACAACAGGTTCGGCACTACTTCAGGACGTTGACCGCGCGGGCGATGACCAGGCTCACGGTGATCAGTGAGATCGCCGATTGGATCATCATCAGGGTTTTCGCCCAGCGGGACATGGGCATCACGTCGGTCGGGCTGAACGCGGTGGCGTTGGTGAAGGACAGGTAGAGGTAATCCGGAAATTGCGGTTCCCACTCGGGATCCGTGAGATCCGGATTCTGCATCTGCACCCAGAGGAAGTCGGGATAGGGCTTGCGGGCGTGGGCTCGGGCGGCGGGCCCGCCGCGGTCGAAATCCCAATACCAGAGCGCGAATACGAGCACATTGGTCAGCCAGACCGCGCCGCCGGATGTCAGCAGGCCGGCCGCGTTGTCGCTGACCGAGCCATTGATCAGCGCCCGCACCAGGTGCGCCACCGACCACACCATGGCGAATCCGAGCAGCGCCATCAACAGCAGGCTGAAGCGGCGCAGGCGGATCTCGTCCCGGTCCAGCCGGACAGGGTTGCCGATCATCAGCACGATCAGCAACAGCAGCCCGATGCCCGGGACCACCCAGCGCGGTCCGGCCGTGAATTGCGCGGGCAGAAAGAACTGCACGACCAGAATCCCGACGATGGCCGCGGTCGCCGCCCACCGCGATTCCCCTGCTGTTCGCCGCGCCCACGCGGGCACCTGATCGTCGTCGGTCTCGTTCCCGGGCGCGCTCACGCTGGTGAGTATGCCCGGCGGCCAATGGTGACAGAAGTATGACGCGGGGTTGAGGGTGGACTTTCCAGCGGGCAGGGTGGGTTGTAGCTGAGGCCGATCAAGGAGGTCATGTGGCACGGGAGTACAACCGGAATCCGGCGGCTGTGGCCGCGCTGTCGCCTGAGCAGTATCACGTCACGCAGGAGAACGGGACCGAGCGAGCGTTCACGGGCGAGTACTGGGACAACCACGAGCCTGGTATCTATGTGGATGTGGTGTCCGGTGAGCCGTTGTTCGCGTCGACGGACAAGTTCGAGAGCGGATCGGGGTGGCCGAGTTTCACCAAGCCGATCGACAACGCCAATGTGGTCGAGAAGCGGGATCTGAGTCACTTCATGATCCGGACCGAGGTGCGCTCGTCGTACGGCGACAGCCATCTGGGTCATGTGTTCACCGATGGGCCGCGCGATGCGGGTGGGCTGCGCTACTGCATCAACTCGGCGTCGCTGCGGTTCATCCACCTCGACAAGCTCGAGGACGAGGGCTACGGGCAGTACAAGTCTCTGTTCACGAAGGAGGAAGCGTGACCGATACGCGGAAGGCCATTCTGGCCGGCGGATGTTTCTGGGGCATGCAGGATCTCATCCGGAAGCAGCCGGGTGTGCTGTCGACCCGGGTGGGTTACACGGGCGGTCGCAATGACAACCCGAACTACCGCAATCACCCCGGGCACGCGGAGGCGGTGGAGATCGTCTACGACCCCGCGCAGACGGATTACCGTGCGCTGCTGGAGTTCTTCTTCCAGATCCACGATCCGAGCACCAAGGATCGGCAGGGCAATGACATCGGGACGAGCTACCGCTCTGCCATCTTCTACCTGGACGACGAGCAGAAGCGGGTCGCCGAGGACACCATCGCCGACGTCGACGCCTCCGGCCTGTGGCCGGGCAAGGTGGTCACCGAGGTGACCCCGGCGAGCACGTTCTGGGAGGCCGAGCCGGAGCACCAGGACTACCTGGAGCGGTTCCCGAACGGCTACACCTGCCACTTCCCGCGGCCGGGCTGGAAGCTGCCGAAACGGCAGGCCACGGCGTAGATCCGAGTGGGCCTCATCGGGGTGTGTCCCCGGTGAGGCCCCTTTTTGTTCCACGAACTAGTTGCGAAGAAACTAGTTGCATGGATACTATTGCTGCAGCGGTCGCGAGGGTGATCGAAGGAATCGGGGAAGGCAATGGTCATGAACGGCATCAAGAAGGCACTGATCATCGGCGGCGGCATCGCGGGCCCGGTGACCGCGCTGGCGCTGCAGAAGGCCGGCATCGAGGCGACGGTGTACGAGGCCTACCCGGCCGCGGCCGACACCGGCGCGATGCTCACCGTGGCACCGAACGGCCTTGCGGCGCTGGGGATCATCGGCGCGGACAAGCTCGTCGAGGCCGCCGGGCACCCGCTGCACAGCATGGTGATGGAGACCGGCACGGGCCGCACGCTCATGCAGGTCGACGCGCTGCCCGGCCTGCCGCCGAGCTGCACCATCCTGCGCTCGGACCTGTTCCGGGTGCTGCACGACCACGCGGTCGCCAACGGCATCACCATCGAGCACGGTAAGCGGCTGGTCGACCTCGAGCAGACCGAGACGGGCGTGATCGCGCAGTTCGAGGACGGCACCACGGCCACCGGGGACATCCTGATCGGCGCGGACGGCATCCACTCCACCGTGCGCACCCTGATCGACCCGCAGGCCCCCGGTCCGGAGTACACCGGCCTGATGAGCTTCGGCTTCGGCGAATTCACCCCGGACGGAAAGCTTTCCGACGGCGGCGAGGGCGATATCGAGGCGATGCACTTCGCATTCGGCAAGCGTGCCTTCTACGGCTACTGGCGTCAGCCGAACGGCAAGCACGTCTTCTTCAGCAACTTCCCGCAGGAACAGCCCATGACCCTCGCCGAGGCGAAGGCCGTGCCCGCCGAGGACTGGCTGGCGAAGCTGCGGGCCGCCCACATCGGCGACACCCCCGGCGAGCAGCTGTTCGCCGAGACCAGTGTCGAGGACATGATCGTCACCGGCCCGATGGAACGGATGCCCCACGTGCCCAACTGGTTCCGCGGTCGCGTGGTCCTGGTCGGCGACGCCGTGCACGCCCCGTCCTCCAGCTCGGGCCAGGGCGCGTCGCTGGCCATCGAGTCGGCCGTCGAGCTGGCCCGCTGCCTGCGTGACATCCCGGACCCCGCAGCGGCTTTCACGGCCTACGAGCGCCTGCGCCGCCCCCGCGTCGAGGACATCTCGGACAATGCCGCCAAGACCAACAACGGCAAGACCTCCGGCCCGGTCGCCAAGGCCCTGTTCGGCCTCATGATGCCCCTCGCGACCCGCACCTTCCTCAAGCCGGAGAAGATGTTCGGCCCGGTCCACCGTTTCGTCATCGACTGGGACGCAACGGTTACCGCGTGAGTCGGGCACAGTGATCCCCGGGGATGCCCCGGGGATTTCGCCTTTTCCGCGCGCCGCTCACCGACGCAGCGACCGGTACCCGGTCCAGAGCAGCAGGCCCGCACCCACCACGACGAGAACGCCACCGAGGTAACTCCACTCGGAGTGCCCGGTCATCGGCGACCCGTGCAGGGAACCGGCGCCCTGTGCCATCCAGATCACTCCGACGACGCATAGCACGACGCCGATCACGGCGGAGACGATCCGTCCCATGACACCTCCTCGGTGGCCTGAGCTCAGCATAGGACTTCGAGGGGCTCATCGGGCGCTGGGGCGCCACCTCCGTCGAGGGTACGGCCGAATGCTGGTCGTGGGGAGGTAAACACGTTGTGGCGCGACCGATTCGGGGCCTACTGTCGAGGCGATCCGATCGGTCGAGGGGGAATGTAATGAGACCACATAAGATCGCGACTCTGGCGGCGTTCGCGGACATCTCCGCCATGGCTGCGCTGTTCGCGCCGACAGCGGCGGCGGACGACATCGTGCCGGGCGTCGCGTGCGCGGGCACCAACTGCACGAACGACAACGACGAGGATTACGTCGTCTCCGGCACCGCGTTGTGCATCCACTGGAACTTCCCGACGTACCAGAACGGGAACGACACCTCGACGACCAGTATCGAACCCGAGGGCTTCCGAGTCACCGTTCCGGCACACGGCCAAGCAACCCTGACTCCCGGCTGCACGGGCGGTGACGTCATGAGCTCGTGGAATATCACCGGCGCGGCGCCAAGTTCCCAGGTGCCGACCGGCTCCTGGGGCTAGCGCCACACCGATTCGAGCCTCAGCTGCTCGCGAGGCTCCGGGCGATGACCAGGCGCTGGATCTGGTTGGTGCCCTCGAAGATCTGGGTGATCTTGGCCTCGCGCATGTAGCGCTCGACGGGGAAGTCCTGGGTGTAGCCGTAGCCGCCGAAGACCTGGACGGCGTCGGTGGTGACCTTCATGGCGGCGTCCGTCGCGATGAGCTTGGCGACGCTGGCCTGGCGGGAGTAGGGGAGGCCGGCGTCGCGGCGGCGGGCGGCGTCGAGGTAGGTGGCGCGGGCGGAGTCGACGGCGGCGGCCATGTCGGCCAGGACGAAGCCAAGGCCCTGGTGGTCGATGATGGGGCGGCCGAAGGCTTCTCGCTCCTTGGCGTAGGCGACGGCGTCGTCGAGGGCGCGCTGGGCGATGCCGGTGGCGACGGCGGCGATGCCGAGGCGGCCGGAGTCCAGGGCGCTGAAGGCGATCGGAAGGCCCTGTCCCGGTTCGCCGATGAGCCGCTCGGCCGGGAGGAAGACGTTGTCGTAGGCGGCGGTGGTGGTCGGGACCGCGCGCAAGCCCATCTTCTCCTCGGGCTTGCCGAACGACAGGCCCTCGGTGCCGGCGGGGACCAGGAAGCACGAGATGCCGCGTGAGCCCTCACCGGTGCGGGCGAACAGGGTGTAGTAATCGGCCTTGCCGCCGTTGGTGATCCACGCCTTGGTGCCGGTGATGCGGTAGCCGCCCTCGGCCTCGACGGCCCGGCAGCGCAGGGCTGCAGCGTCGGATCCGGCATGCGACTCGGACAGGCTGTAGGCGCCGATCAGATTGCCGGACAGCATCTCCGGCAGCCAGCGCTGCTTCTGCTCCTCAGTGCCGTAGGCGAACAGCGGATGGCACGACAGGCTGTGCACGCTCACCGCCACCGCGACCGCCGCCCAGCGCGCGCCGAGCTCCTCGAGCACCTGCAGATACACCTCGTACGGCTGCCCGGCCCCGCCGAACTCCTCCGGATACGGCAGGCTCAGCAGCCCCGCCGCGCCGAGCGCGCGGAACGCCTCGGCGGGGTAGCGCTCCTGCTTCTCGTACTCGACGACCTGGGGCTCGAGCACCTTGTCCGCGATATCGCGGGTGAGCTCGATGAGGTCGCGGGCTTCGGGCGTGGGCAGCAGGCGATCGACGGGCATGCCAGTCACATTACGACCGACACCCAATTGCGTGCAAGGGAGCACGCAATTTCGCCAGGCGGCTAGACTGACCAGGTGGTATCCGGTCTGCCCCCGAACAAGCATCAGGAGAAGAGTCTCCGCACCCGAGCGCTGCTGCTGGACGCGGCCATCGAGAGCCTGGCCGAGGTCGGGTACGCGAGCGCGTCGATCGCCGACATCACTGCGCGGGCCGGGGTGACGCGGGGCGCGCAGCTGCATCACTTCCACACCCGGCAGGAATTGTTCGCTCAGACCATCGAGCATCTGACGCAGCGGCAGGGGGAGGCGCTGCAGCGGCGGGAGCGGACGCTGTCGCGGGCGGTGTCGGCGGGGGAGGTGCTGGTCGAGCTGGTGACCGCGCCGTTCGCGGGGAAGCTGGGCAAGGCGGCGGTGGAGTTGTACGTCGGCATCGCCAATGACAAGGACCTGCGCCGGAACATGCTGCGCGTGCAGCATGACCTGACGATCGAACTGCTCGACGCCTGCGGGCGTTTCATCGACGCGCCGCGCGAACGCCTCGAGGCCGCGTTCTGGCTCACCATCAACCTGGTGCGCGGTGCGACCCTCGACGAGATGGTGGGACGGGATCGCCTGCGGCGCAAGCAGGTTCTCGCCGATTGGGCGCGGCTCGCCGAGGGCATGCTCGGGTGAAACACGAACGTTCACGGTCGCGATAACCGACCGTTGAATGGTTCGTGTGTGTCCGGCGGGCCCGGCACACCCTCGGGGGAGGGACGCCGTCGTGGCGATCAATCGGCGAAATCTGTTGCGGGCGGCCGGACTCGGCGCGAGCCTGGCCGCACTCGGGTCGGCGACCGGCTGCGTGCCGGAGGTGCCTGCCGCGCGACCGCCTGCCGGACAGGTGGATTGGGTCGCGCTACGGCAGCGCTTGAGCGGGACACTGAATCTGCCGTCCGACTCCGGTTATGCGACGGCGAAACTGGCCTACAACCCCGCGTTCGACACCCGGCAGCCCGCGGCAATCGCGCAGTGCGCCACGGCTTCCGATGTGCAGGCCTGCGTCGATGCCGCCGTGAGCGCGAAGATCCCGGTGGCGGCACGCAGCGGCGGGCACAGCTACGGCGGCTACTCGACACCCGACAACGGCCTGGTCGTGGATCTGGGCGGGATGAGCGGGGTCGAGGTGAAAGCGGACGGCACCGCGGTCATCGGTGCGGGCACGCGGCTGATGGATGTGTACTCCGCGCTGGCCCAGGCGGGCCGCTGCCTCCCGGCCGGGTCCTGCCCGACGGTCGGAATCGCCGGGCTGACGCTCGGCGGCGGGGTCGGCGTGCTGGCCGGGAAGTACGGATTGACGTGCGACAACCTGGTTTCGGCGCAGGTCGTCACCGCGGACGGCACAGTGCGGACCGCCTCGGCGACCTCGGAACCGGATCTGTTCTGGGCGCTGCGCGGTGGCGGTGGCGGCAACTTCGGCATCGTGACCTCGTTCACCTTCCAGACGGTGGCGGCACCGCAGTTGGCGGTCTTCCAGGTCCGCTTTCCGGCCGGATCGCTGACCGACGTGCTGGGCGCCTGGCAGACCTTCACCGCGTCGGCTCCCGACGAATTCTGGTCCACCCTCGGCATTTCCGCCGGGAGCCCGCCGACGTGCCGGATCAATGGCTGCTACGTCGGATCCGAGAGCGAGATGAACGGTCTTCTCGACAAACTGGTGGCAGCCACCAAGACCCAACCGTTCAACAGGTATTCGCTGACCAAGGACTACCTATCGGCAATGATGTATTTCGGCGGGTGCGCAAATTATTCGGTGGACCAGTGCCGGCCGAATTGGAATGGCGGGGGAGTGTTGGGTCGCGAGTCGTTCACGGCCTCCTCTCGAGTACTGACCAAACCGCTTTCCGACCCGAGTCGGTTGACGGCACTGCTCACCGGACGGGAAGGGATGGATATTCTGCTGGACAGTCTCTCCGGGGCTCCCTCGCGAATCGGCGGGAAGGACACGGCTTTTCCGTATCGCGGCGCACTCGCGACCGCCCAGATCTATGTCGGCACCACCACATCGGATGCGCGGAACGCCGTGAACGAGGTACGGGATCAGCTCGGCGACCTGACCGGGAACACGGCATTCGTCAACTACATCGACCCCGACCTATCGAATTGGGGCAGCGCCTACTACGGCGACAACGCGTCTCGTCTGCACGGCATCGCCGAGCACTACGACCCCAATGGCGTTTTTACCTTCGACCAGTCGGCGCAGAAGGCCTGACGGCTCAGAACGATGCGGGCAGCCGAGCGTAGACGGTCGGAGAGCCGGCCAGGGCCGTCCCGCGCGCCCACGAGGTGATGCCGACCAGCTTGCCGTCGACGAGCAGCGGTCCGCCGCTGTCGAATTCGGCGGTGTCGGCCTCGGTGGAGCCTGCGCACACCATCTCGGTGGCATCGAAGACGCCGGGGTAGTCGGCGGCGCAGTCGGCGTCGGAGACCAGTGGGACGGTGGCGCGCCGAAGCACGGTGTTGAACAGGTCGTTTTCGGAGGTGCCGCCCCAGCCGAGCACGGTCGCGCTGCCGCCCTGCGGCGCGGCGATCGGCACGGTGGGCCGGTGCTGCGGGGTCGCGAGGCTCAGGATTGCGAGGTCGTGGTGGTAGACGTCGACGCCGTCGACCGTGGCGGTGCGGAAGTCGGGGTGGAAGTGAACATCAGTGACGCTCACGGTGGTTCCGTCGTGCGCGGTCAGGTCGCTGCGATCGAAGGTGACCGTCAGCGCCTGCGGCAGCAGCTGGGCGATCGCCACACAGTGGGCAGAGGTGAGCACCTGGTCGGGCGCGATGAGCGCGCCGCCGCAGAACTGGCCGGAGGCGCGGGGGAAGAACAGCGGGGTGCCTATGGCGGCGAGCCAGGGATAGTCGCCGGCCTGGGCTTCGGTGCCGCCGACCACGGCGTTCGCCGGGAGCGTGGCGGGGAGGACACAGCCGATGAGCGCCGCGGCGAGTACGACGATCCGGCGGGAGATCGACACCCAGCCATTCAAACAGAAATCGCAGAGTTTCGACGAGCGGAAGTGTCGGTCCCCAGGGGTACGGTCGCGAACATGACCTCCTGGACCGAGTTCGCTGCCGCCGCACCCCGCATCTCGACCATCTTCACCCGTCGTCACGCCGCCACCGGCAACCTGTGCATGCTCGCGACCCTCCGCAAGGATGGCTTCCCGCGCATCAGCCCGCTCGAACCGCGCATCTTCGAGGGCGAGCTATGGCTGGTCGGCATGCCGGGGACGAAGAAGTTCGCGGATCTCGCCCGCGACCCACGCTTCTGCCTGCACACGGCGACTGTGGACACACAGGTCAGCGATGGCGACGTGAAGATCTTCGGCACCGTGCACGATGTCCGGGATCCCGCGCTGCACCGGCGCTGGGCCGACGACCTGTTCGCCGAGAGCGGGTTCGACCTGCGCGGCCGCAAGTTCGAGCCGTTCTACGCCGTCGACATCACGGGGGCGTCGTCGGTCGAGATCGTGGACGGGCGCATGGAGGTGACGGCCTGGAAGCCGGGGCAGTCCGAGCACGTGGTCGAGGTCTCCGATGCAGCGGAACCCGCGATGACATAGCGTGCAATATTGCATCGAGTGCAAACAAGCAAACGATGCAAGTGTGCACGAGGTGCTGAACAAGGGTGTGTTTGAGCGCTTTTCGGGGTCGGGATGCGGTGAGGAGTGGGTGTGGTGATGGAAATCCACCCGCCGCGGGGCTATCGGGAGCGCCGGTCGGGGGTCAGCGGCGCGGTGGTGTGGACTCGCGAGGGTGTCGTGGACACGGATCTGCCCGTACTGCCGGACGGCAGCATGGATCTGCTGTGGATCGCCGGGCGACTCTCGGTGGCGGGCCCGGACACCCGCGCTTACCGCCCGCCGCCGGGATTCGCCGACCGGATCACGGGGATCCGCTTCTTCCCCGGCACGGCCCCGGCTCTGCTCGGGCTGCCCGCGCACGAACTACGCGACGCCAGAGCTGATCTCGCCGACCTTTGGTCGCCGGCAGACGTCCGCCGCGCCTCCGAGCTGATCGCCAAGGCACCGAATCCGGCGGTCGGTCTCGAGGCCATTGCACGCTGGCGTGCGAGCAAGACCGATGCCGCGGATCCGATGGTGCGATTCATTGTGACCGCGTTGGGCTCGGGGATGTCGGTGTCGGCGACGGCCGAAGAATTGGGGACGGGTCCCCGGCGGCTGCATCGACTCTCCTTGGCGGCCTTCGGGTATGGGCCGAAGACCCTGGGTCGGGTGTTGAGGATGCAGCGGGCGCTGGCGCTGGCGCGAGGTGGGATCGGGCTTGCGGAGGTTGCCGCATTAGCGGGATACGCCGATCAAGCGCATTTGACTCGGGATATTCGAGAGTTTTCGGACATGTCACCCGGGCAGTTACTTGGATTAGTGGAAATGCCCTCGGTCTGAATTTCCTTATATCACATGGTAATTCGCTCCTTATTGGCATGTGGCGGCGGTAGAATTAATGCATGGACTCGAAGGGGGAAACACTCGACACGTGCGGTATCGCCGAATTGGCGACCGCCGTCGAAACCCTGTCGAATTCCGTCCTGCACGGCAACTTGAACCCGTTCTCCGACGGTGATGTCGTGGAGCTGATGCAGCGCCTGGAAACCTGCAAACGCCAACTGTCGGCACTGGATTCACACCTGATCATCGAAGCCTGCAACCGCTCACTGCCCGAAGGTAGTGGGGCAAAAGACGTGGTGCCGTTCCTGCGGCAGACCTTGGGCCTGTCGAGGTACGACGCATCGGTGCGAGTGAAGATCACCCGCCAGTGCGGTGAGTTCTTCGAACCCACCGGACACCTGCGCCCGGCCACCTTGGCTGCGACCGCCGAAGCCTTTGAGGCAGGCGACATCTCGCGCGATCACGTCCGCAACATCATCGACGTCATGCACCACCTGCCCGCCGACATCCCCGCCGAGACGCGCGTCGAGGCCGAGCACATCCTGGTCGGCCATTCCCGTGTCGGGTGGCCCGATGACCTGCCCAAGATCGGCCGCGACATCCTCGCTCGTGTCGCCCCCGACGGCAAGGTCGTCTCCGACACCGACCGCCGTCGCCGCCGCGGCCTGATCCTCGGCCGCCCCGGGGTGGATGGCATGTCGTGGATCGAGGGCTGGATCACCCCCGAACTGCGGGCCCTGCTCGATGCCGTCTTCGCGAAGCTGGCGCGTCCGGGTATGTGCAACATCGACGACGCCGACAGCGTTGCCGCCACGGCCAAGGTCGTCGATTCGACAGTGTTGGAGGCGGCCGCCCGTCGCGACCGTCGTGATGCCGGTCAACGCACCCACGACGCGCTGTTCGCGCTGCTGCAGCCCGGTGTCGACCCCGCCAAGCTCGGCTCCCACCGCGGTCTGCCGGTGCAGGCCATCCTGACCATGAACCTCGCCGACCTCGAGCGTGGGGCCGGGGTCGCGACCACCGCCTCCGGCGGCCACGTGAGCATCAACGAGGCCCTCAAGATGGCCGAGGTCACCCGCCCGGTGCTGGCCGTCCTCGACGCCGACGGGTTGCCGCTGTACCTGGGTCGCTGCGAACGCCTGGCCACCCCTGCCCAACGGTTGGCGTTGATCGCCCGCGACAAGGGCTGTACCCGCCCGGGATGCGATGCGCCCGCGAGTATGTGCGCGGTGCACCACATCACCGACTGGGCCAAGGGCGGCCCCACGGATCTGACCAATCTGACCTTGGTGTGCGATCACTGCCATGCGCTGGTCAATGACAGTGCCGAGGGTTGGAGAACCGTTGTCATGGGCAAGGATTCCCCGTATCGGGGCCGTACCGGTTGGATTGCCCCGAAACGTCTTGACCCGACCGGCACGGCGCGGGTGAACGATCGGCATCACGTGGGGCAGCAGGTCGCCACTGCGATCGATTCCAGTTGCCGGAGGTGGGGTTCACGGGCGGCGTGATTCCCGGCTGCTCGTGTGCTGCTGGTGTGCGCAGGGACGGGGAGGTGTGGTCACCTCGCCTGCCATCCCGGACTTGGGCTGACGCCGGGTTGGGAGCCGTCTTCCGCCGATCCCGGCCCAGGGACTGCACGCATCACCTTTTACAGACAAACCCGCCGCTAACTACCCACCAGTCACCGAACCACTCACGGCCACAGTGATATTCCCGCCATCGCGATTGTCGCGGCCCATCTCCACCACACCCACCTCCGCGGCCGAGGGTCGGACTGCAGTCACTACCGCGACCGCGATCACCAGCGACCACCCCGCTTCCGCTGGCTCAGCGGCTCTCGCCGATCACGAACGCCCGCGCCGACATTCCTGCCACTGCCGCCCCGGCCGCTACCGCCACCGTCGCCCGGATCGTCAGCGCCGCCGCGGTTGCCGCAGCCATCGCCACCAGACCCACCTCCGCGACCGAGAGTCCGAGCCCGGTCACTACCGCGACCGCGATCGCCAGCGACCACCCCGCCCGCGCTGGCTCGCCGGTTCTTGCCGATCACGAACGCCCGCGCCGACATTTCCGTCACTGCCATTCCGACCGCTACCGCCGCCGTCGCCCGGATCGTCAGCGCCGCCGCGGTTGCCACCTCGGCCACTACCGTTATCGCTGCCCGACCCGCTAGCGCATTCGGCACCTGCGACTGTCGTCACTGCGACGGCCGCCGTCATCTCCACCGCTTCACAGACGACCGCCGCCGGGGAATCGCGTTCGAATCGACAGACCACATCTTCGCGGCCCGACGTCTCGGAGTCCTGCCAACTGGCCAGCACTCGAACCCGACGCTGAAGCCCATCGAGCCGGTGACCTCATCTCGGGCAGCACGCACCATTTCCGGCCTGGCCGCCCCTTTCCTCACCGCACTGCCGCCGGTCGGAAGGTCGGTCCCCGGCCTCCCAGCCGATCGGCACTGTCCCTCCAAGGCGCAAGCCATCACGTGGCGACCCCAGCCCCGTGATCTGAGGGATTGCCTCCTGCAGTAACCCCACATGCGGCTTCAAAGGTGAGGGGGCTGTAGGTGGAGGCGCGGACGTGAGCCCGGCCTCATCCCTTCTCAAGGCGTCTCTTGATCTTTTGTCTTTCGTCGTTGGGCCTTGCCGCTTTACGCGAGGGCGGCGTAGAGGTCGACGCTATTCCCGTCGGGGTCGAGGACTGTGGCGTACCGCTGGCCCCAGAACGCATCGAAGGGCTTGAGCTCGGCTCGGTAGCCTGCGTCGACCAGCTCTTCGAACTTCTGGTCCACCCCGGCGGGTGAGCCGCAGTCGCACGCGAGGCCGAGTCGCCCGGCCCCGGGTACTGCCTTCCAGTCCGGATGGAATGACCGGACTGTCTCCTCGGTGTCGAGCATCAGCTTGATACCGCCGCCCAGGTCGGCGTCCACGTGCGGCTGCTGCTCGGAGCCGTCGGCGAACTCCACGCCCAGACGCCGATAGAACTCCAGCGACGCACCCATGTCCGACACCACGATCCCGATCACATTCAGTCGAATAGCCATACCCGAACGGTATGCGTCCCCATCGCGATCGGTCTTGAAGAAATCGGACAGTCAGCGGGCGTGGATCGCGGCCAGGCGTGCGGCCCGGATCGCGTTCCAGAGTGGTCGGAGCAGGGCCTCCTGTGCGGCCACGGCGGTCGCGGAGGTCGGGGCCGAGGCTGGTTCGCGTTCGGCGACGGTGAGGATCGCGGCCACCTGGTCGGCGGTGTCGAGGATCCGCCGGGCGCGTAGGGGCATCGAATCGGGGTACTTGTGTTTGGTATGTCCGGCCAGTTCGGCTTCGACGAGTTCGCGAGGCCCGACTCCGCCGGACCCGAGCCTGGTGGTTTGGAGCTGCTGGAGTGCGTCGGCGGCGTCGCGGACCGCCTCCCGCATGGTGTATTCGGCTTCGCCCAGCGGCATTTCGGGTGCGAGCGCGAAGGGGATCGGTGCCGAGTAGACCCGCCATTGCAGTGCGTCGTCGTCGGTCCAGACCGGGACCAGCCCGGTACCGGTCGATCCGGCCGTCCCGATCAGAATGCCTTCCTCGGCTTCGGTTGCGGCGGTGGTGAATTCGGTGCCGAGGGGGAGTCCGCGCACGTCTCCGGGGATCGGCAGCACCAGCCGCAGCTGCGCCTCGGGCCCGTCGACCGCTTCCCGGATGACCTTGAGCAGCACCATGATTCCCGCCCCGGCCACTGCCGCGGGCTCGTCGTCGGACGCCCACGGTAATCCGGTGCGCCCGCCGGTCACGGGATCCCCGGCGGCCACCGTCTGCTGGGGAGCCCAGGCACGCAGCGCGTCCAGCACGTCGTCGGGGGCGCTGCGCCCGGCCAGCCAGGCGCCGGCCCAGACCGTCAGCGATGCACTCGGGGAACTCATGCATTCGAGGATAACTGGCGGGCTACTCCTGCTCAGTGATGAAATCGATCAGTCGTTCGACCGCGCCGATGAGCGGGGTCTCCAGATCGCGGTAGGAGTTGACCGCGTTGTAGACGCGCCGCCACCCCTCCTGCGGCGTGCCCCAGCGTAGCCGCTGGCAGATGCCGGTTTTCCAGTCCTCGCCGCGCGGGACATCGGGCCAGGCGGGGATGCCGACGGCCTGCGGGCGGACGGCCTGCCACACGTCGATGTAGGGGTGACCGGTGACGAGGACGTGCGCGCCCAGGCCCTGGGTCAGGCCGGATTCCTTGGAGCCGGTGACCAAATGGTCGACCAGGACCCCGACGCGCCGGGTCGGTCCGGGCTGGAATTCGGCGAGTTTGGCGCCGAGATGGTCGAGGCCCTCGAGCTGTTCGACCACCACGCCCTCTACCCGGAGGTCGTGTCCCCACACCCGCTCGACCAGTGCGGCGTCGTGCACACCCTCCACCCAGATGCGGCTGGCCTTCGCGACGCGCGCCTTCAGCCCTTCGACGCGGGTCGATCCCGAGGCGGATCGGGTGGGCTGCGTGGGTGCGGACGCGGTGGGCTTCACGAGTGTCACGGGCTGCCCGTCGATCAGAAACGCGGCTTCCCGCAGGGCGAACAGCCGGACCCGCCCACTGCGATCCTCGAGTTTGACGAACTCGCCGTCGTAGCTGCGATCGAAACCCACTACGGCGCCGCAGAATCCGGTGGCCGCGTCCTCGGCGACGAGGTCGCGTTCGGCGACCACGCGGGGCACTTCCCGTTTCTGCTTGCGCGCGTGCCCGGAGAAGATGTCGCCGTACCGTTGGTGCCCACTCACCGCGTCGAGGTTACCGGCGGTGAGCGGGAATCCCCCTCGCGCCGCGCCCATTCCGATATGTCCGCTAGAAAGCGCGGAGTGATCACGAATACCGGCCGTAACCCGCGATTACGGTTACTGTTGGTGACGTGGCCGCAATAGTTTGGCTGGTCGCGGGGATCCTGCTCGCGGCGGCCGAGATGCTCACGGGCAGTCTCGTGCTGATCATGCTGGGTGTTGCCGCGCTCATCACTGCGGGCGCCAACGAGCTCACCGGCTCGTCGGTACTCATCGACGCGGTGGTGTTCGGTGTCTCGTCGATTGCCCTGCTCGTGCTGGTCCGCCCATTCCTGTTGCGGCGCTACGCGATTCCGCCGCCGCACCAGACCGGGGTGGACGCGTTGCCCGGCAAGACCGCGAAGGTGCTCGAAACGGTCGACGAGCACGGCGGTCGCGTGAAGCTCGGTGGCGAGGTGTGGAGCGCGCGTCCCTATGACGCCGCGGAGTCCTATCCCGTCGGTTCGACCGTGTACATCATGAGGATCGACGGCGCCCACGCCGTCGTCATGAAAGGGCCGTGATGGCTGTACTGATAGTCGCCGTCGTACTCATCCTGCTGGTCGTGGTGGTGGTCTTCAAATCGGTGGCCCTGGTGCCGCAGGCCGAGGCCGCCGTGATCGAGCGGCTGGGCCGGTATTCGCGGACGGTGTCCGGGCAGCTGACCTTCCTGGTGCCGTTCGCCGATCGGGTGCGCGCCAAGGTGGATCTGCGCGAGCGGGTGGTGTCGTTCCCGCCGCAGCCGGTAATCACCCAGGACAACCTGACCGTGCAGATCGACTCGGTGGTCTACTTCCAGGTCACCAGTCCGCAGGCCGCGGTCTACGAGATCTCCAATTACATTGCGGCCGTGGAACAGTTGACGATCACCACGCTGCGCAACGTGGTCGGCGGCATGACCCTCGAAGAGACCCTGACCTCCCGCGACCAGATCAACACCCAGCTGCGCGGGGTGCTCGACGAGGCCACCGGCCGCTGGGGTCTGCGGGTGTCGCGCGTCGAGCTGAAGGCCATCGATCCGCCGCCGTCGATTCAGGAATCGATGGAGAAGCAGATGAAGGCCGACCGTGAGAAGCGCGCCATCATCCTCACCGCGGAAGGTCAGCGGGAGGCGTCGATCAAGACGGCAGAGGGCCAGAAGCAGGCGCAGATCCTCGCGGCCGAAGGCTCCAAGCAGTCGGCCATCCTCTCCGCCGAGGGCGAGCGGCAGTCTCGCATCCTGCGCGCGCAGGGTGAGCGGGCCGCCGCCTACCTGCAGGCGCAGGGCCAGGCCAAGGCCATCGAGAAGGTGTTCGCCGCCATCAAGAACGGCAAGCCGACCCCCGAGCTGCTGGCGTACCAGTACATGCAGACCCTGCCGCAGGTCGCCAAGGGCGACGCCAACAAGGTGTGGCTGGTGCCCAGCGATTTCGGCAAGGCCCTCGAGGGCTTCGCGCGCGGCTTCGGCAAGCAGGGTGAGGACGGCGTGTTCCGGTACGAGCCGTCCGAGGACGGTGCGGCCGCGGAAGCGCCCGAGAACGATGCCGACGAGGTGGCCGACTGGTTCGACACCGCCACGGACCCGGCCACCCAGCGGGCCGTCCGGGCGGCCGAGGCGGATGCGCGGGCACCGGTCGAGCCGGTCGGTTTGCCGCAGACCTCGACACGGCCGAATCTTGAACAGCGTCCGCCCCAGCCGCAGCAGCAGCCGGTGCAGCCGCAGTACCGTCAGGAGCCCCCGGACCAGCGCTGGCAGAACCCGCCTCCGCCGCCGCGTCCGCTGGGCCGCTGACGGTCCCGGGTTATCGAACACAGATCGAATCAGGAACTGAGCGGGGCCCTCTCGACACTGCCGAGAGGGCCCCGCTGATTCCGTGCCGAGCGCCGCGGGATCAGTTCTGCGAGCCGCCGAAGTGCTCACCCGCGATGGAACGCGAGGGCTCGCCGTCGACGCCGACCGGCACGTCGCCCTCCAGGGTCGTGCGGTAGAGCACGCGGGTCACGTCCAGGTGGGTGAGGTCGCCGGGTGCGAGGTGCGCGGTGGCCCGGTTGTCCCAGAACGCGACACTGCCCTTCTCCCAACGGAATCGGACCGTGTACGCCGGATCGGAGATTTCGGCGTAGAGCAGCTCCAGCAGCGCGTCGCTCTGGCGCGGGCTGAGGCCGACGATGCGGGTGGTGAAACCCGGGTTCACGAACAGCACGCGTTCGCCGGTCACCGGATGCACCCGCACCACCGGGTGTTCGGTGATCAGCGGTGCGGCCGCGACAAGCTTGGCGTAGTCACTCTCCGCGTCCCAGGCGGGCAGCTTGCCGCCGAATCGGTGCTCGGCGCGCAGTCCGTCGAGGAAGGACTTGAGCGAATCCGGCAGGCCCGCGTAGGCGGCGGCGAGGTTGGTCCACTGGGTGTCGCCGCCCCGCTCGGGCGCGATCTCGGCCCGCAGCAGCGAGGCCGCCGGCGGGTTGATGAGCGGCGAGACGTCGGTGTGCCAGTGGTTGGTGTAGCTGAATTTCTTCTTCCCGAACCGCTTTTCGTACAGGCGGCTGTCGACGGCGAGGATCTCCGGGTACTCGGTGGGCACGTCGTCGTCGTACGGGTGTGAGGGCGTGACCGCGCCGAATCGCCGGGAGAAGGCGATCTGTTCGGCGTGCCCGATGTGCTGATCCCGGAAGAACAGCACCTTGTATTCGTGCAGCGCGGCGGTGAGTACCGCGATCTGCTCGTCGGTGAAGTCGTCGCGCAGGTCGATGCCGGTGATCTCGGCGCCGATATGCCCGGCGACGGGTCCGATGCGGAAGGTGCCGACCGGGTTCTCGGTTGTGGTGGTCATGTGCGTTCCTTTCAGATGTCAGGCGGTCGCCTGGGTACGAGCGGGGGCGAACTGGCTTTCCACGGGCGCGAGTCCGTAGTGGCCGCGCAGGGTCGGGGCGGTGTAGTCGGTGCGGAACAGGCCGCGCTCCTGCAGGATCGGGACCACGCGGTCGACGAAGTCCTCGAGCCCGCCGGGCAGGTAGGGCGGCATGATGTTGAAGCCGTCGGCCGCGCCCTGGTCGAACCAGGACTGGAGTTCGTCGGCGATCTGTTCGGGCGTGCCGGCGAAGGTGCGGTGGCCGCGGCCGCCGCCGAGTTTGCCGATGAGCTGGCGGACGGTCAGGTCCTCCTTCTCGGCGAGCTCCTTGACGAGGGTGAATCTGCTCTTGCCGCCTTGGATGTCGCTCTCCTGCGGCAAGGGCGGCAGCGGTGCGTCGAGGGCGTGCTCGGTGAGGTCGACGCCGAGCAGGGTGGAGAGTTGCCGCAGCGCGTAGTCGGGGGAGATGAGGTCGGTGAATTCCTGTTCGAGTGCGCGGGCCTCGGCCTCGGTGTCGGCGATGAAGGGGACCAGGCCGGGCAGGACCTTGAGGTCGTCGGCGGCGCGGCCGTATTTGGGCAGCCGGGACTTCAGGTCCCGGTAGAACTTCTGCCCCTCCTCGATGGTGCGCTGCGCGGTGAACACCGCTTCGGCGTGGCGGGCGGCGAATTCCTTTCCGCTCTCCGAGGATCCGGCCTGCACCAGCAGCGGGCGGCCCTGAGGGCTGCGAGGCGAATTCAGCGGACCACGGACCTGGAAGCGTTCGCCACGGTAGTCGAGAGTGTGAACCTTGTCGGGGTCGGCGAAGATGCCGGTCTCCGGGTCGAGCACGATGGCGTCGGATTCCCAGCTGTCCCAGAGCCGTACCGCCAGGTCGACGAATTCGTCGGCGCGCTCGTAGCGGCGGGCGTGCTCGGGGATGGCGTCGTAGCCGAAGTTGAACGCCTCGTCCTCGCTACCCGAGGTGACGATGTTCCAGCCGGCCCGGCCGCCGCTGATGTGGTCGAGGGACGCGAATTTCCGTGCCAGGTTGAAGGGTTCGTTGTAGGTGGTGGAGGCGGTCGCGATCAATCCGACGTGCTCGGTGACGGCGGCGATGGCAGCGAGCAGGGTGATCGGCTCGAAGACGGAGAGCGCGTTGCGTTTGATCCGGGGTCCGACGGCCAGCCCGTCGGCGAAGAACACCGAGTCGAGCCTGCCGCGTTCGGCGATGCGACCCAGTTCCTGGAAGTGCTTCACATCCAGGACCCGATGCTCCTCGGTGCGCGGATGCCGCCAGGCGGCCTCGTGGTGGCCGACGCCCATGAGGAAGGCGTTCAGGTGGAAGGTCTTGCGTGCGTTGGACATAGAAGAGGGTTCCTTCGATGGATTTCAGTGGGCGCGCCAGCGGGACAGCCGTCGCTCGATGGCCACGAGCACGCCGTTGTAGGTGAGTCCGACCAGGGCGATGGCCACGATCCCGGCGTACATGTCCGGAATCTGGAAGTTCTGCTGGGCGGCGGTGATCAGGTAGCCGAGCCCGGAGCGCGCCCCGAACATCTCGGCGGCGATGAGCACCAGGATCGATCCGGAGGCGGCCATGCGGGTGCCGGTGAAGATCGATGGGACCGCGGCGGGCAGGATCACCTTCTGGAACAGGCGGAGCGGTGAGAACCCCAGCGAGACCGCCGATTTCACGAGCAGCGGATCGACCGTCCGCACCCCGCTGATGGTGTTGAGCAGAATCGGGAAGAACCCGGCGTACACCACCAGCGCGATCTTGGAGGTCTCGCCGATGCCGAGGATCAGGATGAACACCGGCAGCAGCGCCAGGGCGGCGGTATTGCGGAACAGTTCCAGCACCGGGCTCAGGAATTCCGCCACCGGCCGGTACCAGGCAATGGCCACACCCACCGGAATGGCCGCGAACAGGGCGATGGAGAAGCCGATGAGCGACCGGGTCACGCTGGCCGAGACGTGTTCCCACAGTTGGCCGTTGCGAATGAGCTCCAGCCCGGCCTGCACGACCGCCGAGAACGGGGGCAGGAACACCTCGTCCACCAGCCCCAGTCGTGGCGCGGCTTCCCACAGGGCGAGGAAGGCCGCGATCACGATGGCGGGCTTGCCGATTCGCCATGCGATTCTGGCGACGGCGGGCAGCACGGCCGGAGCACGCCGGGTTCCCGTGTGGGTGGCGTCGCCGGGACCGGCCGGCTCGGGACGGAGATCGATGGATGCTTCGACGAGTTGCAGTGCGCTAGACATGGGAGCTCCTCTTGTCGGCGGTGAGCGCGGCCTGCTCGAGGTCCTGTGCCCGCGCGACCTCGTCGTGCAGCAGGGACCAGACGTGATGGCGCAGTTCGCGGAATCGTTCGCTGGAACGGATATCCGGATCCCCGGCACGGTCGAGGTCGATGTCCACGACCGCCTTGATCCGCCCGGGCCGCGAGGTCAGCACCGCCACGCGCTGCCCCAGGTACACCGCCTCGTCGATGCCGTGGGTGATGAACAGCACCGTCTTCCCGGTGGCCCGCCAGATCCGTAACAGCTCGTCCTGCAACGACTCCCGGGTCTGGGCGTCGAGGGCGGCGAACGGCTCGTCCATCAGCAGCACCTCCGGGTCGAAGGCCAGGCTGCGGGCGATGGCGACCCGCTGTTTCATGCCGCCGGACAGTTCGTGCGGATAACGGTTCCCGAATCCAGCCAGGCCGACCAGTTCGAGATAGTGCTCGGCGATCTCGCGGCGTTCGCGGCGGCGAATGCCCTTGGCCTCCAGCCCGAATTCGATATTCGCCCGGGCGGTGCGCCAGGGCAGCAGCGCGTACTGCTGGAAGACGATCCCGCGGTCCAGACCGGGTCCCGCGACCGGCGCTCCGTCCAGCAGGATCTGTCCGGAGGTGGGTTTGCCGAGCCCGCCGAGCAGATCCAGCAGGGTGGACTTGCCCGAGCCGCTGGGCCCGACCAGGACCAGGAACTCACCGTCCCGCACATCGACGCTGATATCGGCGAGCGCGGTGAAACTCTCCTGCTCCCCGCGCACGGCGAATTCCTTGCTGACCCCGGTGAGCGCGAGTTTGACGGTCGCGGAACTCATTTCGCCACCGCCTCACCGCTGGGACCGCTGGTGGCCGGGTAGGTGCCGTTGGCGTAGGGATTGTCCTTGTTGGTGTAGAGGTCCTTGGCCGCGAGCTTGCCCGCGGGCAGTTCCCCATTGCGGACCAGCCAGTCGATCCAGATCTGCAGTTCGCGTTCGGCGATCACGCCGCCGGGGACGGGGATACCCGAGCTCTTGTAGTACTGCAGCAGTCCGGTGTTCTCGTTGCGCCCGCGCTTGTGGATGATGTCGGCGAACCGTGCCACCACCTCGTCGCGTGGCGTGACCTGCAGCCAGCGGGTGGCCCGTGCGGTGCCCTGCACGAAATCGGCGACGGCCGCGGCATGCGACCTCAGGTAGTCGTTGCGGAAAACGTAAGTGCCGTAATCGAACTGCCCGAACAGATCCTTGTCGGTGTAGAGCGGATGCACCCCGCCCCGCCCGACTGCGGTGTCGCGGAAGACGCCGCCGAGCGCGGCCACATCGATCTGGCCATTGCGCAGCGCGTCCTCGGTACTGGCGGGCGGCAACACGACCAGCTGGACCTGCTTGATCTCCTGATCGCTGAGCCCCTGGTCGTGCAGCCACTGCCGGGTGATGAACTCGTGGTGCGCACCCAGGGTATTGACGCCGACCTTCTTGCCGATGAGGTCGCGCGCGGAGGTGATGCCGGAATTGTCGCGGACGAAGTAGCCGGTGAAGTTGAGTTCGTCGGCCCCGTAGGAGCTGAGGACAGCGGTGACGGGAGCGCCGCCCGCGACCAGCTTGATGACCGCGCCGTTGAAGGCGCTGCCGAATTCGACCTGCTTGGTGGCGGCGGCCTGGATATTGGCCGGGCCGCTGGTGGTGTCGCCCTCCCAGTGGAGGTCGATCTTGCTGAAGTAGCCGAGGTCGGCGGCCAGTTCGAAGGCGGAGACCTGACCGGTCGAGCCCTGATAGCGCAGGACGGTCCTACCGTCGGCGGTCGTGCCCGCGTCGGTTTTCGCGCAGCCGGTGAGCAGGACGAGAGCAATGGAGACGGCGAACGCGGCGGCGAGGGCGCGGCGCACCCGGGTCCGGCGGGGAGGGAATGCCATGGGGGAGTCTTTCGGTGAATACGACTGTCGCTCGGTGGGATTCGAGGGCTGGGCGACAACAGAGCGTCATGGGGATTCCTTTGCCGGACAGGGGAACTGGCGATGATTCGGCGGTGGTCACATGCTGCGATGGGCGCTGCGGGGCGGCAACCGGCTTTTCACCATGTGGAAATCAGCGTGAGCGAAACTCGGCGGCGGCGGGCACCGCGCCGTCGGTGGTCTGGAACAGCGGTGCGATCCGGCCCGCGGCGATCCGCATGGCGGGCACGACGGCCCGGATCAGCTCGCTGTCCAGGCGGGCCGAGCGGGCCTGCACCGCCAGCGCCCCGTGCACCTGCCGGCCAGGCCCGACGATGGGCACCGCCAGGGCGCGGATGGGGTCGTCGGTCTCGATCAGCTCGGAGGCGAAGCCGGTGCGGCGGACCCGGTCCAGGTCGACGTCGGCGGCGGCGCGGGCGGGGGAGTAGGCCAGCAGGGCGTGGCCCGCCGCGCTGGCGTGCAGGGATTGCCGGGACCGCGGCACCTGGTGGTGGCAGAAGTGGATCGGCGGGCGGGCCTGGAAGACGGTGAGTGCGTCGCTGTCGTCCATCACGCTCACGCTGACCGTGATCCGGATGCCCGCGGCGAGCGCGTACAGATGGGGCGCGGCGGACTCCATACCCAGCCGGGCGAGTGCGGGCCGGGCCAGGGTCGCCAGCCCGTGCCCGATGCGATAGCGATCACCGGCCGGGCCCTGCTCGAGCAGGCCGCCGCGCACCAGCGCCCGGGCGAGACGGTGCGCGGTGCTGACGGGCAGCCGGGCCCGCTGGGCGAGTTCGCTCAGCGACAGCTCCGGATCGTCGCCGTGGAAGCAATTCAGCACCTGGATCGCGCGGTCGACAGCGCGTGCTCCGGAGCGGGGTTCATCGGCCATGGAGGCACTATGGTCACGGCTCTGAACTGGGGCAATGGTTGTGCGCACCACGATCCGAGCCGGTCGGAGGGCGATTTTGGGTGAGGATCGTTTTGTTTCAGGTTTGTATTACGCGATCGGGATCACTATTTTCGCGTGACCTGCGTCACAAAATTGTTTACTAATTCCAGAAATGTCATTCGGCGAAATTCCGATGCGAACTGCGAAAACGGATTGAGTATCCCCGATGCCTATCTGTCAACTGACCGTGATCGTTACGTGATCTAACGTGATTGATCCGTTACCGTCGTTCATGGCTCGGATTCAACCGGGCCCCGCTCGAATCGACGAACACCGGCAACTCCGTCCCGCGATTCGAGAGCAACCGAGAAACCCCTGGGGACGGGGACCCGCAGCCGAGAGCGCGGGCCGGCGGGCGCAGGCGAGGAAATACCTTATGCATCGCAACCGGAAGCTCACCACCCGCACATTCGCCGCCGCGGCGGCCATCGGTGCGCTCGTGTCCATCCCGTTCGCGCTGTCCACCGCGACCGCCTCGGCCGCCGGGCACAACTGGGACGCTGTCGCGCAGTGCGAGAGCAGCGGCAACTGGGGCGCCAACACCGGCAACGGGTTCTACGGCGGTCTGCAGTTCACCCAGAGTACCTGGAACGCCTACGGTGGTGGCGGCAGTGCCGCCAATGCCAGCCGCGAGGAGCAGATCCGCGTCGCGGAGAACGTGCTCGCCGGTCAGGGTGCGGGCGCCTGGCCCGTGTGCGGCGCCTACCTGTAATTCAGGTTTCGCGTCGGTTCGAAACGTCCGATGGCCCGTTCCGCAAAGTCGCGGCACGGGCCATCGTCGTATTCATGATCAAACGTGGGCTGCGTAGATCGCCTTCGCCAATTCGGTTTCGAGGGCCTGGAATTCGAGTGTCGCGGTGACGGTGATGTCCCGGACTCCCGCCTCGTCATCGCCCGGTAATACGACCCCCCGGTCCACGATGATCCGTCCCGGACGGGCACTCATGACCAGGACCCGGGTGGAGAGGAAAACCGCCTCCTCCACCGAATGGGTCACGAACACAATCGTTTTGCCCGATTCGCGCCACAGTCGCAGCAGCTCCACCTGCAGCCGCTCCCGGGTGAGCTGATCCAGCGCCCCGAACGGTTCGTCCATGAGGGTGATGCGCGGATCGTTGACCAGCACCCGCGCGATCTGCGCCCCCTGCTGCATGCCGCCGGACGGCTCGCAGGGCCGCTTGCCGCCGGCATCGCCCAGCCCGACCAGCTCGAGCAGGCGCTGGGATCACCTGGATCCGATTCGCGCCCAGGGAGCGCGCGGCGTTGATCCGGTCGGCCGACAGCGTGATTCTGAAGGCGAATGTGGGTCGGACCGGAGTCGACCCTCTTCCCGCGGTCTTCGCCTGTGGCTAGGGTAACCGAGTTACTCGAGTAACGGTGTTACTCACGAGTCCGCAGAGAAAGCAGAAAATGTCTGGACAACGCCGTCCGAATCCTCGGAAGCGACAGACGTCCCGGACGGTCGATCGCGCCCTCGCCATCGCGGCAGCGCTGTGCGTGACCGCCGCCGGTGCCGCCGCCGTTCCGGGGTCGGCCTCCGCCGATCCGGTCAACGACTTCTATGTTCCCCCTGCGCAATTCGATCCGACGCGCGGAGCGATCATCAAGACCATCGATATCTCGGCCTACCTGGCGCAGCCGGCGGACAACGGGGTCTGGCCGTTGCCTGCTAAACAGGTCATGTACACGACCCGGATGCAGGATGGCACGCCCGTCGCGGCAACCGGTGTCTTCCTCGATTCCACCCAGCCCTGGCGCGGGTCCGGGCCCCGTCCCACCATCGTCATCGCGCCCGGCACCACCGGTCAGGGCGATCAATGCGCGGTGTCGCTGGCCTTCTCGACCGGGACGTACGCGAGCGTCACGCCGCCGACCTTCTCCGCGAACCAGGAGGCGATCTCGGCGCTGGCGTGGAATTCGCTGGGCGCCCGCGTCTTCGTGGCGGACTACATCGGTATGGGAACACCGGGGACCCATACCTATGTCAACCGCGTTGAAGAGGCCCACGCCGTCCTCGACGCCGCGCGCGCGGCCAACAACCTCGCCGGTTCCGGCGATGACACACCGCTGGCGCTGTGGGGGTACTCCCAGGGTGGCGGCGCCACGGCCGCGGCGGTCGAGATGCAACCCGGCTACGCCCCCGAACTGAACCTGAAGGGAACGTGGGCGGGCGCGCCGGTCGCGGATCTGACCGAGGTGCTGAAGCGGGCCGACGGCAGCCTGATCAGCGGCGTGATCGGGTTCGCGCTCAACGGTTTCGTCGCGCGCTACCCCGATCTACAGCCGATTCTGGACGAACGCACCACGCCGGAGGGCAAGGCGCTGCTGAGCGACCTGGGCAACGAGTGCATCGGTGACGTGATCCTGAAGCACCCGTTCCTGCGCAGCACCGAGTTCACCGTCGATCATCGGCGGATGATCGATCACCTCCAGGAGGTCCCCGAGGCCGAGGACATCCTGCGGCAGCAGCACATCGGAAACCTCACTCCGGCAAGCCCGGTCCTGATCACCAGCGGTCGCAACGACGACACCGTCCCCTACGGTCAGGCCCGGCAACTCGCCACCGAGTGGTGCGGCAGGGGCGCCACCGTCAGCTTCCGGACCGACGAGCTGCCGCCGATCCTGCCCGGGGCCACCCTCCCGAACCATTTCGGCCCCGAGCTGATCGACGGCTTCGGCACCGACAATGCGATCGGCTATCTGGTCGATCGCCTCAACGACGTGCCGATCTCGGGCTGCACCCTCGACTGACTCCCGCCGCGAAAACCCCTGCGCTGCTGTCCATTTCGTCATGACGGCAGTGGCGTGGGGGCACGTACGGGGTGCGGCCGGCTCGTGAATAGCGATCGTGCCGGACCATCCACAGGGGTAACGTGTCCCGCACCGAGGCCGGAACCGGGGCAAAGTCGCATCGGTTGGGGGGACGGAATGGCGACCCGCAGAACCATTTTGCGTGCAGGCGCACTGCTTCCGATGGCTGCGGCGTGCACCCCCTTCGTGTCCGGCCCGAATTCCGACACGGTGAAACTCGCGGTGCCCTGGGGCGGCGCGGAGTTGCGGGCCTTTCGAGGACGTGCTCGCCGATCTGCGGGATTCCCACCAGTTTTCGCGCAGCACTCAGGTATTCACCCTGGGTGACGATGTGGGGACGGTGTTCTCGGCCGGCCGGTACACGCCGGACATCGTGGTGTTGCCGCAAGTCGGGCAGATAACCCGGTTGGCGCAGGACGGCTGCGCGCGCTCGACGAATCATTGTGGGGCGATGAACGGAAGGCGCCGCGTTATGCCCACGGCTGGTGGGACCTGGTGCATGTCGAGACGGAGTCCGGCAATCGGCTCTACGGACTGCCGTTCAAGGCCTCCTGTAAGTCGCTGGTGTGGTTCGACCTGGCGAAGTTTCGACGGCTCGGCCTGCCGCCACCGGGCAGCTGGGCGCCGTGGCAGTGGCCCGTCCTGCTGGACCGCCTGGCGCGCAGTGGAACCCACCCGTTGGCGCTGGGCGCGGCCGACGGCTGGATGCTCGCCGATTTCTTCGCGAATGTGCTGCTCGCACAGTCACCCGATGCCTACGAGAGCGTGGTGAGCCCGAACGACTGGCGTCCCGGGCAGCGGCGTGCCGAAATCACCCGGGCACTCGAGACTCTCGCCGGAATCTGGGGATTTCCGAATGCCTTTCCCGGCAGTATCGGCCGAGCGCTCACCCAGCAATTTCCCGATGCCGTGCGCGAGGTGTTCGCCAAGGGCGACGCGGCCATGGTGGTGGCGCCCGATTTCGCCGAGCCGATAGTCAGGAGTTGCTTCCGCGGCGATGACGTGGCGATGAAACAGGCCGTCGGGGTGTCGCTGTTTCCGAGCATCATCCCCGGATTCCGCGACGGCCCGGTGATCGGCGGCGGCGACATCATGGTCCTCACCCGATCGGCCAAAGACGCGGCGGCCGAACTGATCCGCCTGCTGTCGCTGCCCGACGCCCCGGACAGCTGGATCGGACAGGAAGGCGGATTCATCGCACCCGACCTGCGCACTCGCCCGGCCTATTCGGCCATGCTCGAACCCCTCGGTCCGCGCGTCCGCTCCTGGACCGAATTCGACCTGGCCGACCGCATCGGTTCGCGGGGCGGCGACAATCCGCTGTGGGGGATCATCACGCAATTCCTGATGGATCTCGACGGCAATCCGGCGGATTCGTCGCAGCGCGCCGCCGCGGCCGTCCGCACCGCCGTGGACGCCGTCTACGAGCTGGAACGCACTCGGCAGGGGTGAGATACGCGTGTATTCGGTGCATTCCAACGGCCTCGAACTGACACTCGCCACCCGCAGGCTGTCGGGGCCGCTGGTGCCGGGCCGGCATCCGCACGTCGCGGTGGTGGTCAACTACCTGGTCCGGGCACCGGCCGTCGTGCTGATGGGGCTGCTGCTGGTGGCTCCGGCGCTGTACACCGTCGGGCTCGGCGCGCTAACCCATCCGGGGCTCGCCCTGGGCTGCGGGCTGCAACTGTTCGGTGGCGGCACGCTGCTCATTGTCGACCGGCGGCGCCTGCGCACCGGAATGGCCGCCCTGCCAAGCCTGTTCGCGTTCACCGCGTGGGTGTTCGCGGCCGCGCTCGGGCTCGGTTGCCTGGCTGCCGGATCGCTGGTGGTGTGGCGGCAGCTGCCCCGCGCGAGCCGCAGCGCGTACCTGCACACCGCGGGCTGGGTGGCGCTGGCCATCGTCCTGGTCGGTGTGGCCCTGGTGCTGGCCTGGCCCAGCCGACGCCTGCCGTGGCTGTGGTGGCCGTTCATCGTGCCGTTCGGCGTCTCGGCCTTCACCCCGGGGATCGCCTTCCGGCTGATACTCGAAACTGTCACGCGCGGACGATATTTCAGCAGTGTCGCAGCGGAACGCTATGCGTTCGAAGCGGTTCTGGTGGCGGCCTTCGTCTGGACCTGGCTCGGGCTGCTGGTCGGCCTGTTCCGCGCCGCCATCCTCGCGATCGAGGACGATCCGGTGCGCGCCCCGGAATTGGCCGGCGGTCCGCGCTGGCTCATGCCGATCCGGTTGTGGACGCAGGTGCGGCCCGTCGCCTCCGTGGCCTTCCTGGTGGTGGCGGTCGCCGCGGCCCGGGTATTCGACGCGGTACTCGGTGCCGTGCCACGGTCGCTGCAACACGATGTCGGCACCGCGACCGTGGAATGGTGGCGTCTCAACAGCGCGTGCGAGGCGAATTCGTGCGGCGAAGCGGCCGCGTACGCCCTGCCATTGACGGCCGCTCTCGTGCTGGCCGCGCTGTTCGCGCAGGATCGGATCAATGTGCGCCGCCCGAGCGGTCCGCGTCCCCTGCGCCCGCGCCCCTCCGCGTGGCGCGAGCACCTGCCCCTGTGGCGGGCCATCCCGCGCTGGCTCCTGGTGGGAGTCGCCGTGCTGGTGGTGCTGTCGCCGATCGGGGAGCTGGTCTATGTCGCGCTGCACGGGACCGTCGGGCCGAAAGCCGTTGGCGTACCAGCTGTCACGATCGATCCGGCCCTGCGCGACGCATTGCGCACCACCCTGACCGTGGCGGTCCCCGCGACCGTGATGGTCGTGGCCTTCGCACTGCCGGTCGCCCACTGGCTGGCCGCCGCGCGCGTCCGGATCGCGGTGCCCTGCCTGGTGATTCTGACCGTCCTGCCCGCCCAGATGTATCTGGGCGCACTGCAGCGGGTGATCGGGTCCTCCGGCTGGTTCGGCAGTGCTCCTCGACGTGCTCGGGGCGAGCGCCGCCGCCCGGCTGCCCGCCACCACGGCAGAGACGGAAACACCCTCCGCACCGCGACTATTGGCGAGCCTGACCAGAGCGGACGCGGTGGAGCCGATGCCGCCGGGGCGCTACCGGCTGGCCGAAGTCCCGCCCGCCGGCGAGGATCCCGCCATCACCGAGACGCCCGAGTGGCGGGCCGCGCTCGCAGTGCTGCTCCGCAGGCACGCCGAGGAAGCCACGCTGTGGGCGCGGGCGCTCGATCTTCCGGCACACGCCGCGGTCGCGCGCCGCTGGTTCGAGAACGAGGAGCCCCGGCTCTGTCTCCTCCTGCACAACTGTGCGCAACGGGCCGAACCGGAACCGGGACGGGCGAACAACACCCTGCTGAACCGCGTTCGCGCGGTGGTGCCGGATCTGGCGGCGATCGCCGACGCGCTGGACATCTGGTTCGCGCGCACCGGACGCGCGGAGGACAGCCCGGGTACGGGCGGCGGCCCGCACGACCCCGGCCCGGCGGCAGCGATGGTGACGATCACGTCCGTGACCCGATACGGCCCGCTGCATGCCCTGGCCGAAATCCGTGCGACGGTGCCGGAGCGGCGACCGGCGCGCTACAGCCCGTGGACGGTGTCCCGCAGCCTGCGCGCTCGCGCCCTGCACCGACAGGCACTGGGGGCCTTGGACACCACGGACGCGAATCTGAGCAAGGCGGTCAACCTCCTGGAACAGGCGTGGTGGTTGCTACCGCGCGAAGACGTCGCCGGTGAGGTGTGCGCCCTGGTGAACATGGCGATCGCGCACCTCGTGCAGGGGCGGCACACCGCCGCACGTGACCGCCTGGAACTGGCCGAATCCATGGCCGCGGGCGGGCGCGACCCCGGCGGCCTGGCCCACGTGCACGAGATCGCGGGTGTTCTCGACTGGTCGGTGGGCGAACCGCGGCATGCGCTGGTGCGATGGCAGACCGCCGTGAGCGAATGGCGCGCTCTAGCCGACGATCTCGGCACCGGCCGGTGCCTGCAACATCTGGGGTCGGCCGCGGCGGTCGAGCCGACGCTCGCCGCGTTCCTCCTCGACTCCGACGGCCCGGCAACACCGGCCGAGGTGGTCCGTCAGGCCATCGGCTGGCTGGTCCGGGCACACCAACTCGACAGCGAGCTGAATTACGCCGAGGCACACCAGGATGACCTGCTCGCGCAACTGAACGAGCTGATCGAACCCGCACCGCCCCTGGATTCGCTCCCCGGCTTCGACCAGTGGCCGCTGCCGCCGCCCGATCAGGCGACCGGCTGCGGCTGAGCCTCCGGTTCCGCCACGGCCATCCTCGCGTCCACGACCAGCCCGATCACGCCGACCGCCAAACAGGCTGCCGTGACGATCAATTGGGCGGGGGAGGTGCGATTGGTGAGGGCGTCGCCCAGCAGCACCGTGCCCACGGTGCCCGGGATGATCCCGATGAAGGTGGCGATCAGGTACGGGGTGAACCGGATCGAAGACAGTGCGGCGCAATAGTTCACGATCGAGAACGGCGCGAACGCGATCAGCCGCAGCGATCCGATCGCCAGCCAGCCCCGCCGCGCCAACCGGGTGTCGACCGCCTGCACGGTCGGATGGGTGAGCCGCGCGCGCACCCGCTCGTGATCGAGGGCGCGCACCAGCCACAGTGCCAGCACCGCACTGAGTGTCGTGGCGGCGAGGGCCAGTGTGAGTCCCTCTACCGAGCCGAACAGCATGCCCGCGCTGAGGGTGAAGATGGTGCGCGGGAAGGGCGCGACACAGACCAGCGTGTGCACCGCGAAGAACACCAGCGGCAGCAGCGGCCCGACCGAGTCGGCCCACTGCCGGATCTGCTGGGGTGCCGGGTGCGGTGCGAAGGCGGCCAGCGCGAAAAGTAGCCCGCAGCCGATCAGCAAGGCCAGATTTCGCGGTTGACGGAGACGGCTGAGCAGCCCGGATACCCGCTCGAGCGGCACACGCACGGTTGTTGGCACCGCGCCAGGTTACCCGCTGGTAGTGAGACTCCGGAGACCGTTATCTCGAGGCTGCCGCTAGCATCAGGGGAAAGACGATGAATGCTCGTTAACCAAAGTGGCCGTTGAGCTGGGTGAATGCCGGTGCAACGGCCATCCGGTCAGGGAGTGGAAGAAGGAACAGCAGCTATGCCGATTGCTTCCGACTCGGACACCGATCCGGTGCCCGAGTATGCCGCCTGGCGCAAGGGTGTCGCCGGGGTGCTGGCGAAGGCCCGCAGGGTGGATGCGAGCGACTTGCCGGATGAGCCGGAGAAGCTGCTCGCGGTCACGACCTATGACGGCCTGACCGTCAACCCGCTCTACACGCGCCGCGACGAACTGCCCGAGCAGCCGCTGCCCGGGCAGTTCCCCTACGTGCGCGGTGGCGACGCCACCCGTGACGTGCACCGTGGGTGGTTCGTCAGCCAGCGTTTCGGCGGTCCCGATGCCGAGGCTGTCAACGCGGACATCCTCTTCGCGCTCGACAACGGCGTGAGCGCGGTGTGGCTGGGCGTCGCCGAGCGCGGCGTGCCGGTCGACGGGCTGGCCACCGCACTACAGGGCTTCCTCTTCGAGCTGGCGCCGCTCACCCTCGACGCCGGGCCGGCCGCCAATGAGGCTGCGGCCGCACTGTTCTCGGTGCTCGACGGCTATGAGGCCCCGAACCGCAAGGACATTCGGGTCTCGCTGGGCGCCACCCCGCTGACGAGCCTGTTCGCCGGCTCCTCGGCCATCGACCTGGACGGCGCGGTCGCGCTGGCCCAGCAGGCGGTGGCCCGCACCGAGACGGTCCGCGCGATCACCGTGTGCGGCGTGGCCTTCCACAATTCCGGCGCCTCCGACGCCCAGGAGCTGGGTGCGGCGGTGGCCGCGGGCCTGGAGTACCTGCGCTCGCTCACCGATGCCGGAGCCGATATCGCGGATGCGCTGGAGCAGCTGGAGTTCCGCTTCGCGGCCACGGACGACCAGTTCGAGACCATCGCCAAATTCCGTGCCGCCCGGCGGCTCTGGGCGCGCGTCGCGCATGTGTGCGGGGCTCCGGCCTTCGGTAACGCGCCGCAGCAGGCGATCACGTCCTCGGCCATGATGAGCCAGCGCGACCCGTGGGTGAACATGCTGCGCACCACCCTCGCCGCGTTCGGTGCGGGCGTCGGTGGCGCGGACATCGTCACCGTGCTGCCCTTCGACGACGCGCTGCCCGCCGGGGAGCTCGAGGTCTCCACGGCGTTCTCGGAGCGCATGGCCCGCAACACTCAGCTGCTGCTGCTCGAGGAATCCCGCCTCGGCCACGTGCAGGACCCGGGCGCGGGCTCCTGGTACGTGGAGTCGCTGACCGATGAGCTCGCCGCCAAGGCGTGGGAGTTCATGCAGGAGATCGAGGCCGCCGGCGGCTACCTGGCGGCGCTGCAGGCGGGCCTGCTCGCCGAGCGCATCGCCGAGACCAAGGCGAGGCGCGATTCCGATGTGGCGCACCGCAAGACGGCCGTCACCGGTGTCAACGAGTTCCCGAACCTGGGTGAGAAGCCGCTGTCGGAGGCCGCGCGCGCCAAGACCTCGCCGGCCCGCTACGGCGCGGCCTTCGAGGCCCTGCGCAACCGCTCGGACGCCTACCTGGCCGCCAACGGCGCGCGCCCCCAGGTGCGCCTGGTTCCGCTGGGCCCGGTGTCGGAGAACAATGTTCGTGTCACCTTCACCACCAACCTGCTGGCCTCCGGCGGCATCGAGGCGGTCACCGAGGCCGGCCCGTCGATCGCCGTGCTGTGCGGCTCCGACACCCGCTACGGCACCGACGCCGCCGCGGCCGTGGACGAATTGCGGGCTGCCGGTGTGACCACCGTGCTGCTGGCCGGACCCGAGAAGGCGGTCGCGGAGCTGACCGGCGCGCAGCGCCCGGATGGCTTCGTGACGGCCCGCATGGATGCTGTGGCGGCTCTGACCGGCCTGCTCGAAAAGCTGGGAGCGTAGAGATGAGCGATATCAAACATCGCATCGGCAATTTCGCCGAAGTACCGCTGACCGAGGGCGACACCGCGCCCGCCGACGTCAGCGCCGCGCAGGTCGACGCCTTCGTCGCCGAGGCCGCGAGCGCCAATCACTATGCGCCCGAACAGCTCACCTGGTCGACCCCCGAGGGCATCGAGGTGCCGCCGGTGTTCACCAAGGCCGACCGGGACGCCATCGTCGCCGAGGGCTACCCGCTCGACAGCGTGCCGGGTGTGGCCCCGTTCGTGCGCGGCCCGTACCCGACCATGTACGTGAACCAGCCGTGGACGATCCGCCAGTACGCGGGCTTCTCCACCGCCGCCGACTCGAACGCCTTCTACCGCCGCAACCTGCAGGCGGGCCAGAAGGGCCTGTCGGTCGCCTTCGACCTGGCGACCCACCGCGGCTACGACTCCGACCACCCGCGCGTCACCGGTGACGTCGGCATGGCCGGTGTCGCCATCGACTCGATCCTCGACATGCGGGAACTGTTCGATCACATTCCGCTGGACCAGGTTTCGGTGTCGATGACCATGAACGGCGCGGTGCTGCCGATCCTGGCGCTCTACGTCGTCGCCGCAGAGGAGCAGGGCGTCAAGCCCGAGCAGCTGGCCGGAACCATTCAGAACGACATTCTGAAAGAGTTCATGGTCCGCAACACCTACATCTACCCGCCCAAGCCCTCGATGCGGATCATCTCCGACATCTTCGCCTACACCTCCGCGAAGATGCCGAAGTTCAACTCGATCTCCATCTCCGGCTACCACATCCAGGAGGCCGGAGCCACGGCCGACCTCGAGCTGGCCTACACCCTCGCCGACGGCGTGGAGTACATCAAGGCCGGTCTGGACGCGGGCATGGAGGTCGACAAGTTCGCGCCGCGACTGTCGTTCTTCTGGGCCATCGGCATGAACTTCTTCATGGAGGTCGCGAAACTCCGTGCGGGACGGCTCCTCTGGAGCGAGCTGGTCGCCAAGTTCGAGCCCAAGAACTCGAAGTCGCTGGCGCTGCGCACGCACTCCCAGACCTCGGGCTGGTCGCTGACCGCGCAGGACGTGTTCAACAACGTCGCGCGCACCTGCGTCGAGGCCATGGCTGCCACCCAGGGCCACACCCAGTCGCTGCACACCAATGCGCTGGACGAGGCGCTGGCCCTGCCGACGGACTTCTCCGCCCGCATCGCCCGGAACACCCAGCTGCTCATCCAGCAGGAGTCCAACACCACCCGTCCGGCCGACCCGTGGGGCGGTTCGTACTACGTGGAGTGGCTGACCCACCAGCTGGCCGAGCGCGCCCGCGCCCACATCGCCGAGATCGAGGCGCACGGCGGTATGGCGCAGGCGATTTCGGAGGGCATCCCGAAGCTGCGCATCGAAGAGGCCGCCGCCCGCACCCAGGCGCGCATCGACACCGGCCAGCAGCCGGTGATCGGCGTCAACAAGTACCTGGTCGAGGAAGACACCCCGATCGAGGTGCTCAAGGTCGAGAACTCGCGCGTGCGCGCCGAGCAGAACGCCAAGCTGGAAAAGCTGCGGGCGGAACGCGATTCGGCCGAGGTCGAGAAGGCGCTGGCCGAATTGACCCGTGCGGCAGCCTCGTCCGAGGGCGGCTTGGACAACAACCTGCTCGCCCTGGCCATCAACGCCGCGCGCGCCAAGGCCACCGTGGGTGAGATCTCCGACGCGCTGGAGCAGGTGTACGGCCGCCACCAGGCCGAGATCCGCACGCTCTCCGGCGTTTACCGTGAGGAGGCCGGCAAGGTGACCAATATCAGCAAGGCCATCGAACTGGTCGAGGCGTTCGCCGAGGCGGAGGGCCGTCGCCCCCGCATCCTGGTCGCCAAGATGGGTCAGGACGGCCACGACCGCGGCCAGAAGGTGATCGCCACGGCCTTCGCCGACCTCGGCATGGACGTCGATGTGGGCCCGCTGTTCCAGACCCCCGAGGAGGTGGCGCAGCAGGCGGCCGACAACGACGTGCACGTCGTTGGTGTCTCGTCGCTGGCCGCAGGCCACCTCACGCTGGTGCCCGCCCTGCGGCAGGCACTGGCCGATGTCGGCCGCCCCGACATCATGGTCACCGTCGGCGGCGTCATCCCGCCCGGTGATTACGACGAGCTGTATGCCGCGGGTGCCGCCGGCATCTTCGGCCCCGGCACTATCATCGCCGACGCCGCGATCGACCTGATCAAGAAGCTGGCCGCACAGCTGGGCCACGAGATCGGCACCGGCGCAACGGAATGAGCGACGCCGCACGCGGGACCGAGGGTGGCGGAATCCACCCTCGGCTCGGCACCACCGCCGGCGTCGGCCTCTCCGGCCCCGCCGGAGCAGAAACGCCCAGCCCCGGCGCCCAGCCCGCCACTCCGGTGGCGCGCCGGGTGATCGACGTCGACCAACTGGCCGCGCAGGTCCGGACAGGGGAGCGGGCCGGCCTGGCCCGCGCCATCACCCTGGTCGAATCGACCCGCACCGACCACCGGGACCTGGCCCAGCAGCTGCTGCTGCGGCTGACCCCCGAAGCGGGCAAGGTGGTGTCCAATCGCGTTGGCATCACCGGTGTTCCGGGCGTCGGCAAGTCGACGTTCATCGACGCGCTGGGCATGTACCTCATCGGCCAGGGCCACCGCGTGGCGGTACTGGCCGTGGACCCGTCCTCGACGCGGACCGGCGGCTCGATCCTCGGCGACAAGACCCGCATGGCGCGACTGTCGGTGGAACGGGACGCCTTCATCCGGCCGTCCCCCACGGCCGGAACCCTCGGCGGCGTGGCGAAAGCGACCCGCGAGACCATCGTGCTGCTGGAGGCGGCAGGCTACGACGTCATCCTGGTGGAGACCGTCGGTGTCGGCCAGTCCGAGGTCACCGTCGCCAATATGGTCGATGTCTTCTGCTTCCTCACCCTGGCCCGCACCGGCGACCAGCTGCAAGGAATCAAGAAGGGCGTCCTCGAACTCGCCGACCTGGTGGCCGTGAACAAGGCCGACGGCCGCCACGAGCTGGAGGCCAAGGCCGCCGCGCGGGAGCTGCAAGGGGCCATGCGGCTCATCCACCCGCGCGAATCCCTGTGGCGTCCACCGGTTCTCACCATGTCCGGCCTGAACGGCATCGGACTGGATTCGTTCTGGGACACGGTCCTCACCCACCGCCGCGTCCTCACCGAAGCAGGCGAGTTCGCCGAGAAGCGCCGTCGCCAGCAGGTCGACTGGACCTGGACCATGGTCCACGACAACCTGCTCCGCCGCCTCACCGAGAACCCGAACGTCAAGGCCCTGCGCGCCCAGGTGGAAAAACAGGTCCGCGAGGGCTCGCTCACCCCAGCCCTCGCCGCCGAAGAAATCCTCCGGGCCTTCGACGAACGGTCCTGAGCCCCATGGACATCCGGATCCGACCAGGTACCGAATCCGACGCGGAAGCGGTCGCCACGCTGCACACCGCCAGCTGGCGCACCGCCTACGCGAGCATCATGCCCGCGAGCTACCTGAACGGTGCGCTGACCGACGACCACAAGGCGCTCTGGCACAGCCGCCTGACCGGCGACCGGTCCGAAGGTGACCTGTTCATCGCCGAATCCGGCTCGGAATTACTCGGATTCATCTACCTGGCACCCCGCGCGGACGGCCGCATTCTCATCGACAATCTGCACGTCGGCCCGACCCTCAAACGAGGCGGCATCGGCTCCCGCCTCCTGCACCACGGATTCGAATGGGCCGCTGCCGAATACCCGGGCCGCCCCGTCTACCTCGAAGTCCTCCAGGCCAATACACCCGCTATCGCCTTCTACGAGCGCCACGGCGGCCACCCCGGCGAACCCCGGACCGCCCACTTCCCCCAGGGCTTTGATCTCCAGGAACTGGAAATTACCTGGTCACGGTAGTGCGGCGTGGTGGCCGAGGCCGCGGGCGGTGCAGGCAGTCCGAAGGACCCCACCTTCGGTGAGGCTCGACGAGGGTTAGGGGCGTGACCACCACCGCACCGGTGGGCGGGTGCGTTCGCGGATCTGGGCCAGCTTGGCGGCCATCAACTCACCCGCGTGGTGGCGGTCGTTGACCTGCGGGGTCCGGGACGGGTCGATATGCGGTGGCGCGATCCACCCGGTGCGTCCGGCGTGTTCGGAATCCGGGGGCATGACAACGGTTTTCCAGCCGCCGGGTCCGTCGTGGATCATCGCGTGGCAGGCATCGCAGGCCAGGGTGAGGTTGTCGATGTCGGTGGGGCTGCCGTGGGCCCATTCGGTGATGTGGTGCACGGCGGTCATGGTGGCGGGGGCGTTGCAGCCGGGTCGGGTGCAGCCGCGTTCGGTGGCGATCAACGCCAGCCGCTGCGCCAACTGCAGGGCTTCTGTCAGCGGGATGGCGCCGCCGGAGGCGGTGGTGGCGATCCCGGCGGCGGCTTCGACCTCGGCCAACGACATGGTGATGATCGTGGAGACCGGCAGGCCGCGGTGTTTGCCCAGTGTGGTCGGGCCCATTTCCGGGCGCAGGAACGCTACCAGCGCGTCGTGGTTGCATCGCGCGCGGGCTTCGGCGTGTCCCAGGCGCAGGGTGTGAGCGAGGAATGTCGAGGTCTGCCTCACCCCGGCTTTTTCGGGCAGGTTGCGGTTCTCGACCTCACGAATCAGTTTGTGCTCGAACGCGGCCATGCGACGGCGGTGGCTTTCCCATTCCCGCATCACGTCCAGCAGGTCGTCATCACCGATCGGCCCCAGCGAATCCTGAATCAGCACATCGAGCGCGTCACCCACCACACCGACCGCGTCCACCGCGGTGATGTCATCGATGATCTGCCCGCCCCAATTCATACCCCCATTCTACCGCGGCAATCGGTCGAATATCACCGAATTGAACTGCGGCAGAATGGTTTTCACTTCATTTCCCCCACCTACTTCTTCTCTTCCTAAACTCCCAGAGCCCCCGCGAAAAGCGGCCAAGAATCATGCATGTCGTCCTGCCAATACGGCCACGCATGCGTCCCATCCCGATACACCACCTGCGCCGGAATCCCCAGCGAACTCAACGCACCGACAAGCGAATCCGTGCAGCCTCGCACCACCGTCTCCATAGCCCCACCCACGGCCAGCCGATCCGTCAGCGCGTTGACATCCCCTCCGATGCTGGGATCGGTGAGCGAGTCATGAACGCCCAGAATGCCATTCCCCGAAGAAATGTACAGCGCCACACCGCGCAGTCGATCCGCATTGAGAACCGGGTCGTGGGCGCTCCAGGCCGGATTGTCGTCGCCGCCCCACATATTGGCGGCATTCGCGCCGAACAGCTCGAGCGTGGATCGCACATAGGTCCGCGCCGCCGCGTCCGCCGTGCGCGGGCAACCGCTGAAGGAACCCACCGCCTGATACATACCGGGTGCTTGGATGGCGAGGTTGAGTGCGGAGGTGGCCGACATCGATGCGCCCGCGACGGCATTCCGCCCCGTCATCGCGAATCGCGATTCCAGCAGCGGCGGCAATTCGTGAATGAGGAAAGTGGACCATTGGTTCCGGCCCAGTGTCGGATCATCGGCGACCCAGTCGGTGTAGAAGCTGGCACGGCCGCCGATCGGGGTGATGACATTGACCGGCTTGTCGGCGAAGAACTGGGCGACATCGGTGCGATTGGTCCACGGGCCACCGGTCTCACCGCCGTCCACCGCGTTGAGCAGGTACAGGGCCGGCGCGGGGCCGTCCGGGTGTGAAACCCACACCGGGATGGTCCGGTTCATGGCCGCCGAGTAGACGGTGACCTCGTACTGGCGGCCGCCCAGCGGGCGCACGTCGACGATGGAAGCCCTCTCGCCGGGGTCGGCCGACGCGGTGACGGGCACAAGGGCAGCAAATGTGGCGATCAGGGCGACGAGGTAGCGTGACAGCCGATGCATGACAGCGAGTATGTCGCTTTTGAGGCTATTTTCCAGACATAACCGTGCGTGTTGGTCTATGGAATGTCCTGCGGTGACGTGATTGCATCCTTCTAGAAATCGTTTGGTAGCAAACTCGTAGCATCACCCATCGGAACGGCCTGGAGGCGTGGCCGCCCAGCGCGGAAACCGTGCCGGGCCGACCCGGCGGTTGTCAGATCATGGCGCGCAGCGGACCCTCGGGCTCGATGCCCATGATGGTCAATGCCGTCGAGTGGTACAGCGATCCGGGCGTGTGGATGGCGTGCTGCAGGCCCACGTGCGCGTCCCGCCAGAACCGCTGCATGACGTTCTGCCGCCGCACCGCGTTACCGCCGGACCGGGCGAAGATCTCGTCCACCGCCGACACCGCCCGCCAGGCGCAGCGAACTTGATTGCGGCGCACCAGGGAACGATCCTCGAAGGTGATGGTCTTCCCGGCCTCGGCCTGGTCGTAGAGGCGGCTGATGCCGTCCAGCAGCTGAGTGCGCGAGGCCGCGATATCGGCCGCCGCCTCGGAGATGGCCGACAGCACGTACGGATCGTCCTTGATCTTGGTGCCCATGGCCGTGACCCGGTCGCGCTGATAGTTCAGGTGCGCCGCGAGCGCGCCCTCGGCGATGCCGATCACCGCGGAGGTGATCCCCAGCGGGAACATGGCCCAGAACGGCAGCTGGTAGACGGTCTCGGTGCGGCCCGCGTGCTCGGCCGCGATCTCACCGGCCGCGACGGCATCGAATTCGATGGTCCGATAGGCCGGGATGAACGCGCCGTCCACGATGACGTCCTTGCTGCCGGTGCCCTGCAGCCCGATGACATCCCACGAGTCGTCGACGATCGTGTAGTCCTTGCGCGGCAGCACCACGTGCAGGACGGTCGGCGGCATGACCGGACTGCCGTCGGCGTCACCGAGCAGCGCGCCCAGGAAGATCCAGTCGCAGTGATCGGTGCCGGAGGAGAAGTTCCAGCGACCGCGCAGGGTGTATCCGCCGTCGACCGGCGTCGCCACGCCCTGGGCGGCATACGGTGAGGCGATCCAGGTGTCCGGGTTCTCGCCCCACACCTCGTTCTGGAGCCGCCGGTCCATCAGCGCCATCTCCCACGGGTGCACGCCGCCTACGCCACATACCCAGCCGGTGGACCCGCAGTGCTGGGCCACGGCCATGACCGCCTCGGCGAAATCCCGGGGATGCGCGGCGTACCCGCCGAAATCTGCGGGCTGCAGCAGCCGCATCACCCCGGCCTGACGGATCAGCTTCACGCTCTCGTCGGAGAGCTTGCCGAGCCGCTCGGTCTCCTCGGCGGTCGCCGCCAACTGGTCCGACAGCTCTGCGACCCGGTTCACTACCTCGTGCGTCATCGCAACTCCCCACTGGTTCGGTGTGCCCATATTAGAACGCGTTCTAGCAGTGGTGTCCGGGAATCCGCCTGTCCGCGAGCGAAATTCCCGATGATCGGAACCCGCCCTGCGGCCGGTCGCGGGCGATGTTATCGGCGGGTGTGACGCAGCAGACGGTCAGATAGATTGTGCACAATCTAATTGCTGGCTACCGTATTGGACATGACCGATGAGCTGGCGCTGGAAAACCAGCTGTGCTTCGCGCTCTACTCGGCGTCCCGGGCCATGACCGCCATGTATCGGCCCCAGCTGGACGCCCTGGGCATCACCTATCCGCAATACCTGGTGCTGCTCGCGCTCTGGCAGCGCGACGACCGCACCGTCGGCGATCTGTGCTCGGCCCTGGAACTGGACTCGGGCACGCTGTCGCCACTGCTCAAGCGGCTCGAGGCGGCGGGCTTCGTGGCACGCCGCCGCTCGACCGTCGACGAGCGCCGCGTGGAGATCACGCTGACCGACCGCGGACGCGAATTGCGTTCGGCCGCATGCCGGATCCCGGCGCGATCGGCCGACATCGCCGGCCTGCCCGGCGAGGAACTGATCCAACTGCGGGAAACCCTGCACCGACTCACCGAAGCTCTCACCGCCCACACCCGATCGAAGGAAACCCCCTGATGAACGTGCTCTACACCGCCGAAGCCCTCGCCACCGGAGACGGCCGCAACGGCCAGGTCCGCACCGACGACGGCAAGATCGACGCCGCGCTCTCGATTCCGAAGGAGATGGGCGGCAACGGCCTCGGCACCAACCCGGAGCAGCTCTTCGCCGCCGGCTACGCGGCCTGCTTCCACTCGGCACTGCGCACCGTGGCGCGGTCGCTGAAGGCGAATGTGGACGACTCGGCCGTGGGCGCGAAGGTCGGCATCGGCCCCAATGACGCCGGCGGGTTCGGCCTGACCGTTACCCTCGAGGTGTCGCTGCCGCACCTGCCCCTGGACGAGGCGCAGGCGCTGGCGGACAAGGCTCACCAGGTGTGCCCGTATTCCAATGCCACTCGCGGCAATATCGAGGTCGACGTCATCGTGGTCGAAGACTGAGGAGGATGAGCATGCGTGCGGTAATCATCGAACAGTTCGGCGAGCCCGAGCAGGTCCTGACCACGGCCGAGCGGCCGGTGCCCGAGCCCGGGCCGGGTGAGGTGCGGATCGCGACCACGCTGGCCCCGATCCACAATCACGACCTTGCCATCATCCGTGGCGTCTACGGCTACCGGCCCGAGCTGCCCGCCATCCCGGGCACCGAGGCCGTCGGTCGCGTCGATGCCCTGGGCCCGGGGGTCACCGGCCTGGAAATCGGTCAGCGCGTGACGGTTTCGGGTGTGCAGGGCGCCTGGGCGGAGTATTTCGTGGCCAAGGCGGCCGGGATCGTCCCGGTGCCGGATACGGTGTCCGACGCGACTGCGAGTCAGCTGCTGGCCATGCCGCTGAGCGCACTCATGCTGCTCGAGGATCTCGATGTCGAGCCCGGCCAGTGGATCGCGATCAATGCCGCCAATGGCGCGGTGGGACGACTGGTGAACCAGCTCGCTCGCGCCCGCGGCGTCCACGTCCTGAACCTGGTGCGCAGCGCGGCGGCCGCGAAGTCGTTGCGGGAGCTGGGCTTCGAACCGGTGCTCGAGACCGAGTCGGGGGACTGGCAGCAGCAGGTCGCGGAGGTCACCGGCGGCGAACCCATCGCCCGTGCGGTGGACCAGGTCGGCGGGCCGGCTGCCGATGACCTGCTGTCGGTGCTCGGCCCGCGTGGTGAGCTCATCACCTTCGGCGCGCTCTCGGGCCAGCCGCTCGTGCTCAACCCCGGCCCGATCATCTTCAAACAGGCCGTGGTGAAGGGCTTCTGGGGTTCCAAGCGCGCCGAGGAGATCGGCGGTGACGAACGCCGCCGCCTCATCACCGAGCTGGTGACCCTGGCCGCCCGCGGCGAACTGGACCTGGCCATCGAGGCCACCTACCCGCTCGCGGAGGCCGCCGAGGCCGCGGCCGCGAGCGAACGCCCGGGCCGCAATGCCAAGATCGCGCTCAGCGCCGCGGCGCTACCCGGCCAGTAGGACCGCGATCAGCGTGATCGCGCCGGGCAGCGCCTGCCCGACGAAGATCCGGCGGCTCGCGGTGGCCCCACCATAGAGTCCGGCCACCACGACGCAGGCCGCGAAGAAGATCTTCGCGGCCTGCCCCACCGGATCGGCGGCAATCAGACCCCAGATCAGCCCCGCCGCCAGAAAACCGTTGTAGAGCCCCTGATTCGCGGCGAACACCTTGGACTGCTCGGCGAACTCGGCCGTGACGCCGAAGCCTGCGCGCACCCGCGGCGTGGTCCACAGGAACATCTCCATGATCAGGATGTAGACGTGCAGCGCGGCGAGCAATCCGACCAGGATGTCCGCGACCAATCGCATGACCGACCCGCCTTCCATTAAGTTTCAGCCGACACCGACCACAGCGTCTCATCGTGTCAGACCCATGCGCCGGAAGGCCTTGCGCGTATCGTCGAAACCCGGAGTGTCGCGCCCGGTGAGCTATCCGATGCCGAAGAGGTCCGCCGCATTGCGGTAACAGACCGCCCGCAGCCAGTCGTCACCGAGACCGAGCCGTTCCAGAGCGAACAGCGCATGGCCGTACGAATAGGGAATGTTCGGGAAGTCGCTGCCGAACAGGATGCGATCCCCGAAGTCCCGCAGGCGCGGCAGCTCGGCGGCCGGGAAGGGGTCGCCGGCTTCGAAGAAGTCGGTGAAGTTCATGGTGGTGTCGAAGAGAACTCTGGGGTTGTCCGCGGCGATGTCGAGGAACTCGCTGTGCTCGGGCGCCCCCATGTGCGCGATGATCAGACGGAGTCGCGGGAACCGCCGGAGCAGTTGGGCGATCGGCTCGGGACCGGTGAATCGCCCGGCGGCAGGACCGGATCCACAGTGGGTGACCACCGGGATGCCCGCCTCCTGGACCAGGCCCCACGCCTGGTCCAGCAGTGGATCCGCCGGGTGATAGTTCCCGACCTGGATGTGCAGCTTGAAGATTCGCGTCCCCGACTCGATCGCGGCACGCACATAATCGGCCGCGCCCGGCTCCGGGTAGAAGGTCGACGTGTGCAGGCAGTCCGGGGTGCGGGCGGCGAAATCGCCGGACCAGTCGTTGAGCCAGGCCGCCATCTCCGGCTTGTGCGGGTAGACCATCGAGGTGAAGGCGCGAACGCCGAAGCCGCGCAGGGTCTTCAGCCGCACCTGCTCCTCGGCGCGGTAGGTGATCGGCCACTCGCGGTGGCCGAGCAGTGGCCCCGCCGAATCGAAGTAACCCCACACCTTGCGCAGCACCTGTTCGGGCATGAAATGCGTGTGGACATCGATGATTCCGGGCAGTCCCAGCCGCGTATGGAAATCGGTGACGTAGTCGAGGTCCTGCTCGTCGGTCACCGGCTCGAATCTCCCTCCGCGAACACGGTTCGCGCGTAATCCCCGACCCGGTCGACGAGCCGCTCGAAGAACAGCTCCGGATCGGTCCCGATCACGATGTCGGCGTTGGGTTCCCGCCCCCACATGCCCGCCCAGTCGGCGACCGTGGTGGCGCGGGTGATGGTTCCGGTCAGCTCCACGTCCACGGTCGCCGGCTTGGTGACGGCCAGGCTCGGGTCCAGTGCCACGGCAGCCGCGAACGGGTCGTGCATGTGCGCCAGATACCCCTGGTCGTAGAGCTTGTGGAAGTCGAAGTAGAAGCGGATCGCATCGGTCAGGTACCGCACCAGCGGATTGCTGGCCGCCGAGCGCGCCTCGGGCGGATCGTTCTCGCTGACGTGTTCCACCGGTGTGCTCCCGGCCCGTTCGGCCAGCAGCGCCAGGTGTTTGGGCTTCATCTCGATGGTCTCGGTGATGTCGAGCGCACACACGATGGGCCGGCGGTCGGCGGGCGCGGCGGAGAAGGCGTCGAACACCTCCTTGGCGGCTTCCGGATCGACGTGGACGTTCCACTCGTTGGTCGGGGTGGTGTTGCCGGGATGGTTGAACGCGCCGCCCATGATCACCAGGCGCCGGAGCAGCTGCAGCAGTTGGGGTTCCATCCGCAGCGCCAGGGCGAGATTGGTGAGCGGCCCGGTGCACAGCCCGACGATCTCGCCCGGATGCTCGCGCACCAGGTCCACCCACAGCTGGGCCGCGGATCGGCCGGACAGCGTCCGGGTGGTCGGCGGCAGCTCGGCGTAGCCGACGCCCTGCGGCCCGTGGGTGTCCTCGGTGGTGCGCAGTGGCACGGCCAGCGGTGTCAGCGCGCCCTGGGCAACCTCGAGCTCCGGGGCCCGCGCCAGCTCGAGCAGCGCGAGATTGTTGGCGGCCACCTGCGGCGCGGGCACATTGCCCGCGGTGGAGGCGATTCCGACGATCTCGGCCTCGGGGGAGGCGAGGAGGTAGAGCAGGCCCAGGGAGTCGTCGATGCCGGTGTCGTTGTCCATGAGGATCTTCTGCCGCACGCGTTCGAGGGTAGCCGTATCGATGCCGGGGCCCCGCGCGGAGGATGCGCCGGTCTCGTCAGCTTGTGAAACGCCCGTCTAGAACGTTCGTCTAAGACGTTGGTAGGGTGGTTCCATGGGAAATCGAGAAGACCTCCTGGCGGGCGCCCGCAAGGCCGTCCTGGAACGCGGCCTGGCCAAGGTGACCGCCCGGGACATCGCCACTGCCGCCGGGGTGAGCCTGGCTGCCATCGGCTATCACTTCGGTTCCAAGGATCAGCTGGTCACCGAGGCCATCACGATGGGCGTCGGCACCCAGATCGGTGACGACATGGAGGCCGCCATCCGGGACGCGGGGGAGGGCCGCACGCTGTGGGAGTCGCTGGCCGCGATCTGGAACGGCTTCGTCGATGTGGTGCAGCGCAATCGCGACGGCCTGTTGCTGAGCACCGAGAACGGCATCCAGATCGCGCGCGATCCCGCGCGGCAGGTCTACATGGCCGAGGCCAGCGCGGTCGCGCATCGGGAAATCGCCGCGGCCGTCCACTCGGCGCACCCGGATCTGACCGACGAGCAGGCGGTGGCGGTCGCGCAGCTGCTGTTCCTGCTGTTCCAGGGCCTCGCCATCCAGAAGATGATCGCGCCGGGTGCCGAACTGCTGGACGGTGATTCGCTGGTGACCGCCATCGAAGCCATCCGGGGCAGATGACCTCACTGTCCGGCCGGCCGGGTGAACTCAGCCCGGCGGCACGTGCCGCAGCCGGGTCATGGCGATGACGGCCAGCAGTAGCGCCGCGCCCGCCGCGATGGCGGCGGTCAGGTGCATGCCGGTCAGGAAGGCGTGCTTGGCCGCCTCGGCCATGGCGCTGCCCACCTTCCCCGGCATGGTCCGGGCGACTTCGAGTGCCGCGCCCAGGGTGTCGCGGGCGGCGCGGGCATCGGGCTCCTGCACCCCATAGGGCAGTGTGGTGTTGAGCTGGTTGCGGTAGATCGCGATGCTGATGCTGCCGAGAATGGAGATTCCCAGCGCCCCACCGAATTCGGCCCCGGTCTCCGAGAGCCCGGAGGCCGCGCCCGCCTGCTCCGGAGGCGCGGTGCCCACGATGAGCTCGGTGGTGATGCCGAAAACCGGTGCCAGCCCGAAGGACACCAGCAGCGATGCCGCGATGGTGAGCTCCACGCCGCCGGTCGCGGTGATCCGGGTGAGCAGCAGCAGTCCGCACGCCGCCATGGCCATGCCCCCGCCGATCATGTAGGCGGGCCGCATCACCTTCATGATGCGCGGGCCCACCTGCGAGCCGATCATGAAGCCGAGGCCCGCCGGGATGGTGGCCAGACCCGCCCGCAGCGGCGACATGCCCAGCACCAGTTGGAAATACTGCCCCACGAACAGGGCGTACCCGAAGGCCACGAAGATCGCGACCATATTGATGGTGAGCGCGGTGCGGAAGCTGCCCAGCCGGAACAGCCGCAGATCCAGCATGGGTTCGCTGGTACTGAGCTGCCGCCGGACGAAGAGCGCGCCGATCGCGAGGCCGGCCACCAACGCCGAGACCGCGGCCGCGCCGGGGCCGTCCTGGGCGGCCTTCTTCATGCCGAAGACCACCAAGAGCACTGCCGTCGTGCACAATCCGGCACTGACCAGGTCCAGGCGGCCGGCGTCGGGATCGCGGAACTCGGGGAGCACGCGGGGCGCGAGAACGATCAGCAACACCATGACGGGCACCGCGAGCAGGAACACCGAGCCCCACCAGAAGTGCTCGAGCATGATGCCGCCCGCCAGCGGCCCGATGGAGCCGCCCACCGAGTAGGACCCCACCCACACCCCGACCGCGATGGAGCGCTGGCCCGGATCGCGAAACATGGTGAATATCAACGAGAGTGTGGACGGCGCCAGGGTGGCCCCGGCGACGCCGAGCAGGGCCCGGCAGCCGATCAGCACCGGCGCCGAGGGCGCGAAGGCCGCGATTACCGAGATCACCGCGAAGGCGGCCGCCCCGACCATCAGTAGTCGCCGTCGGCCGATGCGATCGCCGATGGTGCCCATGGTGAGCAGCAACCCGGCGACCATGAATCCGTAAACGTCGATGATCCAGAGCAATTGGGAGCTCGTGGGGCGGAGTATCTCGCTGATCTGGGGGACCGCCAGGTGCAGGACGGTGAGGTCCATCGAGTACACCAGGCAGGCCAGCGCCAGCACCGCCAATCCGGCCCATTCCCGTCTCCCCACCGAGATGGCGCCGGCGTCGCTGGCGGCGGTGAGCAAGGGAGTAGGTGTATCCACGATGACGTCCTCCATCCGCATGTCGACATACGGGTCGACAATTTTGATGTCGGTTTCAGGGTCTCAAATATTAACGCCGGGCGTGGGATAAGTCCGGCGTGTTGAAAGCGCTGTATTGCAAGCCAATTCGCCTAATTCGCTGATGCACTTGCGGGTGTGCGTGCAGCGCGTTGTATACATTCGCGCGCGCTACGAACCGTCCGGTCGGGCTTTCCACTCGGGAGCACTCGAACCGTGGGCCGGAGCGGGCCACGGATGGTCCGGATACTCGGTCAGCGCGGGTCCGGCGGTGGTCACCGCGTCGTGGGTGAGTGCGTACCGGGCATCCGGCGCCGCGGCGGGTTCGTGGGCGGGCGTCCGGCCCGGCGCGGTGATCAGCCAGGATGCCGTGCGGGCCAGGGCAACCCGGACATCGCGGCCGAGGCCGTCGCCACGGCGCGCGCACAGCGCGTCGAGCACGCCCGCGGCGAGCAGGTATCCGCTGGCGTGATCGAGCGCCTGGGCCGGCAGGGCACCCACGGATGATTCGCTACGCGAATTATCTTGTGTGCCTTCGATGAGCGAAATTCCCGATGCAGCCTGCACGATGCTGTCGAAACCGCGTCGATCACCCCACGGGCCGAGTTCGCCCCAGGTCGAAACTCGGCCGTGCACAATTCCCGGGCGAATTTCCCCGGGTCGTACTCCGAGATGTTCCAAGCTGCCTGGTCGGTAACCCGAGATGATTATGTCTGCATTGCTGATCAATTCGCGAAAAACAGGAAGTCCGGTACGCAAATCGACTACAGTGGAGCGCTTCCCCTGACAAGTGTCCAGGTACTGCCAGCCGATCTCCGGCAACCCGGGTGGGTCGATCCGCAGCACATCGGCTCCGAGCAGGGCCAATGCCCGCGTCGCCACCGGTCCGGCGATCACCCGGGTGAGATCGAGAACCCGGATCCCGCGCAGCGGGAGCAGTTGTGTTGCGGCAGTGGGGCACTCGAATCCACCCCGATCGCCGCGCTCGGCCACGGCGACGAGCGGGCCGGAGGCGGCGGCCTTGCCCTGCGGGCTGTCGGCCCACTCCCGCTCGGGGCGGACCCGCACCGCGATCGCACCGTGCTCGCCGGCCCGCTGTTCGATGTCCGCCGCCGTCAGTGTCGCTGCGCGCCGGGCGAAATCCTCGCGACCGGCCGTGCCGGGCAACTCCACGGCGGCCAGCAACCGGGCGCGATGATGCGGATAGTTGGCGTGCGTACGCACCCATGCGTCCGCAGCCCTGAAGAATCCCGACAACTCTGCGAAGATGTCCGGCGGTTCGCCGTGGAGCCGGAACAGGCGCTCGCTCGAGAAGGCCGCGGCGACCCGGGCCGGGTCGACCGTACCGCCCAGCGGCGCCACGCCGCAGGTGGCCCGCCAGCGATCGGCCGCCGCGGCGAAGGCCGCCACCGCCCCGCCCGCCAGCGCCCAGACCGGCAGTGTCGCAGCCAGATTCGCACCTGGATCGACTGCGGGCAGCGGTGCGCCGGGGACGCCGATTCCGGCCTCGTACTCACGGACCAGCGCTTCGTAGGTAGCCACCATCCGACTGTATCGCCGGCACCGGGTCCGACCACGGTGGCACATCTCACGGCATACTCGATCGGATGACAGCCCAACGACTCACCGGAACCGCCTGGCTGCGCGAACTGAAATCCGCTCCCGGCCCCGCAACCGTGCTGGTCTGCTTCCCGCCCGGCGGCGGCTCGGTCACCGTCTACCGAGCGCTGGCCCAGCGCGTCGGCTCGGGTACCGCGGTGTTCGGCGTGCAGTACCCCGGCCGCCAGGACCGCCTCGGCGACGCGCCGGTGCCCGAGCTCACCGAACTGGCCGACCGGGCCGCCGCCGACCTGCTGGCCTGGCCGCGGGACGTGCACCTGGCCATCTTCGGGCACAGCATGGGCGCGACCGTCGCCTACGAGGCCGCCCGCCGGGTCGAGGCGGGCGGGCGCGAGCTGACCCACCTGTTCGTCTCCGGCCGTCCCGCACCGGCTTTCGCCGAGACCGGAAGCCTGCACGCCGGACCCGACGAGGGCCTCATCGCCGATCTGGAACGCCTGTCGAACGATCCGGCGTCGGTGCGGATCCTGCGCGACGAGCCCGGTCTGGCCGAGCTGGTGCTGCCGGCCGTGCGCAGCGACTACCGCGCGGTGGAGACCTACCGGCACGAGCCCGGTGCGCCGCTGCGCGCGCCGATCACCGCGCTGGTCAGCTCCGCCGATCCGACCACCTCGGCCGCGCAGGCGGGGGAGTGGCGCGACTACACCACCGCCGGATTCGACCTCGCCACCTTCCCGGGTGGCCACTTCTATCTGGATCTGCCCGAAAACCTTCCCGCGATAGGCGATTTGATCACCCGCGCGCTGGCCGCGGCGGTTCCGGGGCGCTCGAGTTGAGCACCCCGTCTTCGTGCGGGTAGCTTCCTCCGTTGCGTCTTCGTAGCAGGAGGGGGTTCTCAATGCCCAGAACACAATTCGTCGCCGCTCCGCCCGAGGGCAGTGATCTGAAGCAGATCAGCGGGCCCGCGACGCACTGGATCGCCCAGCTGCAGCGGCAGCGTCGCGACCCCACCGGGGCCGCCTTCGAGGACGAGGCGGCCTACGGCCCGCTCTATGTCCTGAACATGTTCGGCGACAAGTGGATCATCGCCGGTGGCCCCGAGGCGGCACAGCGCATCCTGCTGAACAAGGACCGGGTGTTCGCCAACGGTCCGGCGTGGGCGCCGCTGCAGGGACCGTTCTTCGACCGGGGTCTGGTACGGCTGGATTTCGACGAGCACCGCAGCCACCGCTCGATCATGCAGCAGGCCTTCGGTCGCGGCGCCCTCACGTCGTATCTGAAGGATATGCACGAGATCGCCGACCGCCACCTGAGCAAGCTGCCGGAAGGCAGTGTGGCCGAAGGCAATCCGGTGCTCATGCACCAGCACCTGCAGCGGCTCACCCTGGACATCGTGCTGGAGGTCTTCATGGGCGCGCGCCTGCCGCGCGACGAGGCCGAGCGCATCTGCGGCGCCACCATGGACATCCTGCAGGCCGGCGGCGCGATGGTGCGCGTCGCCATTCCCGGCAACCGCTGGTGGCGGGGTATGCGCGCCCGCAAGACCATGGCCGCCTTCCTCGCCGACCGCATTGTCGCCGCCCGCGAAAACCCGGGCACCGACCTGCTTTCCATGCTCTGTCAGGCCGCGGGTGACGACGGCGATCGGTTCACCGACCAGGACATCGTGAACCACATGATCTTCCTGCTGGCCGCCGCCCACGACACCACCACGACCACGCTCTCCGGGGTCGTCTACAACATGGCCAAATACCCGGAATGGCAGAAGCGCGCGCGAGCGCGCTCACTGGAGATGCCCTTCGAACTCGGCTACGACGAGCTCGCCGAGCTGACCGAACTCGACTGGATCATCAAGGAAACCACCCGGCTGTGCACCCCGGTGCAGATCTTCCCGCGGGCGGTGCAGGAGGACACCGAGGTGTGCGGCTATTTCGTGCCGAAGGGATCCTTCGTCGTCGTCCCGATCAGCGTCAACCACCGCCGCCCCGATATGTGGTCGCACCCCGAGGAATTCGATCCCGAGCGTTTCTCCGACGAACGCGCCGAGCACAAGCGGCACCGGGTGGCGTGGGCCCCGTTCGGAGGGGGCGCGCACAAGTGCCTCGGCCAGCACTTCGCGGGCCTCGAGATCAAGACGATCGTGCACCAGCTGCTGCACACCTTCGAATGGGAGGTGCCGCAGGACTACGTCATGCCCCTCGACATGAGTGCGACGCCGCTGCCGAAGGACGATCTGCCCGTGACGCTGCGGCGTCGCTGAACCCGTGCCCGGGCCGAGAAACAGTCTCGGCCCAGGTGTTCCAGCCTTCTCAGCCCAGGTATTCCGACTCGAGTACCCGGTCCTTGAGCAGCGACTGGTACTCGATGTGGGTGTCGTGCTCGACGGTGCGCCAGGTCTTGCCCTCGGCCTCACGCATGTACTGCAGGTAGTCCGGAGCGCCCGGGACGCGCATATTGTCGGCGACGACAATGCTGCCCGGGTACAGCCAGCCCGCCGCGAGAATGTGCTTCAGGTCGGCCAGGTACGCGGACTTGTCGTGGTCCACGAAGACGAAATCGAGTGTGCCCTCAGTGATTCCGTGCTCCTCGGTGAGCCGCCGGATGGTCTCGCCGCCGTCGCCGATGGTGCCGACCACCACCGTCACCCGCTCCGTCAGCCCGGCGTGGGCGATGATGGCGCGGGCCACCTCCGCATTGGCCGCGCTGAACTCCACGGAGACGAGGCGCGCGCCCTCCGGCATGGTGCGGGCGGTGCGGACCGCGCTGTAGCCGACATAGGTGCCCAGTTCGAGCAGCAGCTTCGGATTCGCTTTGCGCACAGCGGCATCCAGCAGCAGGCCCTTCTCGTCCCCGACGTTCACCAGGTTGCTGCGGGTGCGGGCGAACTTGTCGATGGTCGCCAGCACACTCTCCGGATCGCCCTGCTCGGCGTTCGCGAGGACGTGGTCGCGCACGGCGGCCTCGCGGCCATCGCCGAATTGACCGGTGCGCGTGAAGTTTCCGAGTCCGCGCACGGTGCTGACGGCCGTGCGCACCGGATACACCACGCGCTCGCGCAAGATCGACCCGATCGATGTGCCACCCATTGATTCCCCTTCGTTCGCTGTGACGGGCCAGCGCGATTATGCCGGGCCCGAAGCGGTTTCGCCTCCGGGGGTAGGGGAGTCGGGGACCAGGATGGTGCGCAGGATGCGACGCCTCCGGCCCGGCGCGGGGGCATTGGCCAGGCGCGGGGCCAGCACGCGGCCCAGATCGCGGACGAGGTCGGCGAATTCGGCATCGTCGAGCCACAGACCCGCCATGCGGTAGCCGACTCCGTCTCGCAGGTAATCGATATCGCCGCCGTCGAGGTACCGGTCGAAGTCGGCCATGAGCCCGGCGACGAAGCCCATGAAGGCGCGGCGGTGGTCCTCGGGACTCATGGCGTCGAGCTGGTCGGGGGTGATCTGGGTAGCGCTCAGGCGTAGCCGGTAGGTGCGTTCGACGGTGCCGCGCACGCGGCGCTCGGTGACGACGTCGAGGACGCCGGCGGAGACCAGCTTGGCGACATGCCGGTAGAGGCTGCCGGGCGGAACATCGCCCAGTTCGGCATTGAGCTCGCTCGTGGTCAGGGTCCGGTCGCCGAGGAATGCCTGCACGATCCGCAGCCGAACCGGGTGCAGCAGAAGTTCGACGGATTCCACGGCTGGACACTAGCACCATTGCTATCGGGATTGATAATGTTCGCATATCTGGTAGCAATCACGCGCTCGCGCTGAGGAGAGGAATCGCGGTGTCCAACATTCCGGTAGCCGCACTGGTGCCCCTGATCGTGGTGGGGATCGGCTTCGTCGGCTTCTGCTGGTACGACCTGTCCCGCACGCGGGTGAAGTACCTGCCGAAATGGGCGTGGGCGATCATCTGCCTGATCAGCATTCCGCTCGGCGGGATCATCTACCTGATCGTCGGCCGGGACGGTGACACGATCCGTGGCTGAGCCCCACCTCGAGGTCACCGATGTGTCGGTGCGCTTCGGCAACTTCCTCGCCCTGGACACCGTGAGCTGGACCGTGGACGGTCCCGGGGTGGTAGGGCTGATCGGACTCAACGGCGCGGGCAAGACCACGCTGATCCGGACCGTGCTGGGCCTGCAACCGGTGACCGGCGGTGCCGTGCGGGTGCCGATCGGGCTGGACGCCCTCGGATACTGCCCGGACACACCGGGTTTCGAGTCCTGGCTGTCCGCGCGCGAGGTCCTCGAACAGTCCATGGCCATCGGACCGGCCCGCGGAACCGGTGCGTGGTCCGCCGACGCCGCGCTCGCGGCCGTCGACCTGGAACGGCACGCCCACCGGCGCGCCGGAGGGTTCTCGCGGGGCATGTTGCAGCGCTTGGGAATTGCCGCGGCGCTGGTCCGCGAACCCGAGGTGCTCATTCTCGACGAACCCACCAGCGCACTGGATCCCGAAGGCCGCGCCGCCGTGCTGGGGCTGATCCGGGACCTGGGCAGTCGGATGACGGTCGTGTTCTCCAGCCACCTGCTCGCCGATGTCGAGGATCTCGCCGACCGGCTGCTGGTCCTGCATCGCGGGCGGGCCGTCTTCGCCGGGGAGACAGGGGAGTTCCTGGATGAGCACACCGCCGCGCCGATCCTGCGGATCGCCATGACCGACGGCCGGATCATCGAGGCCGAGCAGCCGCAGTGGGGCCCGGCGCTGGCGGACGCGTCCGCGAACAGCGGCCGGCTCGACGACATCCGCATCACCCGTCCGACCTTGACCGACGCGTTCTTCACTGCCATCGGGGAGAAGCCATGAACCGCACCGTATTCCGGGTCGAGTGGTACCGGTGGCTGCGCACGCGGCGGCTGGTCGCCCTGGTGGCCGCCTTCGTTCTGTTCGGATTCGTCTCGTTGCTCGGGGCGAAGTACCTGCCGGATCTGATCGGGCGCTCCTCGGAGATTCAGCTGCTGCGCGTGCCCGACTGGCGAGACGGGTTGCAGCAGTACGTCAAGAACACCGGCCTGCTGGTCGCGGCGGTGGCCATGATCCTGGCCGCGCAGGCATGCGCCCTGCGCAATACCGATCCGATCGGGATCTACTACTTCAGTCGCGAGATCTCGCCGGTGCGGCTCTATCTGCCCCGGATCCTGGTCGCCGCAGCTGTGATCGCCACGGCTGCCTCGATCGGGGCCGCGGTTGCGCTGTACGAGTGCTGGGCACTGTTCGGGGCCTACCCGCTGGGTCCGGCCGTGGGTTCGCTTGCGGTGCAAGCCCTCGCGGTGGTGTCGTTCGCGGTGTTCGCCGCGGCCCTGGCGGCGCGGTTCGGCTCGGCGGGTATCGCCGCCGGGGTGACCGCCGTGGTCTACGTGGGCTGCCTGCTGGTGTCGGCCGTGCCATCGGTGCAGCCCTACCTGCCCACCACCGCCCTGCAACCGGCCATCGAGGCCGCGAGCTGGTCCCCGGCGGATGCGGCGAAATCGCTGCTGGCCCTGCTGATCGCGACGGCACTCGCCCTGACTGCCGCTCTTATCACGCCAATCCGCGCGATCAGGACCGCTGCGTAGCGGCCCGGTGCCGCGACAGCAGATACAGACCCACCCACGACACGACGACACAGATCACCACCATCACCCGCACCTCCTCCAGGGCGCTGCGCGGATAGAGCACGGCGGTGATGTAGTGGTCGATGAAGTAATTCCAGTCGATCGCGCCTGGTCGGGAGTGATTTTCCGCCTTCTGGGGGAGGCTCGGGGCGCTCCCGCTTGCCTAGAGCTTGCCAACCGGCCGTGGTCTGCGTCCACCTTCTGATCCGAAGAGAGCGGCTCCGGCCGCCTTCAACTCGTGAGGATGGGCGTCGGAGTAGATGCTCAACGACATGGCTGGATCGTGGCCGTGCCACGCTGCGACGATGTGCACTGGGATACCCGAGGCGAACATCAGGGACACCGACGTGTTCCGCAGCCCCTTCAACGGAATTCGGCGCAGTCCGGTGCGCTTACGAATTCGCTGAAACTCGGCGGAATACCAGTCGGGCTGGACCGGGCTCCCGTCTTCGTGCACCGCGATCAGGCGATCGTCGGACCAGGATGCACCCGTGGCCAGGCACTCCGCTTTCTGCCGGGTCTTCAACGCGCGCAGCGCGGCCTTCAGATCTGGGGGCGGCGGAAGATCGCGACGGCTCCGGCGAGACTTGGGCAAGTTCTCCTCGGTCTCTCTGCCGATGGCGACCCGCTCCCGGCGCACCCGCAACGCGGTGGCATCGAACCGGTGCCACCGCACGCCCAGCACTTCCGAGCGGCGCATCCCGTAACACGACATCAGCCAGCACGCGGCCAGGCGCTCGCTGGCGATCGCAGCTCGGAAGACTTCGACCTCGCTCATGGTCCAAGACTTCGCGTTGGTTTCGTCGTCATCGATGTCGGCGATGTCGTCAGCTGGCCGGTCCACCAGTGCAATGACGTTGCGCGGCAGAGCACCCTGATCGACATAGGACTGAACCATCATGCTGAAGGTCGTCAGCGTCGACCTGACCGTGACCGGCTTGACGCCCCGAGGCGCCACCGCGGTGGGCGGTGGCGCCAGCACGTAGACAGCCCGTCGAGGGCGGGTCACCCGGCCCGCCCGGACGAGGCCGGCGAGGCAGTGATGTACGTCCCTGCCGAACTCGGCCTTGAGTTCTGCGGTCGAGATGCCTTCCGGGTGGCGTGCGATCACCGCTGCGACCTGCGACACCAGGCTGTCGGGCCGAGGCTGCCGGGGGGAGCGCCGTCCCGCGGTCAGCATCCACTCCACGAGAGCATCCCCGTCCTGCTTGGTGAGGTGCGCCAGCTCCTTACTGCCGAGTCGGCGGCGTACCGGTTTCAGGTCTTGGCGGCAGCGCTCCAGTGAGTTCCGCCGGATTCTGCGACGATCGGCCAGCCACTGGTCGCACGCTTCCTCGACGGTGATGTCGGTGAGCTGGGTGTAGGTTCCGCGCGCGACTTCTGTTGTGATCCGGCGATATTCGCGCCGTGCCTCGGCCAAGGTCCGATAGGTGGACTGCTGCCGGTTGCGAGTACCGTCGGGCTTTGTTCCGATGTCGACCTGGAACCGATAGGTGACCGTGCCGTTCTTCGCGACGTGCTTGTTGATCGGCTCGGCCCGGCGTCTCCTTCTCGGTGCCGGTTGTGTGCCGGGCATACTGGGCCTCCTCTGTGCAGGTGGATTGCGGGGTAGATCGGCGGTGTCGACTCAGGCTGGCGTCCGTTCGAATGACCAGCCGGATTGGCGAATTGCGTTTGGGTGCAAGCATTTCGGAGCTCGGAGACATCGACGATCTGCGGAAGGGGTAGGAGTGTGGGTGCACCAACACGCAAGGTCGCGTGCCGTTGTTTCGCCTCGCTGTCCGTTCGCGGGGACAGGTATGAGGCCGCGGGATTACCCTTCGACCGAGCGGAAGTGAGACTTTCCCGTCGCTGGGCGCAGGATCTGCGCTGCGTGGTCAACGAGCGCGGCGGCGGACGGCGGAATGCTGCGTCGGCCGGTCGAAGAAGCTCTACTGTGTGCCGATGTCCGGTTCGTCATCGACACGTAGTGCCTCGCGAATCCATTTGGACGGTATGCGCACTCGGTGGCCGACCCGAATAGCTGGTAGCTCACCCGATTTGACTGCGGCATAGACGGTGGAACGTCCGATCCCGAGGAGTCTGGCCGCATCAGGAATCGATATCGTCGGCTCGGCCAGCAGGCGTCGCAACGCGTCTCCAGCACCCGTGTCGGTGGCGTCGCGTTGAATACGAGGGCGTTCGGACATAAAAGCTCCTGACAGGCTTGTTACCCGGTCAGTCCCTCGCGACCTTCAGGATACCGTCCAGTTCTGTCAGTGACGTTGACCTGATCCGCTGCCGAAGGGGAAGGGTTGTCGCTCGGCGGAATTCACGAAGCCACCCTGCGTTGCCGCGCGGTGATCACATCAGTCCCGTGCGCGGCACCGGCCCCACGTAGCTCACCCGGCGACCGTCACCCTTCTGATCGGAGTCACAGCACCGAGTGAGGGCGCCTACGACTTCGAACTGGTTTGAATCAGGGGGCTGCCCGCGGGGACGGTGAACAGCGAGATGATCACCCGAATCGTCCACTGCACCTTCAGGTCCAGGTCGGCGTCCGACTCGGGATTGTCGGTGAGGATGGTCGCGCCGAAAGCTCATGTGGCGGTGGAGGATTGGGCGATTTTGGTGGGCGGGCGCTCCCGTTCCGCGCACGAACCACGCTGTCAGCATGGGGGTTTCACGCACAGCCTCAGTCCCGTCCGGCTTGTAATGACGATGCATGAAATCGCCAATGCTGCGGACAGCTTTATCGGTGGTCTTCTGCACCTGTGCAATTGCCCCGACGAGCTCGTGCGATGCCTGATACACGTCGGGTGGGCGATACCCTCAGGCTCCAGCAGAGGGGTGTCGTGTCGGCACTGCACGGCAGGCCAGAATCAGGCCATCTTCAAGCGGCTGTACGTGTTCGAGGAGCAAGTCACCGGGCATGAGTTCCAGCCGGTGATCGCGGAGTTGCACGCGATCCAGGCTGGATATGTTGCCTTACAACGAGGTCAGGGCGAGGCAACGTGAGGTTCCCCCGCTAATCCGGAGAGCGGATTATCTGGTTCCGGCTGGAACCTGTTGATGGTAACCGGCTTCGAACTCGTCGGGTGATCGCCAGCCCAGCTTCTTCTGGATGCGCTGGGAGTTGTACCAGCCGTCGATGTAGGCGAACAGGGCGTTCTGAGGTTCCCCCCAAATGGTGGACAGGGGGGCTTGTGCGCTGTCAGGCAGCCGCGTGAAGTGACTTCTCGAAATTGTCGGGGCTTTGCATCCCGATCGCGGAGTGTCGCCGCGTAGTGTTGTAGAAGCTGATCCACTTGTCAACCGCGGCAACGAGTTCGGGCTTCGTAGCGTAGACGTGTCGATAGTAGTGTTCGTGTTTGAACGTCGACCAGAACGACTCGGCGGGGCTGTTGTCCCAGCAGATGCCGGACGCGCCCATCGATCGGCGCAGCCCGTGGCGGAAACATGCCTTCGCGGTCAAGTGGGCAGTGAATTCCCCGCCACGGTCCGAATGCAGGATGGTGCCGCGCGCGCGTCCGCGGCGAGCGGTGACGGCGTCTTCGATGGCCGCGGTGACCATGTCGGCACCGATGTGGTCGGACACACTGTAGCCCAACACTTTCCGGGAATGACCGTCCCGAATCGCGCAGAGGAACATGTCACCCTGTCCGC